>JABMOV010000081.1 GCA_013203145.1 Fidelibacterota bacterium
CCTAATCCAGGGATTACAAGAGACATAACCAAAGGTCGCCCAGGGTATATCGTTGATTGATCAGTAGAAAATTCATCTTTGTCTACTGAATCAATAAACGTCGTAAAGTTCGAGCTAAATATCGGATTAACATTTGTAAACCGAGGATTATATGTATCGAGCGGAGAATCAGCTATAAGCTGTGAATCAACCACGACACACAAAATTGCTAGTATGCCAAGACGTTTAAAAACCGAATAATAAAGTGAAGTAAAATCGATTATCTTTTCCATATGTATATACCTTGTCATTAACTGTATTAGTTACTTTTGCTTGACCTTGATGAACTTCTAGCCCAATTGCAGTTGGGAAATTATAAAAGGAAAACCCATTAAACCGCCACTGAAATCCTAAAGATGGTTTTAAGTCAAAAGAATCGCTCCAAGCATCTCCGCCCTGGGCAATAAAGCCCATCACGGAATTCTGTAATGTAAACCATCCTAATTGAATATGCTTTTCTCTAAAAATCGGAACACGAAATGTGAATGAACCAATTGCTAAGCGATTACCTTCAATACTATAGTAAGGATACCCCTTTAATCCGGTTAATCCACCACCAAAGAAATTGAAGAAAGAATCAGCTTCTGTATTGTTCATCCATCCAGCAATCGCATCAAATGAAAATGTCCAACGGTTTGTCTTTGGGATTTCCCAGTGATATTCACCATTCCCTTCAAATCTCAGCAGATCATTAGCTTTACTGAAATCGGGTACAATTGTTCCGGCATCAGATAAATTTAATCCTTCGATAAAATCATTTTTTTCATAATTTAATGTCGCATCGACCTCAAATCCTTTGGATGGAACAATATCTGAATCGAGTCGAGATTTAATTGCATTAGTATGCCAATGTAAACTACTCACCCAGCCACGATAATAATCATATGCAAATCCGGCATTTATTTTTTCTGAAGGAATGGATTGATCTATAAAAGCCCTATAAACTTGCCACGCAGATGATATCTCAAGTGTGTGCACTCCAAGAATTGGAAACCGAAGACCTCCACGGAAATAGGTCAATCTATAACGGATTCGATCATCCAGGACATAAGTATCACTGTACGAACTATTTTCCTGGATGTTTCTAGTAATATAGAATGTCTCCAAAAATAAAGTTGGGTAAAACCGATTAAACTCAAAAATGAAAAACAAATCTAAATCATTAATAGAATTTGCAGAAACACCACCAAACAGATTTAATCTATTTATCACTTCACTTTGATAAAAGTAAAAACCAGGTTTAATGGTACCATAATCGAGCATCACTTTTGGCATGATAAACATTTTTGCAAATTGATCATGGTAGGTCGTTGCAACCGTTGTGTCTTGTGTAACCAGCGGCGGTTTTAAATTGTTATTTCTCAAATAATAGGATGGTGAATATCCCACATATTCTTCATGCAATACTTTAACTGTATCCAATATCGCTATATTATACTGACCGTTATCATATTGCGAATAAAGGATTTTTCCATCTGTAGAAATATCCGGCATAAATGCACCGCCCAGCACATTTGTCAGGTATCCCTGTGAACCATCAGTAGCATTTATTGTATATAAATTGAATATTCCGGAGCGGTCATCTGAATAATAAATTGATCCGTTACTAATTGAGATGTCTCGTTCATCCCACATAGGTTCTGCAATCAAATCACCTACAACAGTATCACTAATAGAATAATATCCAATATTTCTAAAATGGTGATTGGTATAATCAAAAAGTAATTGATGATTCTTTTCATCATAAGCCACTGAATGAATCATTCGATGGTCATCAAATTCTGTTAATTGATATCGTTGACCGTCTTTCAAGTCCAGCATGTGAATATTTTGACTGCCATCATAGGTAGACAAGTAAGCAATGAGAGAATCTTCGTGAATATATACAGGTGCATAGCCTCTGGAACCAACAGTTAATCGCTCTTCTTTCTCTGTTTCAATATTATAAACAAAAATATCAAAATAATTCGAACCCACCTTATTAGGACGAACCGGTCTGCTAGAATAAAATATATGCTTTCCATCAGGATGCCAGGATGCAGCACTATTAACTCCACTTGCAATCCGCTCTTCGCTCCCATCTGCTAAATTGTATATGTACAACTCAGTTTGTCCAAAATAATCATTTCGTTTATTTGATAAATATGCAAAGGATTTCCCATCAGGATGCCAGGTAGGATAAATATTTGTGGTACCATCGCTAATCAGTATGTTACCTGAAACATTGTTTTCTGTAACGGATTCCGTTAAAAAATCATAACGAGACTCTAAAGTCATTTTAAAATCTTGATAAAGTTTGGATGCAGGGATATTAATAGCCTTTTTGATGGCTGAATTAATAGAATATTGGGTCGGCTTGGCCATTTCTTCCATAATTCGTCTGAAACTATCAGATCCGTATTTTACACCTATATATCGGCTTAGTGCATAGCCTGAGTTGTATGTGGATTCATTTCCAATACCTTTTTTACCAAAGGTGTTCATTTCAGTCAACGTTAATAAATTGTCATTTAAAACGCGATCCCTGAGAATCATGTCGCGATGTGTGTCCCAATTATCCCAGTCTGCACCATCGTACATGTATTGTGAAATTCCTTCAGCAAGCCATGGTGGAACAATTGCCCCCGGAACGGGATAACTCACTAATTTGTTGGGGAAACCATATAAAACGTCTTTGCGTTTGTATTCCTCATATCCCATAAATTGAAGATATGCGCCAGGAATTTTCCGCCCTGCCTTCATTGCTTTTTGGATCGAAACAATATGAACAAATTCATGAGTAATAACATTTTGAAGCCACCGATGACTTCCACGCAAGGCATAATCTAACGGTGATGCCCAAATAAATATTTTATTATCGTAATAATAAGCAGCTCCATTTGAAAAATCGTCTGTATCAATAAATATCAAATGGGTTTTTTCGTCAGGCTCATGGTCATACAATGCTGTTACGTGAGGGTAAACTGTTTCTGCAACAAAAGCACCCTCTCTAGCTGTCCGTTCCGTTTCATCATGAAAATGAATCATGAAATGTTCCGTTTCAAACGAATGCCAATTCAATTCAGGATGATTGTACTGGATTTGACCAAAACTAAAGCCTACAAATAAAACAACAATGAAATATCCGAAAATTCTTTTCATTTTTTATAAGTCAAAAATCTTTATTGGATTATACCAATTCTAAGAATTTTCTGTTCAGATATTGATCCTTTTTGCACTTTCACATTGGCAAAATAAACACCAGGTTCGATATCTTTTACATTCCAAAGAATTTCATTAGGATCATGCGCGATGGGATTATCAATTGAATACCTTGCTACAAAATAACCTGCAATATCAAATATTTCGCAGGTAATCTTATCAACCTCTCCAACAACACAACGAATTTTTACATATCCATTTTGTGCAGGATTGGGATAAGCATATGTTTTTTCAACATTAAGAATCTTGGCTTCAAAACTAAGTGGAGCATCATATTCAAGTGCCAATGTTCTTGTTTGGCTTGGATTTTGATATTGCATTGACCAAGAATTCACTGACGTCTGATTTGTGACTGAATCAATTGTCCAAACTGCGTCTTCAGTGAAAATAGCACTTATATGATTATACTCTCCAAGCTGAATAAGCTTACCTTCACTTGGATTCGCCAAAAAATAATCGTTCTTCCCTTTCCAATTGAAAGTCAGAAAATCAGCGTCAGTATTTTGCACAACTATTTCAGGATGCTCATCACCATATAAATCACGAATTAATAAGCGCTCAGCATTCTCAACCTGAACTGGAAAACCAGAAAACAACGTTCCATTGGCATTAAACACATATAAGTCACCATCCTGTGATAACCCAACAATTTCCACATCCTGCGAATTGTCCATATCAATGGCAACTATTTGAATAAAATTTTCACCTACTGACACTGTCTCATCATTAATACAGAGAATACCATCATCACTTAATGATGCTGTGGTTTCAGTGTATTCGCCATCGATCGTTATATGCGAATAAACATTATCAAGGTTTGTCACATCACTGCGTGGATTACAGGACTCATTTAAACCGTCAAACAAACAATCCTGGTCAAATGTGCGAATTATTATATGAGTAGAATCAGGGTGACCTTCTGCAATAAATGAATGATCCATAGTGCTGGAATACTGCCACAGCGGTATTAGTGAATCATTTTGATATTTATAAACAGAAATAAAAATGGAGTCAGTGTCCGATTCAATAATTCCAATTGCTCCGTCGTTGGAGTTATATGCAGTTGTAATGACTTGAAAATTTGTATCTTTTATACTATGAAATGCAGTTCCATCAGATAATAAATCAGTGGTTAATTTTAGAGAATCGTTGCCAGTAATATATTCAAAAGAATCATCGCTATTTAAATCACATTGAAAATGAAATCCCAAGTCTAATATAGGAAAACCTTCAACCATATATGAATTACTGATTTGAAATGTCATTGTGTCTCCGACGACACTAATTGAATCAATCGAAATATAAGTAGCTGCATTTTCATTATTTCGGGTGTTCGGTATTGTATATGGACCAAAAACTGGTTTCTCACCTTTTAGAGATGGATTGAAGCGAACATATTCAGGATTGTCTTTATACCACATATCGGCAAAATATCCACCAGAAGGGTCACTAAATGGAAAAATGGATGGGTAACCAATATCCTTCGCACCATCGGCTTCTTCTAAATCGACACCGCGATGCTCACGATCACCGTTTACCATATAATTGGATATACCATCATAAGTTTGTGTTTCATCAATATGCCAAATGAGCATTCCTGAGTTTGGTAAACCTAAATCATAATTGGGAATATTGATGACAACTCCGGTTGTATCCACCGTGATTGCAACCGAATCAAAAAGCACTTTCACATAGGGAGGATAATCATCAGTCTGTTGCCAAAGTGCAAAACGTACCGAATCAATAGATACACCATTTCGAAATTGATTGATTCTATTTTCAAATAAGTAGTATTCGTCGCCATCTACAGCCAGGGACTTTAGATTTCCTTCATCCCTTCTAATGACATCTACATGATCTCCAGGACTTACAAATTCCAAGTTTTCCCAACCAGCGAAATATCGAGACCATGCGTCTGGTGGAGCAGGAATTAAACCACGCCCATTATTGGATCCTTGATCCATAAGTCCAAATACGCCAATGCCACTTTCTCCTGATTCAGTATTCCATAGCGGTGGCAAACCCAGGATAAATCCAAGCATAAGAGAAAATGTACCTGTTAGACCAAATTGGTATTCACAAGCACTAAATTCTGTACCAAAAGCCGATTCAAGATCTTCGAATAAAAGATGATTTTGTGTTTCTGGTAGAATAAGACCTTCCCGCACTTCAAATCCACCGGGATTTATGCCAGTTGATGCCAAATGAGTTTGAATCATTTCGTTGTCAATAAATGTGGATGGAATATCTTCAGGTGTTGGGTCTAAAAATGGTAAAGCAAAATCTTGTCCCACACCTGCGTGAAAGACAACAACTACATCAAATTGAGAAAAATCAATACTGTCAACCGAATAGGCCACCTCAATGGCATCACGAAATAATTCAGTTAGGCGTTTATCGTGTACATCATCTTCACCATAAGGATGATAATAATCCATCGTTTGGGGTAAGGTGTAACTACTATCTTGCCCAAGTGGAAAAACTGTCGAATCAGAAAGATCAATGGTTAATTGCTGATTGGATACATCTGAAAAGTAGGCGTTTACAGCTTTGAGTTGCGAATAGAAATAGTCCCTATTATGTGGGGTGGGATCAATAGTGTATTTGCTGCAAAATATGGTATCGTTTGATAACAAGAACGTACCATCTCCGCTGGTACCAAGAGATACATCCGGCACAAAAGAAACGCGTATGGCCACAATTGACTTTTCTCCGGTAATTTCTGCAAAATTAAAAGAAACTAAAAAAAGTAGGCAGATAAATACATATCTACCTGCATGTTTCCGTAAAAACATTATTTATATAATACTAGTTAAAATACCCAGTTCAAAGAGAAGCGCATTGTATTTGTCAATGGATGACCTGGACTTCCAGAGATGTATCCAAAATCAAAACCATAGTCAGCAAAACGTAATCCAACACCAAAAGTAGGATTAAATATTTTTCCTGTTTTATCATAAATCATTCCACCACGTATTGCGAAATAACTGGAATACCAATATTCAAACCCAATATTATGAATTAGCTTGTCAATTTCATTCATCATTGTGCGTTTTTTACCTGATCCAACTTCTAATTTACCGTCAGCATTGTATTTACCCCAACCAACTTCACCAGGTTCAAATTCATCTGTTTTAGACACTTCATCCGCATCTACAATATTATCACCATTTGTATCTTGCCATTCATAACCACCAATTTCGCGGTCTGCTTCTCCAGCACTGCTACTGATATCAATATCTCCGCCAAGTAACCAATCATCAACCCATGATGTAAATATTGCTAAATAAATAGGATCTTTATGAGCTACTTCTAATTGCCCTGCTTCATTGTATTCACCTTCAGGTGTAAAATTCCCATCCTCATCATAACCACCAACACTGTAATCCCCATCCCAATCCATGTCAGGATAAGCAGCTACAAGCATTTTATTCAAATCATATACAATATTGATTTTATTGTATTCTGTATCAATTAATTTAAAGTTTAAACCAAGAGTTAGGTTCGTGGGTTGTGGGTCTCCCTGTGCAGGATCAATGAAGTCAACTTTTGGACCAATATTCGAAACAACCAGACCCAAAGTTAGACGATCAGATAAAAATGATTTGTTTAAATATCCAATATCAAAGCCAAAGTCAATTGATGTACCTTTACCTTTTTCAGCTCCAGCACCTATTTCAGCTAAATGCTGATATGAAACTTTGGCATTTAAACCAATCGAAGATTTGTGTGAAAGAAGAGTACTGTAAGAACCTGTCACAGCCATCATATAGCTTGTGAAGGTTCCTAACTGATTATTTTCTTCGTCTGTCCGGATTTGTTCACCAAGGTTTAGAAATATTAAGTGCCCACCAACCGTTCCCAACATAGGAATATGATGACGACCAGCAAAGAATTCATAATAAATATCATCAGCAAGATTTGGAAGCCAGTTCACATGCATGAACCCGAATTCAGATCCTTTTAGAAAGCCTAATCCAGCCGGATTCCAGTAACTAGCATAGGCGTCGTCTGCTATAGCAACTTGGGCTTCACCCATACCACCTGCTCTTGCACCTGGTGCGATAAGTAAAAAAATTGCACCTGCTTCACTTTGCGGTAAAACAATAGAAGTTGATGCAATAAGAAGTAGTGCGAACAGCGCTAAAATTCGCTTCATTTAATTTTCTCCAATGTTAATTGTATTAAATGGGAAAACAAAATTCCCAAATGTTATCAATTATTCTATTAACTACTCCTTATTTATGGCCGGCGAATATATCCCCAGCTCGTCGTTCAATCAAGAAATGTTTACTACTTGTGATAGTTCCCACGTATTTCATCACATTAAAAACCATAGTGTAAAAAATGGAACATACGTAATTAGTAAAACAGCAATAAGTCGAACTATGAAAAATGGCCAAGTAGCCCTATATAATTCGGGCATTGTTTTATTAAATCTATATGCTGATAAAAATAGATTCATTCCAACAGGTGGTGTTAAAAAACCAAGTTCTAGATTAGCAATGAATATTACAGCCATATGAACAGGATGAATTCCAAAATGTGCACCTAATGGTGCGATTAATGGTACAACCACTATGATTGCAGAAAAGATATCCATTAAACATCCAACAATCAACAACATAACGTTGAGAGCAAGTAGAAAAGCAAGTTTAGACGTGAATACTGCTTTCACCCAATTTGACAATAAGAATGGTATTTGAGCATCAACTAAATAACTGGTCAATCCCATGGCAACACCTAGGATAATTAAGACTCCTCCGATTAGCGATGAGCACTCTAAAATAATTCCAGGAATTTGTTTCCATTTTAAATCTTTATATATAAATATTTCGATAATAAGGATATAAACAACAGCAATCGCGGCTGTTTCCACGAGTGTCGTAAAACCGCTAAATATTCCAAATAAAATTAAACCAGGGATAATAACCTCCCATTTTGAAGCCAATAATGATTGCCACGTTTCTAAAAGGTTAAACGGTTTGCGTTTTATACGTTGTTCCTTTTCCTGATAAACAGCCCAACCAGAAATAAAGACTATCAGGATTATACCGGGAACCAAACCTCCTAAAAATACGTCGCGAACAGAAACACCAGCGGTTACACCGTAAACAATGGCCGGTAAACTTGGTGGAAATAATAAACCTACAGAACCAGATACAGTAATTAATCCAATTGTAAATAACTCCGAATAACCCTCTTTTCGAAGCATAGGATATAATAACCCACCTAAGGCAAGAATAGTCACACCAGATCCGCCTGTTAAGGCTGTGAAGAATCCACTTAGTACGACAACCATGATGGGCGTTCCGCCAGGAATCCATCCAAATAATGAACGAAATACCATCATCATTCGCTCAGAGGCTTTACTTCCTGCTAAAAGATATCCTGCAAGAGTAAAAAGTGGTATTGTCGGAAGTGACGGTGAAACAACTATTCGATATGTCTCTGCTGAAATCGCTGATATTGGCACATAATCAAACCAAAAGAAGAGGGCGGCAACCCCACCTAAACCCACAAATATTGGTGCACCTTTTATTAATGCAAAAACAATGATTGCAAATCCCAACCAAACAAAAAATGTATATTCGTGTAAGAAATCAAATCTATTAAATACCAACCAAAGGATTCCTGCACCTAATACTGATAATGGAAATTTCCATGATTTACTGCTCATTATCGCCATTTGCATAGCAATCAGAATAAAACCAATTGGCATGATTATTTGTGCTGCCCATCGGGGAATATTCGGTGCGATTTCAATGGGATACTGATATTCAATGCGCACCAATTCTATAGCTCCATATGCAAGTGCAGAAACAATAATAATTGAGACGACTTGAGCAAACCATTGAGTAGCATTGAAAGTTTCACGAGGTTTAAAAATAGACGTTGTTGTTAGCGCAAGTAATTTTCCTTTTCTACTCGCTAATACTGCACCAATAAATCCAATCCAAAGGGTAAGATGTTGAACGATAACGGGAGATGCAGGTAATAATGAAAAACCGAATAATCTTGTAACAATCTCCGAAGCAGGGATTAGAACCAAAAAGGAAAAAACAGCTAGAGTCAGACCGTCTTCCAGATATCGAAATATTCGTAAGAACACGTGCTTATTTTGTTTTATTTCTTTCATCCATCAACTGGACAACTTCATCAAATATTTCTTCTGGAATAAAATTTCCTCTAATATCAGGATACCATATTCGTAAAAGCTTTTTCCATTCTGCTTTTTCACTATCTGTTAATGTATGAACTTTTAAACCATATTGTTTCATCGCATCTATAGCTTCCTGATCTTTGAATCGGTTAAATTCTTGATGCTCTTTCCCAACATTTTCAGCTATCTCCATCATTATAGCCTGATACTCAGGACTAATTTTATTCCATGTTCGGTTATCAATAACCAATCCTGCTGTTAGTAGACCCCATTTGATATCACTCATATTATTTGCGATGCTAAACCATTGCATGGACAACGCTACCAAAGGATTTGTCCCCATAGCATTTATTAATCCGGTTTGTAATCCAGCAAGAACATCAATGGATGAAAGGGGAACCGAATTATACCCGCCCTTTTCCCAAAGGGCAGCAGCCTTGAAATCACCCGCCCATGTAAATATTTTCATTGACCGCAAATCTTCTGGTGTTCGAATAGGTTTTGTTGCAAACCAGTATGCCCAGCCTACATCCGCCCAATACATTAACTTAAAACCGTTCTTTTTAATTCCGGCTTCTAATTCATCACCAATTTGTGAACGTACATAATCTACATCGTCATAATTATCAAATATTAATGGGGTTATAAAAATATTCACATCAGGATTTAATTCTGATAATCCTTCTGATGTAATTGCGGCAGCGTGTATTTGACCAATTCTCATTTTTCGAATCATATCCCGCTCATCACCCACGACACCATTCGGATAGATTCGCAAAATCACTTGACCATTGGTCGCTTCTTCCCACTGTTGTCCAAGATCCACTAGCATTCCATGCCATTCTGTTCCTTCAGGTGCAAGTGTAGCCATTTTAATAATTGTTTTCTTAGCGGACAAAGAACCAGTGCAAAAAAGAATTAGTGAGAAGAGTAGTAAATATTTTTTCATTTTTTAGTAAAATAATTCGTCAGTTTGTTCCAACAACCATTTTGCTCTATCCTGAGCTAAAATATTTGCTAAACGATTATTAAGATCTTGATCTACATCAATTTCAAGAGCGGTCTTTAATAGCTCTTCAAATTCTTTTCTATTTTGGGTTTTTATTGAAACTGTTTCAGCCAGCGATACGTATGGACTACAATCTAGTCCATGTGATGCTGCAATAGCTTTATCAAAATTCATTCGTGCTAATTGTTCTGCATTTGTACCGGCATCCGGTCGACTAATGGAATATGAAATCATTGCTGTGTAAATGGAACCATTGTTCCAATCGGCATTGAGTCGAAGTGCGTGTTCAAAAAGCCACCCAATCATAGGAAGGTGTATAAGATATTCAGAATTACCCAGACTTGAAGATATGGTACCTGCAATAGCAACTGCAGTCCAATAAATCAATTCGATATCGTCTTCCTGAAAACTAAATTCATCAACAGATGGTTGATCCACTAGGATTTCCCTTATATTGGGATACTTTTGCTCTAGAGCACGGATTCCATATTCTTTCCCTCTCAAAAACAGATTTAGGGCACGAGAGAATTCTTTTTTGCTAGCTTGGTAATTTTCAGCCTTCATGCGTTTAGCATCTTCTAAAATAAACGCATAAGCATACATTGTATAGGCTGATGAAGCAGATTCTAATAACGATTCGTTATTGGGGGATGATGCGAGCAATATGTCGAGGGTTTTTAGATTGAACGGAAAGGCTTCGCGAACAAGAATAGGGTCATTTTCTGACTGATATACATATCCAGCCTGTTCAAATGTCTCACCAACTTTATTAGTTATATACGTAGCGGGAGAACAACTGACTAAAATAATCGCAATAGATAAATAATACCAAATTGCTGATCTGTTCTTCACAATAATCTAAGATTGAAATCTGTCATATAACGGGAACATCTTACATAATTCTAGCACATCTCCCTTTACACGATTCAATACGTCCTCATTTTCAGCATCATTGATAACGTCATCAATTAGTTGAACGATTATTTTCATCTGATCTATTCCCATACCACGAGTAGTTATGGCAGGTGTACCCACTCGGATTCCACTAGTAATAAACGGACTTCGATTATCAAAGGGCACCATGTTTTTATTCACGGTGATACCTGCTTTTTCCAAAGCTTTTTCAGCTGCTTTTCCTGTGATATCTTTATTTGACAGATCAATTAAAACAAGATGAGTATCCGTTCCACCAGAAACAAGATTATACTCTTTTGCTAATAATTCTTGTGCCAAGGTTTGTGCGTTATCTATAATTTGTTGTGTATATACTTTAAAATCAGGTTTTAATGCTTCGCCAAAAGCGACGGCTTTTGCTGCAATAATATGCATTAATGGTCCTCCTTGGATTCCAGGCATTACCATTGAATCAATTAATTCAGATAATTGTTTAACACGTCCGGATTTTGGTGCAACTTTTCCCCAAGGATTATCTTTATCGTTCCCCATCATTATCATTCCACCACGAGGTCCACGGAGTGTTTTATGGGTAGTTGTTGTTACAACATCACAATATGGCATCGGTGAAGGATGTAATCCTGTAGCTACCAAACCGGATGGATGAGCAATGTCCGCCATCAAGAAGGCACCTACTTCGTCAGCTATACTGCGAAATGCTTCAAATTCAATATGCCTTGGGTAGGCACTTCCACCACAAATAATAACTTTAGGATTGTTTTTTTTTGCTAAATCTCGTACTGCATCAAGATCAACGCGACCTGTTTCCTTTAATACCTGATAAGATACAATATTATATAATTGACCAGAAAAATTAACCGGACTCCCATGTGTCAAATGACCTCCATGGGCTAAATCCAATCCCATGACGGTGTCGCCAACATTTGCGAAAGTCATAAGAGCTGCCATATTTGCCTGCGATCCAGAGTGCGGTTGAACATTGGCATAATCAGCACCAAATAGCTTCTTTGCTCTATCTCGGGCTAAATTTTCCGCTTCATCAACAAATTCACACCCGCCATAATAGCGTTTTCCCGGATAGCCCTCGGCGTATTTATTTGTCATGACTCCACCAGCCATCTCCAAAACAGGGTAGCTTACAAAATTCTCAGATGCAATTAGCTCAAGGGTGTCGTGTTCGCGAGATACTTCTCGCATCAGTATATTATATAATTCTGAGTCAGCTTCTTTTAGGAATGAAAAGGACATGACAAACCTCAGTTTAAATGTTTACCAAGATGGCTCTTTATCTAACTTTTCTGTAACCCAACTGTAACAACTAGATTCTGGCTTAACCCAACCACGACGTTTTTTATCGTTGTCGAGCATAAACCAATTGGCTTTTGAGAATAGTATATCGTTCTCTTCTAACCAAGACATTGATCCGCGATATTTCCTGTTACCCTTCTCATCTGCCTGCGAAAAGTATTTAAACGCTAATAATGCAATAATTCGATCATCATCAGATATATCTTCACTACGGCAATAGCTAAGCGCTTTATAATACACTTGTCCTTTTTGCCCTAAGGCATCACCAGAATTATTGGATATTTGAGCTGCTTTATCAGCCCAACGTATTGCTTTCCCATAATCATCAGCAAGTGTATTCACTTCTGAAACCTTTAATGCAATTGATACATCTCTTGGGTCAATTTTGAATAATTCTTCAAAGGCTTTTGATGCATTTGGTAAATCGTCTGACATTTCATATGCTTTTGCAAGTTTTTTAAAAGCAATTTTTGATGAATTATCTATCATGATTACACTTTTCAAAACATTTACAGCATCTTCAGGCCTATCAGATTCAATAAGTTTGTCAGCATAATCAATACAGTATGAAATATTATCAGGATTACTTTCGCACCTTTCAGCATATATTTCTAAAATATCTCTACCACAATTTTCATAGGCTACGACAAGTTCACCTTTGGCAATCTGATTATTTGGTTCTATTTCGAGGACATTTCTTAATATATCAATTTGGCGATCGCAATCATTCTTTTCACCATATGCACGAACCAATTCCATCATGTTTTCTGTATCCACAGAACAAAGATCAATGATTCGTTCACGCTCTACAATTTCATCATCAAGTTTATTTTGACGTTTATATGAATAAACAAGACGCTTTAATAATTCACAATTGTCAGGCAAAACTTTTAGGCCTTTTAGTAAAATATATTCTGAACTATCAAAACTTCCTAAAAATTCATATGCGATAGCATAATAAAGATAAATTTCTTCTGGTGGTGCATAATCCGGATTCCATTGGTCGCAACCAAGATCAATCAACTGACTATAGATTTGTACAGTCTCTTTCCAGTCTTGATTGCGATAGTATTCTGCAGCGCTACTCATTAATCGAGGACATCTGAGTTCACGTAATGAATCTAACCTGGCTTGATCAGCAGCATTCATTGCATTAGGATCATCAGATGGTGGAACACACATGGTAATCACCAGCATTAGTATTCCGATACTAGCTAATTTTGATATGAATAGCTTCATTTACAACTCTCTCCTTTTTACGAACCATAAATCCCCAAGGCTCAAACCGACTGAAAACTTTGAAAAAGTTTCCTTATCTATTTCTGGCAACCCAGATCTATACCCAACCTGATAAGAGAAATCAATCTGGTTTTTTGTAACACCAAATATAAAACCAAACCCAAGTGCAAAACCATTTTCTATAATAGATTTTTTTGAACTATCCAATGTATAACGGTTACTAAATAAACCGCTTCTATAACTAAATCGATCAGTCCAGTTCCGAATTAAGTGTCCACTAAATCGATTGACACCAATTTGCAGATGCCAAACATTTGATATTGCATCCTGTAAAGGCGAATACTTTTTATAATCGTCGGAATAATTATTATTAACAAACCCTAATTCACCGACAATATTCCACCGTTGTTTTGCAGAATAATTAAACCCAAAATTCATTGTGTACGGCGAATATGTTTCTCCTATTTTAAGCGTATCTGGTGGAGGCACATTTCCTGCGTATGGAAAATCTGCGTATGAAGAAATATTTGATGTGTTATGATTTCCTGACCCATCATTATCTTCATATAAATAGTATTTATATTGAGTAACTGAAATCGGTTTTATCGTCATTCCTATATGACCATAGAGATTCAAACCGAAGGATTCTTTATTAAATCTATCTGATTGTATATAAAAATCAATTGAACTACCTGAATGATCTAATCGATTAGTTTGTCCATAGGTTACAGATTCCAACACCATTGATTTTATCAATCTGGATGAACCAAACAAAAACGAATAAGAAATCCCCAGCGATTCGTGTTCCGATAATTTCACACCAATTGATGGCGTAAGAGCATTAATTCCACCCTCTGTCTTATTTGTAATTTGGCCTTCTGTAGTATCAGACTGTGTTGTTAACTCAGAGGTACGAAATGTGTACGGCGTCAATGATAAACCAAACGCATGTTTTGATTTTATTGGAACAATAAACTGTGCGCGATTTAATCCGGAAAACTGATTGATACTGCCGTTTTCAAATGTAACCTGTTGTCCATCATATCCTGTATGAATATAAGTAAAATCGAGATTCCTCCACGTGGCTGGATTTCCCAAGGATACACCTTCGGAAAAACTGGGGGTTAAGTAATTCGACCCATTCCCTACAGATGCAGCTCCAAAGTTTGTATTAGTATACCCCAAACCAAATGAATTCATCAACGATTGAGAATATATTGTCCCCAAAATTGTTATGAATAATATACTATTCCGATACATAACGCACCTCCAAATAGGGATCTGTTAATGAACCGTTTGGTGGTCCAAAATGCATAACATCGAACGGATTTGTAGCACCACTAACAATTTTAAATCCGTAGTTCTCAATTCTGCCCATAATGATATCTTGTAATATTGTTTTCAGATCTAAAGTCAACTTCCCATTAACCACATTTGGGTTTAATGTGTATGCAGATGATCCAAAATGTAAATAGGGATCTTCATCACGTTCTAATTCGTACGTCACAATTGAGTCTGCTAGTGTATATAGAAGAACGTCAAAATCAATAGCCTGGTCATCCACGTCAAATAAAACCAATTTCGCTTCCTTGATAATTGCCTGACTCGGGAAATCCATCAACTCTAAAGTATCTAAATTAACTTGAATGACGGCCTGTAATCCCTTTGCCCTGCCGACCGTCCACGTCGTTGAATCAGCCTCAATAATGAGCGGTGGAATCATTAATGATAAATCACGATTAATGGCAAATGAATTCGATTTGCTAATCGTCGTGTCATTATCTGATTCTTTGTAATACACAGTAAATCGTGGATCATTTGATGATTCTTTACTATAGAATTCAGATAAACCCAATAATTCCTCAGGAGGCATAACCATAAATGCTCTATTCTTTGAACTAGTTGACACAGTATCTGCAAATGTTTCAAAAATATCAATTGGAATATTGAAATTAATCAAGAATACATTACTGACGGTATATGTTGTATTTGTAGTATCTGCTTCATCATAGATTGTATCAGATATTTCTAAAATACTAGCATTGCTAACATTTTGTTTCGGATTCAATATAAGTGTTTCATAGTCATCAAGATAATTTGTTTCATATTCATTAAACAATGAATCATCACTGTTTGGGAAATAATATAGTGAATAAGGAAAACCTGTTACCTGCTCAGAATCCGCGCTTGTTATTTTAAACTTTATACTATCAATACTTATATTTGTATCAAGCAATGATTCCATTGTAACGCTACCTGAATATTGATTTATTGTAAACAAAGCAAAGGGATTTTGATAAACTTCACCTGTATTTGCATCCTCATAGTTCCCAAGATAAAGTTTATGATATCCACCCATTGAGGGTGGCGTAGAATATGTGTGTCCAGTGATTGTCTGGATAGTGAGTGAATCTGAGTGGAACGGTGTGTCTAAATCATTGTAAGTGATTGGTTTGTCTTCACACCCTTCCACTGCAAATAAACCCACAATTGCAGTTAATACCGTAAAGTGTTTCATGTTTTCCTATTGTGTTATGAGAAGGTGCAACTACAAATCAGTCAGCAAGGTTCCGCAATTCTTCATCAAGATGGGATGCAATTGCAGAATAGTCAGGTGATTCAACATCATTCCATTCAAATTGAGATATTTTATCGATGTGATCTTTGATGCCAGGCAGTGCTTCTAATTTACCCATGTTATCAACACCTGGATAATTATATACTACAATTTTGTCTGCAAAATGGGCAGCAACTTCATACGCATTTACCGTATCACCTTTAATGGACTCAGGGATAACAATTCCAGCTTTATCATATGACGACCTGCTGAAATCGGCATATTCATCAACAGAATGAATGATCATAAATGTTTTTATTTTCTCGTAGAATGCTTCACCCTGATATATTTGTTTAAATATAGGAGGCACAAAAGCAGATTGCCATCCATTGCACATTACCAATTCCGGGCTCCAAAATAAATGAGGCAATATTGCCAACGATGCTTTATTGAAATAGGCGAAACGCTCATCAATATCGGAGATTATTCTTCCATTCTTTGACTTGTAAACAAGGTTTGATAATGGCTTAAATCTATCAACATCTTCTAGAAAATATACCTGAACTCTTGTTTTCGGAATAAAAGCACTTTTTGCTGAAATTGTGACTTCTTCTCCCTCAAATTCAAATGGAATACTTCGAAGACGAATGACTTCACGAAGAATATATTTCCGTTCGCTTATATAACCATACTTTGGAATTGCTGTACGGATATCATGACCCTTTTCTTGTAAAAGCAAAGGTACTTTGGCAGAATAATCACCTAATGTACCCGTATTGGCGAAAGGTGTTATTTCAGTCGTTAGATAAAATATTTTTTGAGACATATTTCAGTTTTCCACATTTAATTTTTTTAAATCATTCCGAGCTTTTTCAAAGTATTCACTCCCAGGGAAATAATCCAATAAACGCTGGTATTCGTCTCTTGCTTTATCAATATCTCCCATACTCTGATAGCATAATGCTAATTTTAATTGTGCATCGTCATCCTTATCAGTCCCAGGAAACGTAAAGACTTTCTCAAATTCGATAATGGCGCGCTTATAATTTTTTTGAGAATAATAACATTCTGATAACCAATATTGAGAATTATCAGCCAATTCATTCATTGGATCACTAAGAACCAACTCTGTAAATCCGACTATGGCATCCTCATAACTAGCATTTTGATAATTAGTCAGATAATTGATATACTGCTTTTTGTATTGAGCAGGACTGATTTTTCTACTATCCACCATATCAGTCGTCTCTGATCTCAATGAATAAATTTCGGTAAAACTATTGGTTAACGTAACAATTTTGTTTTCAATCATCATCAGTTGTGCCAATATTTCAAAATTTGTGCTGTCTGTATATGCTGCTTTGTCTTCTAACATTCGAATTTTATTTTGCAAAGTATTGATTCTATTGATAAGCAAAATAGTAACTGAATCTGTTTGTGCTTTGGCAGCTACTGTTGCCCCTAGGGTATTCCGTAAATCCGGTAATAACAACCGAATTTGCGTATCCAATGAATCAACCCTAACCTTTTCACGGTTAATTTTTGCATTCAATCGTTTTAGTTCGCGATCAATATCATTTTGTGCAAATCCAATGGAAAGAATTACGAATGTTGAAGTAGCAATTGCAATTAATCGAGTGTATTTCATAAGCGCCTTTTGGTCAAATTATACCATTTATAACGGGCGAAATTTACCGTTCAACCCCGGGAACTACAATAACTAAGGCTAATTATAAAGATTAGTTATATTAAAGCATAAAATGGCTATGTTGGACTCTTTATAGAAAGGTTTAATACAATGCCCAACATCATATAGCATGAGAGAAGGAATGAACCTCCATAAGAAACAAATGGTAACGGCAATCCTTTCACAGGAATTAAACCAATAGTCATAGCAGTATTTACAAACACATGCGCTAAAAACACTGATGCTATCCCAACCAATGCCAATCCTGAGAAACGATCTGTACATTCAAAGGCCTTGAAAACTATTCTAGATATAAAAGCAGCAAACAGTATTAAAATAAACAGTACTGCAATAAAGCCTAACTCTTCACCAATCACTGATAATATGAAATCAGATTCTTGTACTGGTAAAAACTTTAAATGTGTCTGTGTTCCGAGACCCCATCCTTTTCCTAATAAACCTCCAGAACCAATTGCCGTTTGGCTTTGAATAATCTGATATGCTGCACCCAATGGGTCTAATTCCGGGTTAAATAATGTTAATATACGTTTTTGTTGATAGGCATGAAGAGAGTTCCATATTAATGGTGCAAATAATCCTAAAAATATATTTGTGAAAAATGTAGTTATCCCTCGGGAAATAGTTGAACTATTTAAATATAATACGGTAGCCACAATTATAACCCAAATGACAAAGGATGCCATATGAAATGCAGTAACAATACTTAATATCGGTGCTATTAATAAAAATAAATGATAAGGCCTTGCCCCTACCCAATACAGCATTGGAAACACGGGCGTTAATAAAACTGCAGCGGTTCCTAAATCAGGTTGTTTTAGAATAATTGCTGTTGGGATTAAAACCAATATAATGGGAATGATTACAACCGTAAAGTTTCTTACTTCGAGTTTATGATCTGATAAATACCTTGCCAAAACCAGAATTGTTATCCATTTGGCATATTCTGAGGGTTGTATACTCAATACACCCAGATCAATCCACCTATAAGTACCAGCTGTTGATTCTCCGAAATATGGAATGGTAATCCCAATAAGAATTGCACCATATGCAATGTAGGAATATTTATGAATTGCGTTCTTCGGGATAAATAAAACCGTAAATAATCCCAAAATTGCAGGAATAAGATAAGTAAATTGCTTTTCGAATGATGTCATCCCATCCTGATGCTGGGCAATACTCTTTAATGTTAGTAGTCCAAGAAAAGTTAGTATTATTGGAAGAACTAGTACCGAAGAAGAAATTTCACGAAACCGTTTAGTTACCGCTAAAATCATTGGTTCTCAACTATTTGACTAGGCTGAAAAACATAATTGAATGCTACGCGAGCAATTGGAGCCGCAAATTGTCCTCCATGTCCACCATTTTCGATAAGAACAGTAGCCGATATTACCTGTTCACCTTTTTTGCCATATCCCACAAACCAGGCGTGATCTTCACCATGTGGATTTTGAGCAGTTCCTGTTTTTCCAGCTAAAACAAGTCCTTCAATCTTGGGGTCTGCTGATTTCCCTGTACCACCCGCATCATAAATAACCCCTTTCATTAAACGGTCGATTAATTCCCAACTAGATGCTTTAAAATGTGGTGTCACATTGATATTTTGAATATGATTTGTTCCAAAATGCAATTTTTGCGTGATCCCTCTAGTGGCAAGGATATTTACATATTGCGCAATTTGAATGGGAGTAACTACGACATCTCCCTGCCCTAAAGCCAGGTTTAGCATTGCACCTTTCGACCAACCATATCGTCCATATCGTTTATTCATGTATTCTTTGGTTGGAACATTCCCTTTTTGCTCGGTTGGTAAATCAATTCCAACTTTTTCACCAAAGCCCAATTCCTTCGCCACTTCAGCCCACTCATCAATTTTCAGCGCTTGGACAATCTTATAAAAATATATATTACATGATTCCGATAATGCTCGTCGTAAATCTACGTTTCCATGTCCATATTCATTCCAACATCTAAAAACTCGATCTCCAAATGCATATTCACCGGTGCAAATTATTGAAAAGTTAGTATTTAAATTTCCTTTTTCAGCTAGTGCCAGTAGGGTTATCATTTTAAGGATGGATCCTGGAGGGTATAATCCTCCCGAATTGCGATCCATTAACGGCCTATCTGGATTTGTGAGAATATCATTCCAATCTTCGTCGTGAGTTATTCCAGTAAATAGATCAGGAGGATAATCTGGTGCACTTATATAAGCAAGAATATCTCCATTATTGGCATCGCTTACAATGACAACACCACGTTTCCCCTGCATGGATTGTTCCAATAATCCTTGTAATCCGGAGTCAATTGTCAAATGAATATTATTTCCAGGAATAGGTCGTTCTCCCATACGTTCTGCGACATTTCCCATAACTTGGCCAAATGCGTTGACCTCTAAATACTTTACTCCTTTTTGTCCCTTCAATTCATTTTCATAAATTTTCTCAACACCTTGCCAACCAATTAAATCTCCAAATTCATAAAGTTGGTTATTATCAAGCTTTTCATAAATGTCGCGATTCACTTCTTTAACATATCCTAAAAAATGAGATCCGCGAATTTTCGAAGGAAAAACCCTCTCAGGAAATTGATCATAGTGAATACCTGTTAAATCCAATCGATGCTCTTCTAAAACACTTATTTGGCTTAAAGTCAAATCCTTTGCAAGACGAACTGGAACAAATCTCGTTCTGTAGTATTTTTGATAATTGTCCAAAAGCAGACTTACATCCAAACCAGTACATTCACTAATTCTCATAAATGATTCGTTTTTGTTCAGTATTTCGCCTGGTATGGCATTTAAAATAAATGTCGGATAATTGTCCACAAGAATTGTCCCATTACGATCAAGGATCAATCCACGAGGTGCGGATAGTGAAATTGCCCTTATTCTATTGATATCAGATTTTTTTGAAAACGTCTCATATTTCAATATCTGTATCTGAAAAAAGCGAACAATCAAAACCATGATAATCAAGCTAATTACTGCATAGGATGCATAAAGCCTCGACTTTGGAATTTGGTTGTCAGTTTTGAGCATTATTCAATTACAACACGCCTAAGAGGAATGAAATATTGAAGGAGAGACATAAATCCTAAAGTATAGGCTGAGACGGATATCCATCTCAGTAAAAAGGACAAAACATTTGCGTCGAATAAAATTGGATACCGAAACAATGAATCAATTAAAAATGCGAAAGTCAATATAATGAAACTGCCTAGTGTCAAATAAAGCGGCGAAATATTATGGACACGAATGGACAGAAAACCTATTGAGTAAGTAATCATTACATATAATATTGCAGATAGCCCAAATGAGCTCCCTGCACCTGCAAAATCTAGTAGCAGTCCAAAAATAAATCCATAAATGATACCATAAAAACTTCCCCATCGAATGGTAAAATAAATGAGGAATATGGCAAAAAAGTCAGGGCGAATACCGTTAATTGATATCCAATTTGCTAATAATAGTTGGATAAAATAAATTGCCAAAGCCCATAAACTATCTTTTAACAATAATCGCGCTTTATCCATTTATTGAATCCTTTATGATAAAGACATGATTCAATGAATTCAGATCGTTGTAAATCTTTATAGTAATAATTTTTTGAAAACTTCCACGCTCTTCATATACTCCAGTCACCTTACCAACCGGAAGATCAGGAGGATATATATCACTGAATCCTGACGTAACAACCCTGTCACCTACATCAATTTGTGCGTTTTTAGGGACTTCATGTATTTCGCAAATTTGACCAGATATATACCGCATTATTCCCGAAGCTCCACTGGGTTGAACACGTACGGCCAATCGATAATTGATGTCATTCATTAGTTGAACAATGGATTCAGAATCAGATGTTAAAATAATTTTTCCAATAACACCTTTATCGGTCAGTACCGGAGTATTGGGGTTTACTCCTTCTACCCTACCAATATCAATAACCGCAGTCTGAATCCCAGTAGTCATCCCTGTGGATGTAATAATTCCAGGAATTAGCTGAAGTGGATTTTTCTGTTTAAAATCAAGGAGTCCCTTAAGTCTTTTATTTTCTTCATCTGCCTTGAGTAATGTCTCTAATTGTAAAACTAATTGCGTATTTCTTTCTCGTAATAAGGCACTTTCTTCTTCTACATACATTAGATGCTGAATATGTGAAATTGGTTCGGTAAGAATGGAAAATACTGAAATGAATTTACTCCTGAGATAAATGATCTCTGGAGCAGTATTTGATAAATAGATTAAAACAGATGTAACAAATGTTACGAAAAATGTAATGTGGTGTCTATTTCGACTTATTCCATAATAAAAAGATCGCATCAGAATCAATTACATTAATACGGCCTCATACCGTTTAATATTTTCTAATACCATGCCAGTTCCTCGGACAACCGATAATAACGGTTCTTCTGCTACATTGACAGGTACATTCGTCCGTTCGCGGATAATTTGATCAATACCTTTTAATAAACTTCCTCCACCAGTCATGATAATCCCACGATCAAGGATGTCTGCAGCCAGTTCAGGGGGAGTATTTTCTAAAGCTCGTTTTACAGCTTCAACAATTTGATTTACTGGATCTTTTAAAGCCTGTCGAATCTCATCTGAAGAAACTTCGATGGTTTTTGGAATCCCAGAAACCAAATCACGTCCTTTTACTGAAATAGTTTCAATTTTCATCCTCATTGCTGAGCCAACGGATTTTTTAATAGCTTCTCCGGTAGGCAATCCAATTTCTAATTTATGTTCGTTTCTAAACCATTGGACAATAGCTTCATCCATCTCATCACCAGCAATACGAATTGTTTCTTTCGTTACAACTCCATCTAGCGCAATTACGGCAATTTCAGTTGTTCCACCACCGATATCAACGATTATGTTACCCACGGGCTGACCAATATCAAGCCCAATACCAATAGCCGCAGCAACTGGTTCTTCAATTAAATATACCTCACGAGCATTGGCGCGCTCTCCAGAGTCTTTTACAGCACGCCTCTCAACCTCTGTTACACCTGATGGTACACAAATCACAATTCGTGGACGTGCGAGGCGATTTAAATTAATTTTTCGAACAAAACCCTGCAACATTCCGTCAGTCATATTAAAGTTGGCAATTACACCATCCTGTAATGGACGTATTGTTTCCAATTCGCGATGAGTCTTTCCCATCATTGCTTTTGCTTCGGTACCGACCGCAATAATTTTACCATCATTAACTGATCGTGCTACAATTGATGGTTCATTTATTACAATCCCTTTTCCGCTAAGCCAAATAAGAGTATTTGCAGTTCCCAAATCAATTGCAATATCACCTGAAATCCAATTGAAACTTTTAGATAGTGAGTTTAATATGCCCATAGTATTATATGTTTCTCGGTTTGTCGAAGAGTACAAAATTTAAAGATATTTTTATTCAATATCATTGACCTAATTAACTTTCTGCCAAACCATATGCGGATTGTAGCAATTTTGCCGTATAAGAATGTTCTTGTGCAGCAAAGATTTTTTCAGGATACCCTCTTTCAACAATTTTCCCCTGATGCAAAATTATCATTTCATCGGCAAATGATTTTACGACATGTAAATCATGGGTAGTAAACAGAATACCAAGATTTCGTACTTTTTTTAGATTATCCAATACATTCAAAATTTTAGCCTGCACGGATACATCTAAAGCAGAAACAATTTCATCACAAATTAATATGTCAGGATTCATCGCCAGTGCTCTACCAATATTCGCTCTTTGGCATTGCCCACCTGATAATTCATGTGGATATTTAGCCATTACATCCACACCTAGTTCTACCTGACTCAGTACTTCAACGATTTCGCTTTCTAATACTGATCCGTTAAACGATTTAACCAGTACTTCTCTAATACATTGACCGATAGTCATCCTCGGATTTAATGAACTGTATGGATCCTGAAAAATAAATTGAATCTTTGAGCGAATGTCTCCCATGTCAAATGGTGAGAATGCTTCTCCATTAAACTTCATTGTTCCATGAAGATATGGTACCAATCCCACAATTGCCAATCCTAGCGTTGATTTACCACTTCCGGATTCACCCACAAGAGCTAATATTTCCCCTGGTTTCACCGTCAGGTTTATATTATTAAGTATGGAAGAAATTTCACCCTTACCTGGATCTGATTTATTCAATGAATATCCTGCTGATATAATTGAAACTTCTAACATCTATTTTTCCACTGATTTCAATCCGTCTTTACTCAATTTATCGGCCACAGTATTTTTTTCGCGTCTCACATGACTGATTTTCCATGATGAAAATTTTTGCAATAAGTCAATCGCTTGAGCATATAAGGGCTGCATATTGGGATGTTTTACTCGATACTCGCCTTTGATTTGTTTTACGATAAGTTCACTATCTGAGTTTATGTTAATTGAAGATATTTTCAATTCAAGTGCAAGTTGGATCCCTTTTATCAAAGCCTGATATTCGGCTTCATTATTTGTGGCATCATGTAAATATTCAGAAAATGAATAAAGTTCAGTTCCATTTCTATACATTACACCACCAATACCAGCACGTTTATTTTGAAGATTTGCTGCTCCATCGATAAATAAATCAATGACTTCATCCTTTCCACACTTGGTGATCAGTGATTTTATCGTCGACGCATAAGGATCTTTAATTTGTTTTACAATTTCTGTCGTCAATCCTTTGGCAATCGCATCAATTTCTTGAATGGTCAATTTCATGTATATTTTCTTCCTGAATAAGGGTTTGCGGTATATTTGCTTGGACACTCTTTCCAATAATAACACCAGTTACATAGCATACTTTCTTTCGCCTCAAACACTTGTCCATTCGCTATATGTGATTTGATAGATTTAGCTCGCTTGATGATATCTTGTTTATGTTTCAATTTTTGAACATCAGATCGTTGAGATTCAACTCGGCTACCTGCTTGTAAGAAATGCCAAACTAACGATACATCTGTTTCTGTTGAATATTCATTTTCAATTGCAAACTGATATATTGATAGTTGTAAATCGTTGTCAGCTTGTTTTTGAGCTAATGCACGTTTTCCAGTCTTATAATCATGAATAGTAATTTTTCCTTCATTGGTTTTATCAACTCGATCAATAAAGCCAATAAACCGAAATCCATCTTCTAATTCAAAATCAAATGATTGTTCTACTCCAATTACTGGTTCAACAAATGGATAATAAGTACGATAATACCATGCGATACATTTTTCGCCCAGCGCAAGATAATATTCCCAATTTAACTCTCGTCTGAAAATGGCAATTCTTTCATGCCAATTATCTTTCCATAAGGTATGATATACTTCAAATAATTCATCTATTATCGGAGTTATTGATTCATCTTTTCGCTTATTGTACAAATACTCCAATACTTCATGTACACGTTTTCCTACAAAAGCCTCAATAGATTCATCCTTATTTACGATGCCATCCAGATAGCGTATTTTAAATTGTGCAGGACATTGTTTAAATGTAGATAGTCTACTATATGAAAAATATTCAAGCAAATTACCATCCGCTGGTAGGATAACCTAAAAATGGTTCATTAAGACGAAAATCACCAAAACCATTGGTATCAACAAACGTAAATCGTTCATTAATCCGATGGTAATACCAAACTTCATAAGAATTTCTTGAGTTGGGCATATTGATACGTTCTAAATCATCAGGTGGACCCATTAGAATATATATCATACCCATATCTGAACGCCAACCTGGCTGAAAATTTGAAAAATGTTCGTTAGAGAAACTAACCCGTCTATAATATTCTTCCATCAGCTCATTAAATGACGTCATTGGTGTAGGATCACGATCAATCCATAATTCAAAAAATAGTTTTTCCTTATCTCTATTAGATATTTTCTTTAGTCTCTGCTTTTCTTCATTACTTAAAATGTACCTCATTTGCTCTAGCGCAGAATCAATATCTTCAACAAATCGTGAGATTCCTTTCTGTTTTAATCGCACATCAGTAATTTTCTCATCCTGATTTTTACCTTGATGAATCTCCGTAACAAGATTCATGTAAACTCCAAACAATGAGTCGGCAGGAATTTGTATAGTGTAATGAAACCAATCTTTATTGTTTTCTTCCGTTTTATGATCTTCCCAAATTGTCTCTTCATTATATTCCAATGAAATATTTAACTCATAAGGAATTGGGTTGATATAACCAGATATATAAACAAAAAGCGATTCTGGGTAATCGGAATAATTTGTACTAATTAAAGGAAAAAGATTCGGACCAAATCCCCAATCTCCCTTTTTATTCACCAAAATAACTGGTTCTAGTAATTGGGGCAATTCAGAATTAATACCATATGAAAAGGTTTCTGAACGATATCCATTTTTGTGCGTTTCTAAGTCGGTAATTTCTGCAACGATTGTCAGTTCATCGAGTGGAACAACAATTTGTTTTCCATGGGATACATGACTTTTAATGGAAATGGTTTGCAAGTAATCCTCTACCCAAATTGATTCCTGCCAGATTAATCGTTCATATTGATGGTGATCTTTACCTTGAACAGCAATCGTAGCTTCATATTCTGCTTTAAATCCGCTACTATCTTTAACAAACTGCAAGCTGGAGTAGGGTATTTCCAACACGGTGATTATCTTCATAGAATCCTTTGCAGAAACCGCAATGGGAACTACTTTTATCTCAAAATCATTAATTACCTGGTACTTTTTTTTGTCCTGTCGCCCAACATCGCCAACTGCAATACCGAGCATTAATATTATCAGTAAACCATTAAAAATTCTTTTCATAAATCCATTCTCCAATTGAACCAGACCAAGCCTTGATCCGTACCAAGCCAACATTCTTCATCATTAATATACATATCGTTTATATGACGAATATATGAATAATTGTAATGATAATATCCCGAACCATTTTTGTGCATACGATATAACCCATTGTCCGTTCCGATAAATATGATATCATCAATCACTTTTAACGATTTCACAGGTCTGTTTTGGAACTGGGTTGGATTCATTACCATTTTCTTTGTACGATCCCGAAGATTCCATTGAAAAATACCAGACGATGTGGCAGTATATACTAACGAATCCTGTAATTCAGTTTGCCAGCAAATGAACATGATATCATTATCACCATTTGTCCATTGATTACCAGGAATTAATTGCTCACTTTTCTTGTTGTAAATGAACATTCCAGAATTGGTAGCAAACCAGACATCATTCCCTATCACGTCAATATCATAAACAATTATGGAATGAAATGCACTTCCCAGATCAAATGGATATTGTTTTGTTTTTATATCATCAAAACGCTCAACGCCTCCAATACCACCGATCCATACTGCACCTGAATCCCATTCCATTGTATAAATTTTACTCGTGGTATAGGTGATAATATTTTTCCAATAGTCCCGTTTTTTGTTGTAAATGGATATATTTCCTTCGCCGCCTAACCACAGGTGCTTGGGAGTCTCTAATCCTGCTGTATATGACACATTTGGCAGGTTAATATTCACATCGGGGTCTACCCAATCAATTATGTTTCGAGTTGGATCAAAATAGGTAATTCCTTTACTAGAATGTTGTAATCGACCAGCAAGATAGAATGCTGATGTTCCAATCAGTGATGAAATATCGCTATTTGCTAATCCCAATTTATGCGGTCTGAACATTTCCATCTGAGGATCTGCGACAAGAATATGTCCATTATCCGTCCCAATCCAGGTACTACCATTTTCCTGCTTGAAAATAGTTGTAGCTCTTACTTCACGCCCGTAATAATCGAGAAATTTATCGAGTAACATCATCCAGCCATCGGTAATCGTATAGTCTTGCAGATATTGCGGAAATTCCATGAAATATTCCAATCGGCCACTACTCCATGTAATTAATGGATCATCAAGGTTTGGCATTACATTGAGCAATACGCCGGATGATCGATCAAGCTGATAAAACATGGTTCTGGCATCAACACATAAATAATTATCTGTGCTCCCTAGATTTTTTATTTGTGGATTGTCGTTCATTCCAATATCATTTTTCTCGATATTATACCACTGTCCTTCTCTATCATAGCTATAGGATAAGTGTTTTGGAGTCGCAACCCACAAGGTTCCAGTATTTTTATCGAAATGGACAGACTCTATTGAATTATGTGGTAATCCTTGAGCTACTGTCAACGGATCTTCCCAATCCTGACTATAAATATTATAGCGATATACGCCACCATGGGATGACCCCACGTAAACATATGAATATCCCTGGGAAATTGATGTAATGGAACCAGATTGCCGAAAAAGCACCCAATCCATGGGATTAAAACGAGAATCAACTTGAGAAAAGGCGAATTGCAGTATTACGGTCGAAAATAGAACGATGTCCCTTGTTTCTTTGAGGGGAAGTATAAATAATGTACGCAACTATGAATTATTGTGATAGTCTAGGATTTCAGAAAGTTTCTCCAGGGATATGGGTACAACACCAACTTCTTCACAAACTTTTCCTGCAGCATAATTCGCCAAAACTACAGCCTCTGTGGCAGATGCTCCGGATAAATCAGAAAGAGTAAATGTGCTAATGACAGAATCTCCGGCACCAGATACATCGTGAACGCGCCGTGCTTTTGTTGGAATTGTATTTAGTCCTTCCTCAGAAAAAAGTGCAATTCCATCTTTCCCGCGTGTAACCATAAGCAATTCAACATTCATCGAATCACGAAGTTTCATTCCCAATTCTTGAAATCGCGTTTCTTCAAATTCTTCAGGTATACAATTCAAGAACTCCGGAAAATTCGGTTTAAACAAACGCACATTGCTGAACGCTTCAATATTCTGTTTTTTGGGATCAACATATACAGGAATATTCTCAGCATTACAGGTGGTAATGATATGTTGAATGAAGTTTGGCGTGAATAAACCCTTATTGTAATCTTCAATGATAACTGCATCGTAATTTTTAACTATTTCAGATGTCATTGTTTTTAGGGATTCATAAAGATTTATTGAATAATGCTCCAAGGATTCCTGATCAATACGCACAACTTGCTGACCATGAGCTATCACTCTGGTTTTTACAGATGTTGGTCGAGTATTATCCTTTAAAATTCCCGATGAATCAACACCATTCTGATCAAATAAATTAACAAGTTTTTTGCCATGGTTATCATCACCAACAACTCCAATGATTGTAACCTGTGCTCCAAGTTTCCTCAAATTAGCTACGACATTGCCCGCTCCCCCTGGGTTTTCATTGGTTTCTTGAATATGAACAATAGGCACGGGTGCTTCTGGAGAAATTCTTTCAGCAATTCCCCAGAGATATGCATCAATCATTAAATCACCAATTACGAGAATTGATTTTTCAGAATATTGAGATGTAATCTGTTCGAATCGTTTTTGATCCATTATTCGTCCACTTCTGAATAGGTAGCTTTAGGTAAAATAATCATTAGTACAAAATAAATAATTGCTCCGGTTCCTGCAGTCATAAATGTACCGAATACCCAAATGAGACGGATAATATTTGAATCTACATTTACTGATTCTGCAATGCCCCCACAAACTCCAGCTACCTTTTTGTCTGTTTCAGACAAATGAAGAGGCAAAGCTGCTTCTTTATCAAAAAATGCAGTCAAGTCCTTCCGACGGTAAAATAGCATATAGGCACCAATAAGAATTAAACCCATTGAAAATATGGCATTCAAACTTGTGCCCCAAAAAGAATACAAAATTGTCTTAAACAAATAATCATGTTGTATTAGAACAATCACACCGACGACGACCAGAATAAATCCCCAAAAACGTGATTTTTTTACACCCAGATTGGGTTTTGTTTTGATTTCAATACCCTCATCGGGTATTATGATCGAGGCAAGTATATACCCCAGAATTCCTGAACCACCGAAAAGTGTAAAGAATATCCATAACATCCTGATTAGGGTTGAGTCGACGTTAAAGTAATCTGCAAATCCACCGCATACTCCAGCGATAATACGATCATCCTGGGATCGGGTAATCCTTTTCATGATGACTCCTCCGATAATATTTTTAAATGACCATGCACACTGTCCGCCAATCCCTTTAATGAATATCCACCTTCGAGAACTGATAATAATCGACCATTACAACTTGAGTCTGCTAATTGTTTAAAGGTTGATGTCATTTGGTTAAATCCATTTGTTGTTACGTTCATACCACCTGATGGATCCAACTCATGTGCATCAAAACCGGACGACAAAATAATCAAATCCGGTCGGTAAGACAAAACTTTATCAGCAATCGAGTTATTTACAATATCTAAATATACGTCATCACCTGCATGTACTGATAACGGATAGTTTATTGTGTAACCTCTACCGTCATTCCGTCCTATTTCATCTTCGGCACCAGTACCCGGATAAAATGGAAATCGGTGTAAACTGATATACATTACTGATGGATCATCCTCGAATATATGTTGCGTACCATTTCCATGGTGGACATCAAAATCTATAATAACAATGCGATCCATATTATAAATAGATTTCGCATATCGTGCAGCAATGGCTACATTATTGAAAAAGCAGAATCCCATCGCACTTGATTCTTCGGCATGATGACCGGGAGGACGAATGGTCGCAAATGCATTATTGCATTGTCCATTCATTATCGTATTTATTCCTTGAATCGTCCCACTTACTGCAAGATTTGCAGCCATATAAGTATCATTACTTATAGGATTATCACTGGAATTAAAAAATGTATCTCCCATATCAACCGCATCCTGAAATCGTTTCTGGTAGCTCATTGGATGAACCAAATTAACATAATTCGTTTCACCTTGGATAGTAGGATTAATATGATATAGTTGATCCCATAACCCACTCGATTTAAGCGAATTAATTATCGCCTCTAATCGTTGTGGAGATTCTGGGTGTTCAGAACCCGTTTTATGCTTTAAATAGGTGTCGGATGTAATAAAGCCAGTAATCACAGATGGACACTTTTAATCAAATATTATCGATATGTTTTAGTATTTGACTTGGGTGTACCTGGACGAATTTTTGCAATATGACCATTATCCAAATGGATTAGAACCGATGCAAATTTTCGAATATGTTGTTCAGTAGGTGCAGCAAGAATAATTGTCGTTCCCAATTCTTTGTTCATTTTTTTCAAACGACGTCGAAACTCATATTCTAAACCTGAATCTAAAAGTGTACCATAATCGTCAATCAATAATACACGGGGATCACCTTCCACAGATTGAATCATAGATATCCACGCTTTTTCACCTGGTGATAGACTTTTTATTGGCTGATTCCAAAATGTTTTCTGGACGCCTTTAGAAAAATATTTACTCTGAATCGTACTGGTTTTTTTAGGGAATTGTTTAGAAAACAATTGGTTGATTTTTTTGTTTTCTGGCAAAGAATCTGAAGAGGAAAGAAAAATGCTTTCATTTCCTGTTACCTTCCCAAACCAGCCTGATTTGAAGGTTTCTCCTTCGTAAGTCATTGAACCATCAGTTTGTTTTTCATGACCTGCAAGGATTTTAAGTAACGTTGATTTTCCAGATCCTACAGGACCAATAAGACCGTAAACAGTTCCCGGATGGAATTGAAGTCGACCGATTTGTAATACAGGTCTATTGCCGTAGACCTTTTTAAGATCTATGACTTCATAAATAAGTTTTGATTTTTGACTCATCATTTACTCCTTGTATATGACGAATCGGAAAGAGAGTAACTATTCTTGAAATTCTAGATAACGCTCCGCATCAATAGCAGCCTGACAACCGGAACCTGCTGCAGTAATGGCTTGCCGATAGGTATGATCCTGTACATCACCACACGCAAAAACACCAGGAATGTTTGTGTAACTACTATCACTTTGAGTAATCAGATATCCTTTGTCATCCATATCAAGGATGTCTGTAAAAAGCGATGTATTTGGCGTATGACCAATGGCCATAAATACTCCATCGCAAGAATCTTCTCGGCTTTCACCCGTTTGTGTATCTATTAATACAACACCGGTGACACCAGATTCTTTTGTCCCAAGAATTTCTTTAATCGTGGAATTCCAGTGAAAATGAACCTTCGGATTATCTTCGGCACGTTTACGCATAATTTTTGATGCGCGTAATTCTTCCCGTCGATGTACAATCCATACTTCACTGGCAAATTTGGTCAGGAAAACAGCTTCTTCTATTGCGGAATCTCCGCCACCAACAACTAAAACTTTTTGGTCTCGATAGAAAAATCCGTCACAAGTTGCACAAGCTGAAACACCATAGCCCATTAGGTTCTTTTCAGAATCAAGACCCAACATTTTTGCTGTGGCTCCAGTAGACACTATTACGGTATCACTAGTATAAAGATCATCACCTATCCAAACCTTGAAAGGGCGTTTGGAAAAATCAACTTTTGTGACATGTTTAAAAGCACATTCTGCACCAAAGCGTTTAGCCTGTTCGCGCATTTTGTCCATAAGTTCTGGTCCTGAAATACCTTCAGGGAAACCAGGATAATTCTCCACGTCTGTGGTGATGGTTAATTGTCCACCTGGTTGATTTCCTTCAAAAACAAGTGGTTCTAAGTTTGCTCGTGCTGAATAAATCGCAGCCGTTAATCCGGCTGGACCTGATCCAATTATTATAACTTTCCGATTCATGTTAGTTTATTTTAATATCTCATCTATTAATTTTGTAATACTGTTTTTAGGAACAGCGCCAACAACTTGATTCGCAACATTCCCGTCTTTTATTAACAATGTGCTAGGAATACTTCGAATTCCAAATTTCATCGCTGTTTGTTGATTTTGATCAACATTAACTTTACCAACTTTAACTTTACCTGAATAATCATTTGCTATTTCGGCTATTGTAGGTGCCAATGCATGGCATGGGCCGCACCATTCCGCCCAAAAATCTACTAAAACAGGTATATCTGATTTCAATACCTCATTTTCAAAATTTTCATCTGTAAACTCGATTAAATTATCGGCCATTTTGCCTCCTTTTGTATAAAATGAACTTTTGAAGTTAGCCGTAATCCGGGACTTCATTAAACCATTATAATTGCTTTTTCCTATTTTCGCGTCAAATTCCCTAAAGAGATTATAGATACAATTCAAATGAGATCGTTACACTATTATTCACTCACTATCCATTTTTGCATTGTATGTGAGACAATCTTATAATCCATTTTTTCATATAATTTTTGTGCATCATTATTTTCAAAAACATTGAGTTGGATTCGATTTATGGCATAATCACGCAATTTATTTTCAAGTTGAGCCAACGCCTTTTTTCCATATCCTTGCCTTCTATAGGATTCTTTGATATGTATAAAAAAAATAAAAGCCAATTTACTTTTTTTAGTAATCTGGATCCATATTCCCCCAACGTTCATTCCATTTTGATTAGTGATTGAATAGAAATAATGATTTTCTGTATTTAAACCATCTGGTAACAGTTTATTTGTTTCATCAAGAGATCTTGTTCGAGCCAGTTCAACATCCATCTTCATATTCTTTACAAGCTCGTTTGTGTAGGAATCCACGACAATTGGGAAAAATTCATCATATTCTTGATCAGTCATATGTTTTAATTCAATCATTCCTATCCTTCCTTAACAAACTGTATATATTCAAATCATGATACCGATCGTACAAGTATTCAGACTCTCTCAAAATACCCTCAAAGGTGAATCCCAATTTTTTGGGAATCGCATTACTACTTCCATTTTCTAATGCACAACGAATTTCTATTCTATTTATCTCAAGTGAATTAAAACAATATTCTATCAATGATTGACATGCTGTAGTTGTAAATCTATTCCCTTGATATTTTTCACCTATCCAGTATCCTATCGAGCCGATATGATTGTTTATTATAATATCAACACCAATAACTCCTATAAAAATATTTTTATAATGAAGGCCAAATTGAATTCCTGTTTTGAGCTGAAATTTTGTCTCATAATAGTGAATAAATGTTTCAGTATCCTTGGATGAATGAATGCTATCCACCCAGGGCAACCATTGGCGCAAATGTTGATAATTAGCGATGGTCAAGTTATATATCTCGTCGCTATGCTCCTGTTGTAACTGTACAAGCTTTAATTCAGGAAATGTTGTATCCAATAATACATGATCCATTATAATTCCTACTTTAACTAAATTATGTTATCTTCTTTTATTGTTCCTTTTATAAGATATTTCTTTTGCTGGCTCAATATGCGTAGAACTTCGATCCAAAAATATTATATCCGTTATATTTAGTAAATCATATATATCAATTTTGAAATCAAAATTAACGTCTGCTGCCACAAATTGATCGGGTGTCATATTAATATTTTCAAATATAATATTTACACAAGCTAGCATATCTAGAATATTTATTGTTCCATCAAAATTGATGTCTCCAGCCATTGGTAATGAATCAGACAAACAAACGATATACTCATAATAAGTAGTTGTCTGCAGATTATTATTATGATCTAAGATCGACAATGAAACATCATAAAATCCAGGTTGCGTATACAGATGAGATGGATTTTTCTCAATTGATGTAGACCCATCACCAAAATCCCATTCCCACCAGCCATGCAATCCAGAACTTGTATTTTCAAAACGAATTGTAGATGGAACTTGGCTTATTCTATTTTCAGCTTCAAAATCAGGAATAAGAGTTGGTGGATAAGCCAAATATGTTTCATAATAATCGACAAATCCGCTTGTGTCTTGAGGTTCAGACGATAATTGCATTGCATAATAATCATTGGGATGAGGAATGACCATATCCCCGCCTACTGGCAGCCATGTTTCCCATTGGATGACGCTGACGTTATCAAACCAGGAATGTGCTTCTCCTGACGCTGGCATATCACTGTTGCAGCGGATGTCGAAGAATTCAGCGTTACCTGGGACATCAATATTATTTGAATAAAAAGTCCATGTTGAATCTCCCGTTATCCAAATGCCAAGATCAACTTCCTGAAGAATTGCTGAACTATACCGAGTTTGGTAAAAACGGATTTGTATTGATACATTACTTCCGTTAACTGTTTTAATCCATCCCGACAATGATATTGGGATACTTGGTTTGATGGGCAAACGGTGCACCAGATTTGTAACAATATTGTCACCTGATGATGGTGTTCGCCTGTGGAATAAAGATAGATAACCGTCGTGAGATTCATCATCAACGATTAGTTCATCCTCACTATTGGCATTCCAAAGATTGGCTCCTTCATTTTCAAAATTCCCATACCAGATCAATTCACGACCAAATCGCATATCCATTATATTATCTGGTTCAACCATATTCATGAGTGAGATACCACCTATTTCATGAATTGAAATAGGTTTTGAAATTCCAGCAACCATTTCGAATGTCCTACGATTTGGGATTTGATACTGTGGCATATATATGGGATATAATACCACATGGGCTTCATTGGTAAATCGATCCACGTGGATGTATGAGTCTAGATTATATGATTTCATTGCAATATCATCCAGTATATATAAACCCAACTGCCCTGTTGCTGGTTTGGTTATATATCCATCCAAAAATGCTGGCGTTAAAGAAAAAGCAGTAAACCCGTCAGGTTCAGCATCCGCATTAAGGATTACTGTTGGCATGGTTTCAGGGTAATTCATATCAAATACAAAATTCCCCAGAGAATGGGCAATCAATTTGCCATTGTGAACTTCTATCCCTTGCACTTTGTGCGGATGATGCACGATAACTACATCTGCGCCCTCATCCAAAGCAAATTGGCGAATTTCACGATCCCACAAATGAGGGACATCGATACGATGGGAATAATCTTCATCTTCCGCTATAGGATCAGAAATACCGTAGGAAGCGGTACGGCTAACTCTTTGTTCGCCAAAATCGTCTCTAGGTTCATAATTATCATAATCAGAGCCAGGCTCCACAGAATATTCACTTCCGGCATGAAACTCCATGATCACTAAATCAACAACATCACGAACTTCCTGAATTTGTTGACGAATATTGTAGGGTGTCATGTATGCAAAACCAGGTTTACTCAACCCAGCATTCAAGTATGGTTGGTAATTATTGTATTGTCCAGTCCGATCACTGGATGCCAGAAACGCCAATGAAACTCCTTTCCGTGAGATAATCAATGGATCAGAGGCTTGGATTGAATTATTTCCTGCACCACTATGAAGAATTCCTGCATCATTTAGGACATGCTGAGTCTGAGTTTGTCCTTCGATACCATAATCCATACTATGATTGTTAGCTAATGTCACAATATCAATACCTGCATAAGTCAGCCCATCTACATTGTCAGGTGACCCGCGAAAAACAATGGATTTTGTGGGATGGGGTTCTCCCTCATCGGTTAACGGACATTCCAAATTTGCGATGGTCAGATCGGCTGCATTGCCTAAAATATCTAACGTAGGCTCAAATAAAGCTTCTACACCCAATGTTGGAATAACGCCCCCATCATCTTCCATTCGTCGTGCCATCATGATATCACCTACAAAATTCATCGTCAACGGCAATGATGATTCTCCCTCATCAACACTGACTTCTGTATATCCACGTCCTATTGCGCCTTGCTGATCAATAACTTCCAAAACCACCGAATACGTGTGATCATCCATAGCAGAATAATTATGGGTTGGACTTTCGTTTGTACTCGTTTCCCCGTCCCCGAAATGCCAGTAATAATTAAAGACGTAACTATCAGGATCATCAATTTCTGCCCAAAATGATACGTCTACATTGCGAGTTCGACCTTGTCTGCGCATAGTGCCTACATCATGATGAATCGTAACTACCGGGGGAGTATATTGGTCGGGAGTCAAATCGATAATGGAATTAAATTGTATATCACCCGGTTCAGATGCGTCGGCATCATTGACATAAATAATTTCATTGATTTCTGATAAAGAATCAAAACGTGCCACCCAATCGTCACCGATGGGCAATTGAACAGTGAACCATTGATTCAATCGAAAATATCCCTGATAAACCGTTACCCATTCATCAATATCCAATACTTCTGTGCCTGCTAAACCATACCACAAAACGTGATCTGCATCTTTAAATCCAATTCCTTGGATTTCGCCAACCAAATCAATTTTCATGTTCACCGACCAAACTGAACTACTATCCAATGGATATGGATCAATGGAATGGGTTTTCCACGTATTCCCTGTTAAGGATAATGTCATATTTCCATTTTCTAATGTATCAATTTGCCAGGCATCAGGATCAACATCTTCATCACCATACGATCCAAAAACCAGATTGGTATCTTCGAATGATTCAATTGTTATAGGAAATCCATGACCCTCAAAATAATTCAGCACACTTTCAGAAAAGCCAGATGCATTTTCAAAATAATCGTCTGATGCGATCGCCACATAACAAGTATCTGGTAGTAAATCATTTGAAATCGTTAAACGATCTGCTCGCATATCAGCAAGAATGGGATAATCCTCACGATCCAGATAGGGCGAACCTGTCGTGATTTCTGTTTCATCAAAATAAAGTCGATAGGACTTGAAATTCGTATCTTCTACGGGATTCCATCTATACGATGAAACATCTGGTAAAATTGCCGTGGGATAGAATAATGATACTGTGTCTGGCGACGTAACATCTATGGCTGTTTCCCAATAAACTAGATAATCTTCTACCGCATTCAGAAAAGGTTGATAATACTCAAATAACATGGAAAAATTGTTATACGATGTGGGATAATCCCCGGCGTAGAGAGTATCCAATGGCATTTCAAGAAAATCAAAAATCTGCGGTTTCTCATCAAACTCCACATGGACAAATGGCTCATAGACATCCCTGCCATTATGCAAACTATGGGTTTGGTTTAATTGCACGTTTGCGGATGAACCTTTTAGCTCTGTTGCCTTTTTAATATTATATGTACCATATTCGCCCCAATAATGAAAATCATAATCATAAAACACTTCATAATAATTGTCTACACGGACCATCCCATGGGGACCAAATGCTCCACCGTAAATGGTGATTTCATCAGTGAAATTGATAATATCATTATGCTCACTTGATATATCGCGGATGGGTTTATTGGCAATGGAATGTAGAGCTCCCGCAGAAACGATGATAGAGTTCAACCCTTCGTGAGAACCATTATCGAAACTATGAAATTGAAGCACGATGGGTGAATGAAGGCCTTCATTCCACAATGTTTCGGTAATCAAGCGATGAAACGTATGAAATACGGTGTTACTATTGCGGGATGGATCTGATAATGATTTATTATTTGTATAGTTGCCTTCTTCTGTCCACTTTAATTCCCTTCCCGCCCCGGCAAACAGGATGGCGCGAGCATCCGTTTGCAGAAATGCCTCAATCCCAATATATGGCGAAATGAAATCATCACAGGGATGGGGCACTTCGAATACGACTTGTTGGCGTGTTGCATTGGGATTAATAATATATAATCCCCATCCATTGCGGAAACTGCCATGTACATCATCATCAGGGAAAGCGGGTAAGTTGATATCCGTGTAACTCATATCCAACCGCTCACGTATCATAATAAATGGTTGACTCAATGTTGTATCAACAAACCATACCAAATCATAATTATAGGATGCTAATAAATCGGTAAGAAGCTGATCGGCGGTCGTAGTATCACTCTGTAAAAGAGCATTGACGATGGATTCCCAATGGGTATGGATTGGTGATCCTTGTGGTATAATTGTGTAATCACCAAAACCATTTGTTTGTATATCCAACCAGGTTGGACCATAATCGTTGTAACCTTCGTCAGCAATTCCTTCGGAGACGTGGGAAACATAGTTATCGTAGGCTGTGGTTTCTGACGTGCCTCCAATGAATTCACGCAGGCTACCGGACTCATAGATAATTTCACCATGAAGCATGGCGAAAATGCTTAAAAATAAAATGACTCTTTGAATTTTCATGACCCGTTAGGCAGAAAATGTACGGAGGGAAATCGCCAACTAAATAATGTTAATTTTCCGCAAAATATTGTGAATTCTTCGTATCATATAATCCAATCAAAAATGTGGATGTAAAAATCAGGATAAATAAAATTAGTAGACCAATGATTATCAGTGAATAAACCTTTTTTTTTAATTGTTCTGAAACAGACTAATAACTTCCAATATACAAAATGACTTTTAGAATTGTCTATTTAATTTTGGTTTTGTTGTTCTTCTAATTTGATAAGTTCTTTTTTTCGCTTTTGGATTCTAGCTCGTGCATCTAAATATTCTGATTTACCACTCAATTTAAAACACTTATCAAATAATTCTTCTGCTTTATCCAGATCACCATGTATTTCATAGTAGATAGCAACATTATACATAGCTGGCACATGGTCTTTTTGACCATTTGTGGAATTATCCTCTAGTACCAATTCCCATGATTCTTTAGCATCATCCCATAGTTTTCTTTCAGCATATTTAAGCCCTGCTTTCATAGCCCCGGTGCTACCAGTTTTAATTTCACGATCTTCTTTTTTGTAATATGGTGCAATTTGCTTGATTGATTTACTAATGACTTTATTTGTTAATTTATTTACTATAGGTTTCCAATCTGGTACATTGGCTCTTGCATCTTCTTTTGTTTCCTCTTCAGAAAAATCATCGTATGGAAAAAATATTTTTGATTCATCATAATTGGCAGATGAATTCTCTGCTGAAGCAAGAATTTGTCCTGTTTCCACTGATACAACTTTATAATTAATTACAACATCAATAAGTCTGAATACTTTATAAGTATAACTAGTATGTTTTTTTCCATCCTTATCTTTGTACTTTTGTTCGTACCAACCACCATTATCTGTAACACTATACGAACCTGAACCAAGAATTATTGCATCTACGCCCAATAGTTTTCCAATATATGCTGCATCAATATCATCAACTAGACCAGTCATACTCAGACTTTGCTCATCGAGTACTTTTTCTAGTTCTTCTCGTTCAATGACTGTGAAATGACCGTTATTAACAAGTTTTGTTCGGAATTTTGCTGACACATCTGTTCCTGGGAATGCTTTTGTAGGATGAGGTGGTTCTTGTTTTTCTTTATCCAAACCAAAGGTGCTTTTTAATGCTTCTTTTGCAATTTCAGTAAATGTCTCAGGTTCTGGATCCACATCAAAAGTCCATGATCCAACATAATCAAAATCCATTATTGCAACCTTCTTTGTATCGCTTAGGTTGAATTTTGCTGGTTTTAAAACTTTTACATTTACATAGGTTGAACAACCGTTCAGTATTACCACTAATACTATTAGTAAATTGTTTTTAATATTCATAAGCAAACCTCAATGTTTATAACGTAACTATATGAATTTACTAAAATACTCCGCCACGGGTTTTGTGAAATCATTATCTGTCCAGTAACCGCTATGGGACAAGGGATTCCAGCTTGAAAACCACCCGCCAGAATTAATAGCTTTTTCATCTTCCGTTTTGATGATTTCGGCGTATGCTTCTATGGGCCTCAGGGGATAACCAAGGATGTCATCAGGATCATAGAAGTTCATCCAGCGGGCTTTGGCTTTCAAGTCCTCAGATAACGAATCAGGAGGAAATTGTATGGTTTTGACTTCGCTGTTTGCGAATGTAAATAATGGAATATTACATCCGAATGTAACGATGCCAGTTAATGTGTGAAATTTTTCGAAATCGCTGAGATTCTCAGGATGATATAACACAGGATTTTCAGGATCAAAAATTTGCATATCCCAAATATAATTGGACATGATATGTCCACCAAGCGAATGCGCCATAATTATTAGCGGAACGTTAGTTCCCCCTAATCCAATATTGAATAATTCATGCAAGGCGATCCTAATTCTGGTATGGATTTTATAATAGGTGGTATTGGGCGTATCCTTGACACAACGATATGCCGATGCATCCCCAATAGCAGTCACAATAAATTTGCGAAGTTTATATTGATCAATTTCAGATTCTTGACGTGCTTTTGCGATATATTCAATTTATCGATCTTCAAGGATGTCAGCCCAGTATATCTTTTTCCAGATAACATCAGCTGGGTCCTTCCCTGCTATATTAAGTTTGTCACTGACTTCGTTTTTTAGATTATCTGCCGATGTAAAGTCTGGGTCTTGCGAACCCATGCCATGGATAACCATGACTGCTAGTTTGGGGGACATTCTAACTCCTTGGTTTAATAGAAAGCTAAAATAGTCAGGATTATTTGTAAATACGCTCTACTACGTATTTTTTCATGTTTTTTTAGACACAGTCATTGCGTGACAAAGCAATCTCATTTAGTAGATTGGAAGATTACTACACCATGTTCGCAATAACACAGTAACTATTTATCATTATGAAAAACGTGACGACAAAGGAATCTCACCTACATATTTATAATTGAATTCCCAACTACTATGGATCGTAATGACAGAAACAAGATCATTCTTCGTTTAGATCAATCCATTTCTCTTCATGTGAATATTCGCGATACAAAGTATCTAACCGTTTATATTTTATAAGTCGCATTGTTTCTTTCATGCATAGATCAATAAAGTGATTTACATTTGAAAATGGCTTTCGAGATGCAAAATGATAATGAAAATGACTTTCATCATCAGAAATTGTAAAAATAAAATTTAATCCTGCTTCTAAATCATTATGAACGGGATTCAATCGCTCATAATTAATTAAATACTTCTGCACTTCCCTATCGTTCATATACTCCCCAATTTACCGTAAGGTTCAACTTTTGCTATAATCCCTCTACCTAAAATACAAATAATTATACTGATGCTAATTCACTTCTTTTCGTTATGTATACTATCAAATATATCAAATAATACGTAGTAGAGCGTATTTACCGTATACATTATAAATGCTTATCTTTACGACTACTACTCAATCTAAAGAAAGGAAATGTCATGGCATTTACTGGAAATGAAGATCATAGAGTTTCACTAGCCGAAGCAGCTAAATTCACTAAGAATTATCGCAAACAAATGAGCGGTAAAGACATTAAAGGGGGTTTCTTTGGCAAGGATGCCATTAGAGACTTACTAAGTCAAAGTGACTGCGTTGGTATCCGCATTTATAATGGATTGGATGACGATGATAAACCTAATTTTGTCCTCGCTGGCGTTCTGGCCAATGAAGACGATATCGATGACGGATTGATTATGGAAAAACAACACCCCTGCCCGCCATTTTGCGGTTCAGCTAATAGTTTAAATTCGGATAATTAACTCTGGGAACACTACGCGTCATAATAGATATTGCCTATGCTATGGATATCGTGGCGTTTGTACTTCTTTTTGTAACCTACAAACGTCACGATAAATCTCTACGGATACTGTTATATTATTTCGGTATAGGAATTATTTTTACATTGGTGGAAGGTCTCCTGGCAAAGCAATCAATAAACAACCTATTTATGTTGCATACATTTACGTTAATAGAAGCCTTACTAATTGGCTATGTTTACTACGAATGGATGAGTGATATGAAAATTAGAAAATGGTATAAAACTGTTTTAATTGTATTTGGATTACTTTGGTTTGCTTCGAAGTTTACTTTTGAAAATGTTATGGAGTTCGATAATATTACTGCTACGCTTGAGGTAGGACTATTATCACTCATTATCCTAATTAATATTTATAAGTGGCTACAACAGGATATTATCCCAGAGTTTTTCAGTCCCCAAATCTTAATATCATTGGGTTTTCTCATTCAATTTACTGGTTCATTTGTTGTATTTGCATTTAGCAATGTGCTTACTGTTTGGACAATTTATAACATTGTATCAATTATTTCTCGTATCATAATATCAGGAGGGATACTCACATTACGGAATCAATAGACATCCTGTGGGCCATTATCTTTGGTACCATATTTTTTATTTCGATGACTATTGTAATTATTGGTGTGATTTATTCATCAGTTTCGAGAATACGAAAACAACAAAACGAAAAAATTAAACTTTTATCAAATTTATCCAATGAAATTATTAATGCCCAGGAGATAGAACGTAAACGTCTCAGCCGAGACCTTCACGATGAAGTTGGGCAAATATTGACGGCATTGAGTTTAAGTCTTGAATTAATGAAGAAAAATTCAAACGGAAATGGGATGGCAGAAGGTTTAGATGAATGTAAATCCTTGGTGAAGCAAACCATCACGGAAGTACGCAGAGTAACGCAAGATTTACGACCCATCATGCTTGACGATTTTGGATTGAAAACAGCTATTATTGATCATGCAAAACGTTTTGAGCGACGTACTGATATTGAAATAAACTGTGAAAATGTAAATGATATTACATCCATCCATCCAGATGCTCAAACAGCTCTGTATCGAATTTTTATTGAAAGCTTAAACAATGCTTACAAACACGCAAATTCACATTTTATCAAAGTCACTTTAGAAGAAAGTGAAGCAAAAATTAAATTAGCTATTCATGACGATGGGATTGGTTTTGATTCTGGCTTGGATAAAAACTATACGAAGGCTGGCAAAGGTGGTTTGGGAATCTTGGGTATGCAAGAACGCATCAAAATGTTCAAAGGGGATTTTCATATTGTTTCATCAAGTGAAGGAACATCAATCATGGTTGAATTACCAAAAACTGGAGACTAAATGGGTACAATAAATGTCCTGATTGTTGATGACCATACCATTTTAAGGCAGGGATTACGTGCACTTATTAATAGTCATGATGGCATCAGGGTGATTGGTGAAGCGGAAAATGGTAAAGTCGCTATTGATTTTCTTGATAAAGAATATGCTGATGTTATAATTATGGATATTGACATGCCAATTCTCAATGGTTTAGATGCGACACGACGAATTAAAAAATATTATCCAAAAACAAAAGTCATCATGTTATCTATGTATGATGATGATGAATATATTCGATCTTCCTATGCAAATAAAGCTGACGGATTTTTAGTAAAACATAGCGCCTCAGATGAAGTAATGAATGCAATTGAACATGTAACTCGTTCTAAAGAATTCTATTGTCCTACAAAGTCCGATATTTTTTTACAAGAGCTTCAAAATAATGATTTAATGAACGATAATGAATTAACATTTCGTGAAGTTGAAATTCTTCAATTAATTAGTGAAGGAAATACGTCGAAACAAATAAGTGAAAATTTATTTATATCTGAACGTACTGTGGGAAAACATCGCCAGAATATTATGGACAAACTCAATATTCACGATATCCCGTCCCTAATGCGCTATGCCCTCGAAAAGGGAATCATTCAGGCACGCACACCGAAAAATCTATAATATACTTTTTATCCCATTTATAAACATTTGAACTGCAATCATAATCAGGAGCATGCCCATAAGGCGTTCTATTGCTGCTAATCCGCGATTACGCAGTATCTTAAATAGAAATGGCGCTGATAATAAAATGATAGCAGCTACACCCCAAGCAGCAACTAATGCAACCCCAAAGTCCAATACTTGTTCAGGATTACTATTGACCATGAGAATCAAGGTTGCAATTGTGGATGGTCCAGCGATCAATGGGATTGCCAAAGGCACAATAAACGGTTCTTCATCAGGATTTTTTCCCATTAACGCATTGTGTTTGGATGGAAATACCATGCGAATTCCAATAATAAATAATACTATACCACCGGATATAGTTACTGATTCTTGTTCCAGATGTAGAAAGTTCAAAAGTTGCTGACCGAAGAACAAAAATAATGTTAACACACCCAATGCAATAAATAATTCACGCAGGATGATTCCTCTGCGTCGTTTTTCCTCTACATTTTTTAAAATGGAAAGAAAGATTGGCAAATTCCCTAATGGATCCATTACAAGAAATAGGGTGACTGCTGCCGATATTATTTGTTCAATACTATTCATGGTACTATCAAAGTTTAATGTTTAATGATGAAGTTTCAAGTACGTGTGAGAGAAACAGTTTCACGTCCAATTCGCTTAGGCACCATATTTTTCTCTTTTACGGGCAGAACCACGTTTCCCTGCATCTAACTCCATTTTGCGCAATAAGATTCGTAGCGGCGTGACTTCAACCAACTCATCTTCGGCTATGAATTCAATACATTGATCAAGGGATAATCTTTTTGGCGGACGCAATGTCACTGTATTATCAGAACCGGAAGCACGCATATTCGTAAGTTTTTTCTCCCGAACAATATTGATGGTCAAATCTTCTGTCCTGTTTCGTTCACCAATAATCATTCCATCATAAACTTCCGTACCAACATCTGTAAACAAAATACCTCGGTCAACCATTCCTACAGCAGCATAAGCGGTGATTTTCCCATGGCGATCTGCAATGATGGCACCATTTGATCGTTGCGGGATAGGTCCAAACCAAGGTGCATATCCCTCAAATAATTTATTCATGATACCCGCACCATTTGTGTCCGTTAAAAATTGACTGCGAAATCCAATCAATCCACGGGACGGAATCACAAATTCCATGATCACACGACCATGACCATGATTTTCCATATGCGTCATACGACCTTTTCGAACCGACAATTTTTCTGTTACAATACCAACTTTATCCTCAGGGATGTCTAAATACACACGTTCCATCGGCTCGAGCGTTTTACCGTTCTTTTCTTTTGTGATAACTCGGGGTTTTGATACCATGAATTCATATCCTTCACGACGCATTGTCTCAATGAGGATTGCCAATTGTAATTCGCCACGTCCACACACTTCAAAGGCATCGGCACGTTCTGTTGCTATTATTTCTAAGGATACATTACCTAACATTTCCCGTTGTAAACGTTCCCCTAAATGTCGTGATGTAAGATATTTCCCATCCATGCCAGCGAATGGACCATTATTCACATAAAAGATCATGGATACTGTTGGTTTATCAATTTGGATACGTGGAAGCGGTTCAGGATTTTCATCTGATGAAATCGTATCTCCAATGGTTACATTTTCCACACCGGAAATCGCAATAATATCCCCAGCTTCGAGTTCTTTTACTTTAATGCGTTCCAATCCATTATACGTATAACAAGCCGAAAATTTCACGCCATGTTTATTGCCATTTTCACCGCAGAGGCAGTAGGTCTTATTCATCGCCAGATTACCATTATTCAGTCGTCCAATGGCGACTTGTCCAACATAGGGATCGTAATCCAGATTGGTCACCAGGAACTGAGGCGTATGATCATCGCTGGCTACCGGACCGTCTATGTAATCCAAAATAGTATTAAATAATGGTTGAAGATTCTTTGAACTGTCATCTAGGTTTTTATGGGCAATACCATCTCTAGCATTCGTATACAAAATTGGAAAATCTATCTGCTCTTCATTAGCATCCAGATCAATGAATAAATCATAAACTTCATCAACAACTTCGCTAACCCGTGAATCGGCGCGATCAATTTTATTAATTACTAAAATAATTTTTAGATTTTTCTCTAAAGCCTTTTTTACAACGAATCGCGTTTGTGGTAATGGGCCTTCACTGGAATCCACTAGTAAAAGTGCACCGTCTACCAAATTTAAACTTCGCTCCACTTCACCGCCGAAATCGGCGTGCCCAGGGGTATCCATAATGTTGATTTTCACATCTTTGAAAAACACAGATGTGTTCTTTGCCATAATGGTAATACCGCGTTCACGCTCCAAGTCCATTGAGTCCATTACACGATCAGCAACAACCTGATGCTCATGAAACGTTCCGCTTTGTTTGAGCATTCCGTCTACCAATGTTGTTTTGCCATGGTCAACGTGGGCAATGATGGCGATATTTCTAAAATTCTGTTTTCTCATTAAAATTAGTCTTTCAAGATAATTTGCCACGAATGGTGGATTGATAAATGATTGTTAAGTTTGATTTTCTGCTAAATTTGGGCGCTGAAATTACACTTTTATAATGCGCAAGTGTCTATGTATTTGAGTGTTATACAAATTCGATTATAAATATTAATCGGGAAATGTTCTTCTTGTGATCAACTACCAAACATGAGTAATGATCCAAGAAACATATTTAGGTTTTTATCCATCGGATAATCTCAGGTAAGGTAATACGTTTTCCATACATAAGAAGTGTGACACGGAAGATTTTACCTGCCAATATCATCATACCCCATACAGATAATCCTAAAAGTACGGCGGCTAAAACCGCTTCCCATAATTCTATAATTCCAGTACCGAATCGTAAAGGAATCATGAAGGGTGTGAATGGTGGAAAAAATGACATGACTTTTGTTACCATCGATCCTGGATTTGTGATGAAGTAACTAGACATCATCATGGGAATCACGACAATAATTGTAATGATACTGGTTGATTGCTGGGCTTCCTGTTCTGAGTCAAATAACGTACCCATCGTTCCGAAAATTGCAGCATAGAAAAAATAACCCAAAAAGAAAAATAATATCATCCAGAAAGCATGTTCAATTTCAATGGCTTGTCCCATTCCACGAAAATATAATGCTCCAAACCCAATTGCTAAATACACAAGTAGTTGTACCAAACCTAATGCGCCAAGTCCTAGTATTTTACCAATCATAAGCTGACGAGGAGTTACTGACGATAATATCACCTCAATAACGCGGCTGGTTCGTTCTTCCATCACGCTGCGCAATAGCAATTGACCATTTACGAAAATGGACATGAAGAGTAAAAACATCGTGGCAAATGGAATGAAAAAACTAACCAACTCATCTCCTTCCGATGCTTCCCCGCTTTCGCTGATTTCGAACGTATTTAGTCCAACCCATTTCGTCAGTTTATTGACCACTTCTATTTCCAGATTCTCCTGTTGGACACGGACCTCAATTACAGAATGATTGACCGCACGACGTAATTCATCCAGAATTTTAAAATTACTCAAGGATGTGGCATAGTATTCTGCATCTTTACCCAGAATGATAGAATCCGGCAATACGATGAATCCGTCGATTTCATTTTTAGCAGTAGATATTTTTGCGTCCTTAACAAAATCAAATACAAATGGGATAAATTTTGATTCACCATTTTCAAGATTGTATTCAGTGGAGAGTTTTTGCATTAGAATATCATTGATACTTTTCGTTTCATCAACAATTCCCACCCGGTATACTTCCATACCATCCTGCATAATAAGTAAACTTGGAATTATGCTCATGGCAATGATAAGAATCGGGAATAATATCATGGTAATAATAAAAACTTTAGACTTCATGCGATTGAGAAATTCCCATTTCATGATCGATAGTATCTGGCTCATGATTTTTCTCCTACCGTTTCAATGAAAATCTCTTCTAAAGTCGGTGGCCTCATGGAAAAATTGTGTATTTCAACCGATTGATTTAACCATTTAATAAATTCCCGGGTTCCATTTCGCAAAACACCTTCTACCGTACTTTCTCCCACGGATGGATTTTCCAGAAAGTCCTCAATCCCAATTTTGGGCAAAACGCCATCAAATTGTACAGTAACTACTTCACTCCGAAAATCACGCCGTATTTTTGTGAGTTCACCTTCGAGAACAATTCGACCCTTATTGATTAGGCAAATATTTGTACACAATCGTTCTACCTGTTCCATTTGGTGTGTAGAAAACAAAAAGGTCACACCTTCAGCCTGTTTTTCTTTGATGATGTTTTTCAATAATAATTGATTCACCGGATCCAGTCCCGTGAATGGTTCATCGAGTACAACGAGTTTTGGTTCATGCAATAAAGTTAGTATCAACTGGACTTTCTGTTGATTCCCCTTCGATAATTCTTGCATTTTTTTATAAGAATAGTCACTTAGATCAAATCGTTCAATCCACTTAATTGCGCGGGATTTTGCTTCTGGTTCATTCAATCCCTTGAGTACGCCAAAATAAACAATGGTTTCCAATAGTTTTTGTTTTTGGTACAAACCACGTTCTTCAGGAAGATAACCAAATATATTGACTGGTAAATTTCGAATAGGATTTCCAGAAAAAGTAATTTCACCATCGTCTGGCTCCAGTATTCCCATAATCATACGCAAGGTCGTGGTTTTCCCTGCTCCATTGGGACCTAAAAAACCATATATATCACCTTCGTGGACTTCAAAGTCCAAACTATCGACTGCAGTAAGTCCATCAAACCGTTTGGTTACAGATTGAATATGTAGCATTCAGTTTCCTAGGGTAAAACAGATTTACGACTATGACCATCCACACGTTTATCCGGAATTACTCCAAGGATATCTGCTATCGTTGGCGCAATATCAACAGTCGATATCTGGTCACTGATCGTTTTACTTTTGAATGTTGGATGGCTAATGACAAAGGGTACATGGGCATCATAATCGTAGGGTGTTCCGTGGCTAGTTCCATACGGATTTCGATACAACCAATTTTTCTCCTGTATTGTCCATAAATCAGGACTTAATTCAGGATGTGTAAAATGTTTCATTCTCGTGAGTAAAGTATCATTGGGTGAAGCATTAAGTATTTCATCTTTTGTTAACACGAGAGCTATACCCTCTACTTTTTCAAGTTCTGACTTAATAATCTTTACTATATCATCAACATTAATATTCTGTTCTAGAATTTTGCTTTTATCAAAATAAAATCCTAAACCATATCGAACTATAAAATCATGATCACCAACTAATGAATCAATGTTTGAAAATGCTTTTTCTATGGCTTCATCACGAAGGGTGCCGTCTATCCGTCCAGTATATTCTCCTGTTGTCACTTTAATGAATTCTGGTAATTCCAATCCACCATGATCGGCTGTAAGAACAATAATTGTATTATTTAAACCAACTTCTTGATCGACGACATCCAGAAAATGGCCTAAATAGTGATCCATTTTTATCAGATTATCCATTCCTTCTTGAGAACGTGGACCGTAATCATGGGTAATCCAATCCGTGGCAGATAATCCAATAGAAATGAGATCTGGTATATTATCTTTGCCCAATTTTTCTTCACGAATAACTGTTTCGGCGAGTTCTAGAGTATTTCGCTCTTGCCAGGGGAAACCGCCGATATAATCCAAAATCATGGAATCTGTTATTGTTGAGTCAAAACCAATTGGGAAAACGGGTGAATATTCGTCAGACAAATAATTATCTGATTCTCCAAAAAAATGGTCAATCCGCGCATATTTTAGGTAGTTCTCCTCAGATAGCGACCGTGTCCACATCGAGTCGCGATAGGACATTAGATGTAAACTGTTGTTAAAGTCAGTTAACCAATGTGGTAGAGTGCTTGTATAATAATCTGTCGTTGTAAAAGCGCCATTCCAATTATACCACAAAGACATATCTGCATTTTTCCCGCCCATGAAGATAGAGGCACGGTCTTTCCCTGCCATGGAATAGACTTTGCTCTCGGGGTGGATCGCCTTTAACCAATCTCCAGTTGTGGTTGCATCAATAAGACGATAGGATCGACCATCAGATGGAATGCCAATGGATTTCGCATCATTGTCTTCGACACAATATCGGTTTTTCTCCGTTTTGCGATCATACCAGGAATTTCCAAGAACACCAGCCAATCCTGGATAACGACCAGACCCTAACACGAAATGTCCCGGCCCCGTGGCGGTATATCCATGCTCATGATATGTATTCGAAAACTGTACACCGTGCTCTCTTAGCCATTTAAACCCACCAGTATATAAATCAGAATAATGTTCAAATGCCTTATAGGATAAATGATCAATTGAGATTAATACAACGAGTTTCGGAGTTAAATCCTGTTTACACGACATTAGAATGATGAATGGGAGAATAAGAAATATTTTTTTCATGCATTAATCCTTAAGAATCTACGTTTGCCTACTTTAACAACTAATTCACCACTTCCAAGTGAAACCGTATAATCCATATCCAAGCACGGATTTCCATCTATTTTTATGGCATTCTGCTTAATCAATCGACGAGCTTCACCCTTACTTTGCACAAGATTAGCATCAACAAGGATATCAATTAACAATGCATTCGATGTTAAAGTGTATTCTGGAATATCATCAGGTATATCTTTTTTAATAAATATTTTATCAAAATGTTGTTCTGCGTTTATGGCACTTTCTTTATCATAATAACATTCTACCAATTCGCGAGCAAGCCGTCGCTTAATATCGCGGGGGTTAACACTTGAATCATTCAGAAGTCCTTCTATTTCTTTCATTTGTTCTGGGTCATAATCCACAGCCAACTGATAATACTTTGCGATTATATCATCTGGAATAGACAACGTTTTTCCATACATATTTTCAGGTGTTTCATGAAGAGCAATATCGTTTCCATAGGACTTAGACATCTTTTCAACGCCATCAGTACCTTCTAATAGTGGTAGAGTAACAATGCATTGAGGTTCTTGACCAGACTCACGTTGCAAATCTCGACCAACCAAAAGATTAAATTTTTGATCTGTACCACCCAATTCAACATCAGATCTCAATTCTACAGAATCCATTCCCTGCGCTAATGGATAAAGAAATTCATGAATAGAAATGGGGATTTCGGCTTTATATCGTTTGGTAAAATCATCACGTTCTAACATCCGTGCTACAGTATATTTACTGGCTAACTGAATTACTTCACCAAAGCTCATTTTATTTAGCCAATCTGAATTATATACAATTTTAAGTCTATCTATATCAAGTATTACTTTAGCTTGCACTACATAGGATTCAGCGTTGTGTTTTGTGTCTTCCAGAGTAATCTGCGGACGTGTTTTATTTCTGCCAGAAGGATCACCGATCATTGCTGTAAAATCACCAATCACAAGAATTGCCTGATGACCTAAATCCTGAAAATGTCTCAATTTTCTTAAAACTACACCATGCCCAATGTGTAAATCTGGTCGACTAGGATCACACCCAAGCTTAATTTTTAATGGTGTGTTTGTTGCTATCGACTTTTCTAGTTTTTTAGTTAATTCTTTTTCCGGGAGTACTTCTTCAGCTCCACGGCGTATAATAGCTAATTGTTCATCGACTGGTAAAAAGTTCATTTGTACCTGCTCATCTCTCTATCTGTTTCTCTTTTAATATCACGTTCCTTAATAGCGGCTTTTTTATCATGGATTTTTTTGCCCTTTGCGAGACCAATTTCAATTTTTGCCCAACTATCTTTGAAGTATATGGATAATGGAATTACTGTCAATCCTTTCTCAGCCAATTGTTGTTTAATCTTAAGGATTTCATTTTTGTGGAGTAATAGTTTTCGGTCACGTAATGGTTCATGCCCTTTATATCCAGTATGAGAATAAGGATTGATATGGCACCCAATAAGAAATAATTCAGACCCGCGAATTGTGGCATAAGCCTCTTTTAGGTTGGCATGCCCTTCACGAAGACTTTTAACCTCGCTTCCGGTTAATTCAACCCCAGCTTCCAGCTTATCCAGAATATGAAATTCATGATAGGCTTTGCGGTTTTTTGTAACGAACTGTTTTTCCATGATAATCGAAGGCGGAAAAAATACGGACATCGTCGATGGTGGCACAAGGTTAATCCTTGTGCACACAATAGGAATCCGTGTAAAATTCGCCGCTCTTTTTCAGAACATTATGCCCGGGTGGTGGAATTGGTAGACACGCATGATTCAGGTTCATGTGGCTGCAAGGCTGTGCAGGTTCAAGTCCTGTTCCGGGCACATTTAATATGGCAAATCTTCCACAATAATTTATAACCTTGAATATCCTTCTCCTTGAGCCCTATTTCACCGGATCCCATAAACAATGGGCAAATGGATTAAAACAGCACAGTCGCCATAATATTAAAATTCTTTCACTTGAGGGTAGATTTTGGAAGTGGCGAATGCATGGTGGTGCAGTATCTTTAGCTAACCAATTTCTAAAAGAAGAAATTGATACTGATCTAATCTTAGCCACGGATATGTTAGATCTCACCACATTTTTAACATTGACCCGTGCGAAGACTCATGATATACCCATTGTTTTTTATTTTCATGAAAACCAATTATCTTATCCTTGGTCCCCTACAGATAGAGATGTACAGGCAAATCGTGACCAACATTATGGGTTTATCAACTATGCATCTGCTCTGGCTAGCGATAAAATTTGTTTTAATTCAAAATACCATCAATCCTCATTTCTAAAAGAATTGAAAAACTATTTAGGGCAATTCCCTGATAATAGATTGACAAAGACAGTTCAGTCTATTGAAGCCAGGTCTTCAGTTTTGCCATTAGGATTAAATCTTCGTGCATTTGATCAGTATAAAACCGAAAATAGAAATTCGATCCCAACTATTTTATGGAATCATAGATGGGAATATGATAAAAACCCAGAATCATTTTTTAATGCACTATTTAGCCTGCACGATCAACAGGTAGATTTTCGTTTAATTGTTGTTGGTGAAAATTTTAGTCAATCCCCTGATATTTTTTTAAAAGCTAAAAAGATACTTAATAAGGAAATTATCCATTTTGGATATGCGGAATCGTTCGAAGAGTATGCTAGACTTTTATGGTCAGCAGATATTTTACCTGTAACATCTATTCAGGATTTTTTTGGAATAAGTATAATGGAAGCGGTCTATTGCAATACCTTACCCATCTTACCAGAACGATTGACATATCCTGAATTGTTTACAGACCCATTATTCAAACCATGGTTTTATTCTACAGAAAATGAAATGATATATTTACTTAAAAATGCAATCTTGTCATTTCAAGATATACGAAAAAATGATTACACTAGCGTAGCGAACAAATATGATTGGGCGAAAATGATTAACCCATACGATGAACTATTTGAATCGCTATTAAGCTAAGTCTCTAAACTTATCAGGATCTTTTTTAATCGCTCCAGTTACTTTTTCGAAAGCACGGATTATATCATTTAAATCGTCGTCATTCCCTAACAAGTGATTTTGCTTTAGCCATACAATTTCATTATCTGAGATATTCTCAGTTACAGGCAAACTCAAAGATTGATAATCGTGATCTTTTAACCATGGATATTCGTCAGGATTGGTAATGAATAGAGCTTCGCGATATAAAGGCGTATATCCTTTGTATGTAAAAACACCTTCAGCTTGCATCGCTTTAAAGAAATTATCACGATGTACATCGTTAAATTTTGATGAATCATACTTTAACAAATATAAGTGATTTGATTCTCGTGTGGTTTCTGCATACCGACCGATTGGAGTTAATCCTTCAATCTGACTAATTTGTTCATCTAGTTTGTTTCGATTATTTTCCCGCAATACCATTTCACTTTCTAAATGCTTTAACTGTTCCAACAACATTACAGCACCAAAAGCGTTAAATCGAAAATTTCCCCCCAGATGATTATGTTCATACCATTTACCTCCCATAACACGTCCGCAATTGTGATATGAAAAACACGCTTCCATAAATGCTTCATCGTTGGTAACTATTGCCCCACCTTCACCTGCAGATAAATTTTTCGATGTTTGAAAACTGAATATTCCACCGAGACCAATTGCACCAACTTTAGTTCCATTCCACTCTGCGCCATGCGCTTGTGCAGCGTCTTCTATGACTACTAAATCATGTTTCTCCGCAATAGCTAATATATGTCCAAGATTCGCAGGATTTCCGCTTATATGAACTGTCATAATTGCTTTTGTCTTAGGCGTAATTACGGATTCAATTTGGGATGCATCAATGTTCAACGTGTTAGCGTCAATATCTACAAAGACTGGAACAGCATTTGCCATGAGGATTGCTGATGCTGTTGCAATAAAAGTATAAGCAGGTACAATGACTTCGTCACCGGCTTTTATTCCAGCGGCTTTTAAAGCAACCCAAAGTGCTGTTGTACCCGAATTAGTGGATATACAATATTTTGCATCCTGAGTTTCGGCGAAAGTCTCATTGAATTGTTTAATGAGTGGACTTCCAACTCCCCACCGTCCTGATTCAACTACTTTCTGTAGAGCAGTCCCATAGTCATGATTTGTTTCTGGCCATGAGGAAAATGGCTTAGTTCTTACAGGATTTCCACCAAATATTGCTAAATCGTTCATAATATTTCCTTTTTATAAGATCAAAATTAGATAAGCACAACCATGCGAATGAATCAGAATTGTCTGATCTGCCTATATAGCAGCATGTAGTGCCATATTGGCAATAAATGATGCCGTTACTGGCAATGTTCCTGCAAATATTTCAAACCTCTGAAACTGGTATGATGATTGTTTTTTTAATACCAGAAATGAATCAAAACAACCAAATGAAAGGAATTTAAAATGACACAAGTAAAATGGAATCCAAGAAACAATATGATTTCAAATTTCAATGAATGGGATAGGTTTTTAACAGACTTTTTCGGCGATATGAATGTCCAGGCTCAAAACAGTTCAAACTGGAATCCGAATGTTGATATTCAAGAAACAAATGACGAATATATTGTTACGGCTGATCTTCCAGGTTTAAAGAAAAAAGATATTAATATTAGCCTCAAAGAAAACACCCTCTCCATTAGCGGTGAACGTAATGTTGAATCAAAAGATGAAAAGAAAAACCATTACCGTATGGAGCGCGGATTTGGTCAATTCAACAGAAGTTTCAGATTACCTGATGAAATATTAGAAGATAAAATTTCTGCTAACTTCAAAGATGGTGTCTTGACAGTAGAAATCCCAAAAGCTGAAGAAGTAAAACCGAAAGAAATTGAAATTAAAGTTCAGTAATCTTCCAAAACATGCTTGACAAATAAAGGGGCTCATTGAGCCCCTTTATAATTTTATACAACAACTCCACCATCAACATTGATTACTGCACCATTAATATAGGCTGCCTCATCGCTAGCCAAAAATGCATATACATTAGCTACGTCCACTGCTTCACCCCACCGCTTTAGGGGAACTTTTGCGCTCATCATTTCTATTATTTTTTCAGGAATTGTTGCTGTCATATCGGTTTTAATAAATCCAGGGGCAACAGAGTTAACTCTTATACCATCCTTGCCAAGTTCGCGAGCCCAAACTTTTGTCATACCAATCACACCTGACTTTGCCGCAACATAATTTGTTTGCCCATAATTTCCATAATGAGCCACAACTGAAGAAGCATTTAAAATGACCCCTGATTGTTGGTCACGCATAACGTCAGCGACGTACTTTGTGCATAAGAATACACCACGTAGATTTACATTCATTACTTTATCAAAGAGATCCGAGTCCAGTTTTTTCAACGTCTGATCCATTAATATTCCAGCATTATTCACACAAATATCAATTCTACCATACATATCTACAACAGACTTAACCATGTCCTGTATTTGATCTTCTTGACTAACATCTACTTTAAGAAATTTAACTTCTCCCAAAGATGATAAATCTTCTGCAGTCTGATTACCCGACTGAGCATCAAAATCGGCTATTAATACTTTTGCTCCTTCTTCAAGAAACTTTTTGACGGTTGCTTTTCCTATTCCCTTACCACCGCCAGTAATAATCGCAACTTTATCTAATAGTCGATCCATCGATATATCTCCAAATTATTTTAGCTAAAGTTACTGTAACTTTGCCTTTTCTGAGGATGAAAGAAACAATGAATTCCAATATTACAATACTTGATACAATTGGACATACACCAATTGTCAGACTAAATCGGATTGGATCCGAGTTAAAGTGCAATTTATATGCTAAATGTGAATTTCTTAATGCTGGTGGATCATTAAAAGACAGAATTGGTGTACGAATGGTTGAAGAGGCCGAAAAAGAAGGCCGCATAAAGCCAGGTGATACACTTATTGAGCCAACATCTGGCAATACTGGTATTGGTTTAGCCCTTGCTGCTGCCGTCAAAGGGTATCGCTTGATCATCACAATGCCAGAAAAAATGAGCAAAGAAAAAGAAGTCATTCTTAAATCTTTGGGTGCGGAAATCGTACGAACTCCCACGGAAGCTGCATGGGATGCACCAGAAAGTCATATCGGAGTCGCCAACAAACTCCAACAGGAGATTCCGAATTCGCACATCTTAGATCAATACACTAATCCAGCTAACCCAGATGCTCATTATCATGGTACTGCGCAAGAGATTCTTGATACATTTGGCACAGATCTTCACATGATCGTCATCGCAGCAGGTACGGGAGGCACCATCACTGGGGTTTCAAAACGATTAAAAAAAGAAATCCCAGGAATTAGAATTATTGGCGTCGATCCCTACGGTTCAATATTGGGTGGAGGAACTGAAGTTCACTCCTATCTCGTGGAAGGAATTGGTTATGATTTCTTGCCTAAAGTTCTGGATAATAAACTGGTAGATGAATATGTAAAAGTAAACGATGCCGATTCTTTCAGAATTGCACGAAGGCTTATTCGTGAGGAAGGTCTCTTGGTAGGTGGCTCAAGTGGATCTTCTGTTTGGGCAATGCTACAAAAAGCAACAGAATTAGAAGAAGGACAAAACTGTTTGGTCATTTTACCCGACGGCATCCGCAACTACCTTACAAAATTTGTTGATGACGACTGGATGAATGAACATGGATTCCAGTTATGAGATACAAAATACTCTCATTACTACTTTTCGTAATTATTTTTGCGCAATCTCCTGATTCACGCGGCTATATAGTAAATGTTGGTGATCCATCGCCTGACTGGAGTTTAACATATCCTGACGGGTCAACAACTTCCCTGCTAGAATTGAATGGAAAAGTCATATTGCTACAATTTACTGCCAGTTGGTGTTCGGTTTGTCGAACAGAAATGCCACATTTAGAAAAAGAAGTCTGGTTACCACTCAAGGACAAAGGATTAATTGTAATTGGTGTTGATCGAGATGAGCCAAAAGAGCTCGTCGAAAAATTTGCTAAAGAGATGGGAATTACCTATCCATTGGCATTGGATCCTGGAGCTGAGATTTTTGCAAAATTTGCTGTCAAAGAATCAGGGGTCACGCGAAATGTAGTAATTGATCAAAATGGGAATATTGTATTTCTTACAAGACTATTTGATATGGAGGAGTTTCAAAGGATGAAATCAACAATAATAGAGTTGATTGGAAATTATTAATGAATGTTTTATAAAGAGAATAAAGGTGATCGATCGTCAATCACCTTTATCCAGATTTTCTTTTTAATTACCTAATATAATATCCACAATTGCTAACACGTCAAAAATGTTGAGAACACCGTCAGAAACTACATCGGCGGTGTACATATCTAATTCATTGGGTTCGTCATACTCTAAGATAAAACGCAACACTCGAATAATATCAGTCACATCCACTCGTCCATCATGTGTGGCATCACCGGGTACATGATCGCCACCAGATGCGCGAACTGTGATTGAAATAGGTACTGATGTGGAATCATTAGATGTTAAACGGGTCATTAGTGAAAAAGTATAATTAGTCGCACCTTGTAATGGTCCATTTGTATACGTTTCTACTCCTGGAGCAATGGATGTCATATAATTCCCATCCTTGGAGACTTCAACTACAAAATCAGTAATGGGATCCCCGCCAAATAATAATGTAGGATCATCCCAGTTTAGCGTAATATAGAATACTTGGTTTGTATCTGCTTCAAGATTGGTAATTGGATTTGGATCTAACGAATCCGATGCCATAAATCCCTGTACTAATAGTGCAGAATTATAAATATTGAGACGTCCGCCTGAAACTGTTATACCATTTAGAGAAGTTAGTGGGTCAGTTCCGTCTAATATCAATTGCTTTAGTGCCAGGGCACCTTCTCCAGGATTATCTTTATAAAATTGTGCAAATCCATTACTCATTGCATTATGCATGAGTCCAACAGCGCCAGCAACGTGAGGTGTCGCCATGGATGTACCAGTCAATGTACCAGTATTATTATTCGGCAAAGTTGATAAAACTGAAGTTCCAGGTGCTCCAAGATCAACCATTGTTGGACCGTAAGCTGCTCCAGAATTTTTAACATCACTACTTGTAGTATTTGTAACGGCGATTAACCAATCGCTATCGCAACCAGTGGGCACATCACCTTGTGTATCTACATTTGCGTTTATATTCATTGTTGCAGCAGCACTTAAAATTCCAGCTTCACCCATGGCATTATACATTTCATTCCACAATGGATATGATCCACTGGAACAATCACCAAAGTTGACACCAAAGCTACTATTAGTTGATACTACAAAGGCTCCGCTATCACCATTCGTTTCGTTGTAACGCATTCTTTGATCAAGAACATAGCCATATCCTTCGACAGCTATCGAAGTTTGAGATGTTGAAGCCATAACAGTCATTATTTTAACATTCCAGCTAACTCCAACTACTTGTGATCCATTATTCCCTTTTGCACCAACAGTACCGCTGACATGTGTCCCATGTTGATCGCTTGATATAGATCCATCAGAACTATATGCATCCCATCCATTATAATCATCGATATAGCCATTGTTATCATCGTCTATGCCATTGGCTGGGATTTCATGGCGATTCGTCCAAATATTATCAACCAAGTCAGGATGATTCAAGTCACAGCCCCCATCTACAACCGCCACTACAATTGTGTCACCTAATGCAGTTAATCCACCTGTGGCAATATCCCACGCTTCAGGAGCATCAATATCTGCATCTTCTACTGCCCCATTTGATCCATTATTATGAAGGGCCCACATTTGACCAAATTGGGAATCATCTGGAAAGGTCTGACGTTGACTGGTATAATGATCTAACTGGGCATTTTTTACCCAAGGATTTGACCGAAATTCAGCCAGTGCATCATAATCAGATAACGTGCTATTCACAATCTTCAGTCTGTAAATACCAAGCCGTTTAACAAGAAGTTTATCTACTTTATAATTTTGCAAATCTATCGTATTGACGAATTCGATATGTGATACATCAGGTTTCCTTTGTACAAGAATCTGATTAGGCACATGGTTTTTTGCGTTTAAAATTGTTGATAATACGATAAGGATGTATATTAATCTGGTTTTCATGCTATTTAGAATGTCCTTTTAATGAGAGAGTTGGATAAAGAATTTATTAGAGATGACTTAATTATCAAGTGATTTATTTCAACCTTTTTGAATACAATGTAAATTTGAATGATAAAATTGAATGGATGTAATCATGATCGACCATATTGGAATAAAAGTCAGCAATTTCAAAAAGAGTTTGATTTTTTTTAAAACTGCCCTGGCCCCGCTCGGATATGAAAGTAAAGCTGAGGGAGATAATTATGCCGGATTTGGATGTGAAAGTAATCCAGATCTGTGGATAGAAGAGTCAAATTCCCCAACTCAGACACTGCATATGGCATTTACCGGCGATAATCGAAGAACTGTTGATTTATTTTATCTCGCAGCACTCAATGCTGGAGGAAAAGATAATGGTAAACCTGGATTACGACCCCATTATCATCCAGATTATTATGGAGCGTTTGTTTTTGACCCCGATGGCAATAACATTGAAGCAGTTTGCCATAAACCCGAAAAAGAATAAGAGGAAATTTCATGTCCATTGTTAATCAAGAGATAATAGATGGGTGCGGTGTTATCACCATCAATCGTGAAGATGCATTAAATGCAATAAATACAGATGTTATTTATGCCATGAAAAAAGAACTCCGTTTATTACATAAAAACAATCGCGTTGGTTCTATTATTATCACAGGAACGGGAGAAAAAGCATTTATCGCCGGCGCCGATATCAAAGAAATGGAAGCGCTAAATTCCACCGAAGCAATGGAATTTGCAAAACGTGGGCAAGATATAACTCGCTTTATTGAAGAATATTCTAAACCTGTTATTGCAGCTATTAATGGTTTTGCGCTCGGAGGTGGATGCGAAATAGCATTGGCATGTCATATAAGAATCGCTTCGACAAAAGCGATGTTTGGTCAACCTGAAGTCAAATTAGGTATAATACCAGGTTGGGGTGGTACGCAACGTCTTCCACGTTTAGTTGGAAAAGGATATGCAATAGAAATTATTACCACGGGTGCCCTTATCAATGCTCAAAAAGCACATCGAATAGGATTAGTGAATTATGTAGTTGAGCCAAACCAGTTAATGGAGAAAGCTATTGAGATTGGTAAACAAATCAATAGTGCAGGTCCCGTAGCAGTTAAATATTCCTTAGACGCCATTCGACGCGGGTCAGAATTATCCCAAGTTGACGGATTACATAATGAGGCACAACTATTCGGGTTAACATTTAATACGCAAGATAAATCTGAAGGGCTAAAAGCCTTTATCGAAAAACGTGAGCCTAAATTTACAGGGAATTAGATAATTCTACGTTTTTTTTGAAAAAATTCCTGGAGTATACTTAAACATTGGTCTTCCATTATCCCACCTTTTACAGGGATAGGTTTGCCTAAACGTGAATCGGTGCACATATTGTATAGTGACCCACAGCATCCCTTTTCGTCATCATAGCAGCCAAAAATAACCATCCCAATGCGGGCATTAACAATTGCACCTGAGCACATGGAGCACGGTTCTTTGGTTACATATAATGTACACTCATTTAAACGCCAATCACCCAGAGTATTTGCTGCGGCTGTTATTGCTATCATTTCAGCATGTGCCGTGGGATCAAGTAATTGCTCCCGTTGATTGTATCCACGACCAATAATTTGCCCATCTCTTACAATTACAGCACCAACGGGTATTTCATTGGACTCAAATGCTTTTTCTGCCTGACAAAATGCTTCCCGCATCCATCTGGCGTGATCAAATACTATGGGAATTTCCATGAAATCAGGGTTGATTTAGTACGACTTGATAATCTTCTATCATTCCTGCTAATTCAACACGACCTGCAACAGTATTTATATTTGGCACAAAATTATTTCCTGCACCAGGGGTAAAAATATTTAGAATTAATTGCATTTGTTCAAGGCTATTAGCAAAGTCTCCAACGCCAAAATAGCTAGAGGCCATTGTAATATAAACATCCAAGTGTGAAATGGTTGTGTCATGGGAAAATGACCAGATTGTATTTTCATTCCAATTAAACGTTAAAGAATCACCCCACGCTATTGCTAAAGAGTCATCACCTTGTGCATTATAAGCGAAACATAGACCTGCAATGATTTCTTTATTGACATTAGCGACAATATTTTCATCCTGATCGTATGGTAAACCGGTTTCAAAGTATAGTATACTACTATCCAAATCCCTCATTTTACCAAATGACCACCCAATACCATTGTAGCCATCTTTATAGGTAGAATCTTCAAAAACACTCTCGATGAACCATTGATTGCTCTCGGTATAATTACCATCATCGAATAAAGTCCAGCCGTAATTGGCTAAATCAATTTCCGTGGCACGATACTCTTTCCGACAAGAAAACAGACCCAGACAAATGGCAAGAAAGAATAATGTTGTATATCGAATATTCATCGCACTAATAATACTTTATGTGTTTTATTGATACCAGAACTTGTAGAAAGTCGAACAAAATAGATTCCAGATGCTACATTGGTACCACGATCATCTTTACTATCCCATCGAATAGTATGCCGACCAATTCCAATATAATTATTATATAACGTAGCAATTTGCTGTCCACGAATATTAAATACGGATATATTTGCTTTCTGACGTGGTCCATCCATAAACCCGATATCAAATTCTATATTCGTATATGGATTGAAAGGGTTTGGATAATTATTCCCTAAATCAGTTTCATTCGGAACGAATATCGTTTTAGGTCCTAATCGGTAGTATCCCATCCTATCTGAATAAGCAGAGACAACTCCTCCATCACATGCCATTGATGGCAATTCCTGCCATGATATACCTATATCTCTTCTATAAATTGCGATATCTTTCGCTTCAGTTTTAAATGATATCAATACTGGATCTTCAAAACTCATTGCCTCGTTACCGATTAAATAAGACGCTCGATCATAAAATGATGGATCGAACATGCTTGAATCCAAAACCATAAAGGATTGGTCAAATCCAACAGAACCTGGCTTCCCTTGCAAGCCAAAGATGCCATCAGAACTCTTCCCAGACCAGGTCCTATTCATTCTTGCAACCGTTAAGCCTACTGAACTTGTTGTATCGGTTTCACCTACTATACCAGTTGCTACGACATTAAAAGCGTAGGTTCCGGCACCAACAAAACTATGATTTCCAACATACGTATACGCACCAACTGTATCGAGAGCAACATTATCAGACTGCACTTTTAAAACAAGTGATGTAGTTTTCCTTGCTGAATCAGTGATAAATATTTTGTAGAAATTGCTAAATGCGTTATTCTGAACGACCCACATGGAAATGGCAGGACGAGGGACAAATAAGACATCTATGGTAAATTCTGTCGTATCACTTTTATATGGGAGATTTGGATAATCACGATCGTATGCAATTACCTGTATTCGAGCTGTATCAGACCACAATTTCTCTGGAATAAAGAATAGACTATCTCCATGAGTTGTCGATGAAAATTGTGTTATTGGTATAGTCATTTTATCTGAATTTGTAAGACCGGTTATTTTAAATGTCAGCAATGAATCATCCACATCGGTAACAAATTCAGTCAAATCGATTTTTAATGAATCGTTTTCATTTATAATCTGATCTCCAATAATGGACCAAACAGGTGGGTCATTCTCAGGAGTAATGCGTATTTTAACAAAAGAAGTATCAAATAGTCCTTCAACGTCCGTTGCATAGAAAATAATGGAACGATCAGCCAATGTATAATAATTTGAATCGGCATAGATGATTGCCCAGGTTGAGTCATCTTGTTCAAATGTCTCAACATGCAGGCTATCGACTAAATCCAAACGGGTGAACATTTTATTTGTTTGTTTTACGTCCTGATTCATAAAAGTTTTGTATCGTTTTGAATATGTATTATGGAGATAATTCCTCATAATACGAGGAGTACCAGGACCTATAATGATATTATTAGCAGGAAAGCTAGGATACGAGGATGTATCTGGAAGAATGACGATTTGCCACGACAACAAATGAAGAGAATCATCAACATCCGTGGCATATTGTGAAAGGTTTACTAAAATACTGTCACTGCTTAGTTTATCTTCTTCAAACTCTTTTAGATTATCAGGAGAAAGGATTGATAATTCAGGTGCGTCGTTTACTGGTTCGACTCTAAAATTAACTTGAATTGAATCAACCAAGTCATTCATATCTGTTGCAATAATCTTTATTTGATATGTCCCTGTATCGGCTTGGGTTGGTACCCATGATAAAACTCGAGTTTCAGAATCAATCGTCATTGAAGATAATGCTGCATCCCCATATAATCGCTCAGTTGTTGACGTAAATGTAACAACATCACCTAAAAGTGTATTGAAGTCAGGATCGGTTATTTCTACTGAATCAACAAACGAACTATCCTCATACCATACAATATTTGGTATTTGAGTAATCAATGGCAATGTATTTAACCGTGTAATAGTTGGCTCAATTAAAATAATATCTGAAACATTACCCGCAACATCATATGCCCGAACATAAACTCGGTAGTTCACTTGATGTTCTAGAGGATAAATAGTATCCAGAATTGCAGAAGATCCATTATTTTGCCAAATAATAAAACCTGTTGTATCCTGTGTAACATCCGTCCCTATTGCATATTCATAGTACTCAATACCAGATTCAATTTGAGGATTTTGTTCTTCATATGCTCCTGCCCAATTAGATCGAATTGAATCAATTGACTGGATAGTATCAGGAGGAACCGGGTCGATAATTATTGTGGTAAATATTGGAGCAAGCGTATCAAAACCAAAAACTACCGTACTTGTATCTCCAATTGTTTCATTTCCCACTCTATCGTAGAGTATTGCCAAAGTTTGAAACTCATCACCAGTAATCAAGCCTAAAGAAGAACCTGTAATGTCTGAAACATTTTTAAATACAACATTTGTACCACCAGAAGTGATCGATGTACTATCTGCAATTACCGTAATAAAAGCAGTGCGCAAATTAAACATTTCGATTGCAATCCTTCCACCAATCATTGTTGGATCATTTGATGCTATTTGCACAGGAACAATAATTTGAAGTTGTTCTGTTGTGTTATTAATCCAATTTTGTACAGGATTACCACCTATTGGTAAAATATCACCTGTGATAAATGCAGCTGGTGGAGTATTATCCACATCAAAATCCTGTTCATTAGCATAATTTTCTACAGGATTACCTGCTAAATCTTTCGCAAAAAGCGATATGAACATAAATCCATCATTTGGGGAGCTGTCAGGTAATTCAAACTGAAAAATCCAAACCGAATCACCATTGGAGGATCCAAAGGCTGGTAAGTTGATAAACGAATCATTCGTAGAATCAGCATACTGCACATTGAGCTGTGGTTGATTTGTGGTATTCGCTGGTTCATCAAATTCAGCAGTTATTTCAATGATATCACCTGATTTCCCACGATTAGTGAGTGTCGGTTGTGTCAAGTTTGTATACGTGAAAACTACAGTAGGTCCAACATTATCGATCATTAATGTATCAGTATTGGATAAATCACTCACTCTCAGGCTGTTTTGCGCTAAATCAGTTGCATCAATTGCTATTAAAGCAATGCCATTAATAGCCCCACCGGGAATAGTTGCAGAGTATGTCCATTCGGTAGAATCAACCCCAATATTCATATCTTCCGTGATATCACTTACGGTACCAGGTTGATAATCAATAGTTATCTGTGGAAATAAATCCATAGGTTCATTGAATGTGGCAGTGATCGTTACAACAGTATCTTCACTTGCGAAATAATGCGAATATGTCAATGACCCGGTTGGTGCAGTAGTATCATAATAAACAGGAGACGAAGTAAAGTCGTTTGAAATATTTCCCGCAGAATCAGTTGCGGACCAGATTAATCTATATGTTGTACCAGTTACTAAGTTATTAGGTCCATTGGTCAAAGAATAATCAGTGAATGTATTTAATCCTTCAAGTTCACTGGCAGATAATTGAACTGTCTCAGTTGTTCCTGGACCGCTTATTCTTTCCCATTGTATGTAACCAGAATAACTTGTTTCACTCAATCGGTAGCTAACCTGCGTGTGATTAACATATGAATTGCTATCAGGTGAAAGTAATGTAAATATTGGAGGAGTATTGTCAATCCTAAGTAAGGAACGATTGTCAGTATTTTCATTAATGAGAAGATTTCCAGCAATATCATTTGCAATGATTGATACAGTTGCAGCGCCATCATTCCCCCCAGGGATTGTAATTTGCTTTTCCCAAACCGTGCTGCTAACCGATAATAGATTTGTAGTGTCTAGTTCTGATCCACCAGCGTATATGATGCCAATTTGTGGCGGTCCAATCATTTCTTCACTGAATTCAACTGTTACTATAACATTATCACCTTCTTTTACAAGTGAATCACTGTAGGTAATTGTGGCGGTTGGAACGGTGTTATCCACAAACAATGTATCCGTATTTTGCAAATCAGATACGCGCAAACTGTTTTGAGCTAAATCTGTCGCTGTTATACCGACATTAGCAAACCCATTATTCCCAACCCCTGGTGGAGTTAATACATCATAAGTCCAAATCGTTGAATCAGCTCCCATGGCCATATTGATATTGGATACATCCCCACCAGTCCCTTGAAAATTGACTGAAATCTTTGGAGTTGTTAGTAATATTCTTTCATTAAAGGTAGCAGTAATGGTAACAACCGTATCTTCGCTTGCGTAATAATGGGAATAAGTCAGTATACCGGTTGGTGCTGTTGTATCATAATAAACGGGAGTGGAAATAAAATTATCGGAAATATTCCCGGCAGAATCAGTGGCTGACCATGTCATACTATATGTTGTACCAGAAACCAGATTATTTGGATCATTTGTCAATGTATAATCAGAAAAAGTATTTAAGCCCTCTAATTCTGAGGCTATTAATGATGAATTATGAGGTGAATTTGGATCAGATGTTCCGCTAATTCTTGTCCAACGAACAAAACCGGAGAAACTTGTTTCACTTAACCTGTATCCGACCAAACTATGATTCACATATTCACCGTTACCTGGTGAAAGCAACGTAATGGTCGGTTGAGTATTGTCAATTCTCAGGATATCACGACCGAATGTAAGTGCGTTAGTTATTGAATTTCCTGCCAGATCTTCTCCTGTAATTGTAATTGTTGCATAACCATCATTTCCCGGAGGTACATCTACGAACAAACCCCAAGTTAATTCTCCACCCTGAACTAAGGAGGTTGTTTCTATTGTACTACCGCTAGCAAAAAGGATGTAGGCAGAAGCAGTTGCCATTGATTCGCTAAAATCAACCGTCAAATTTGTATTTGTTTCAGCATTTACTGGATTATTGTCAAAAGAGATATATCCTTCAGGACTTTGAGTATCTATGACTAGATCATAATCACCTCCTAAAGATCCCACGTCACTAGGACTGGCAAGAGTAAGTGTTAGATCATTTCCGGCACTATCCTTTAATGTAGCACCGCCTAAAGATAATGCATTTACTGAAGTGTAGTCTAAATCTACTGTATTTTGATCTGCCGCTACTGTATAGGTAAACACTTGTGTTGTAGTTCCCTGACCAGATGAATAGCTGGCATTCACACTAGTTCCGGAATTCAAGTTTATCAACGGTGTACCACCTACAGATTTCACAATCGGTTCGTCTGTTACAATATGAATTTGAATTTGATCTCCAGCATTAAAATACACAGTTTCAATACTTGATGCATTTGAAGCAACTGATGTAACTGAGGGTGAATCTTCGTCAATGATAATCTGAGTTGAGCTGGATGTAGCCTGGGTAGAATTTCCTGCGCGATCAGTAATAGTTGCTGATATATAAAGTCTTGCTCCTGTATTGTCAAAACTTGCAATGGCTTCCAGTTGTACCCTTGTTGGTGATATAGTAATGTTTGTATTTACTTGTCCAGCACCGATTGGTTGCTGCGAGCCTAAACTTGTCCAATCTCCAGATGTGCCGCCTACTTGACCTTGAAGAACTATCGTTCCGGCAATAAGTGTTGGATCATTCTCAATAGGTACAATTGCATTCAAACTAGTATTATAACTATTCCAATATCCTGAAATCACTGGATCGCCCACGACAGTTAAAGTACTCACTTGGAACGCTGTAGGATCAGTTGTATCTATTGTCAACGTTGTTGAACTTGCAGTCCCTTGTGTAACGTTTCCATATTGATCAGTTATGTTCGCACTAATTGTAATGACTTTTGCTTCACCATAAGCAGCATGTTCAGCGAATTGAGCCTCTGAAATAGTTACTGTTGCAGAATCTCCCAACTCACCATTTAATATTGTCTTAAATGATCCTAGTGGAAAATAACTGGATGTAGAATTTTTTGCAATGACTTGGATTGATCCACCTTCCAGGTCTGCATTGTTAGCAACGGGCACACGGACTGTGAATGCAGTATTTGTGCTGTTCCAGTAACCTGTAAAAGTCTGCTCACCAACAGTGGTAATCGTACCCACGGTAAAATCTGTAGGTGGATCATCATTATCTGTAATTGTAAATGTATGAGTACGATTACCAGCTGCTGGGAGACTAACATTTGATTCACTACCCGAAGATAGAGTAACTGTAAACGTTTCATCATCTTCATCGCTATCATCATCAATAATTGCAGGAGATATGCTGGCTGTTGTATTTCCAGCTGATATACTTATTGTTCCAGCATCCAAAGTAAAATCGACTCCACCTCCGATTGCAGTACCATCAGTAACAGTATAATCAACGGAAATATCCAACCCTGAAGCTGCGGTAATTGTTAATCCGATGGTTGGATTCGTGGTGCTTTCAGGGGAAGATTTACTTAGTTGGTTGAAAGAAATAGTTGGAGTCGCATCGTTATCCGTGATGGTCAATGTGTGTGTAATGTTACCTGTAATTGCACCATTTGTAGCATTGGATAACGTAATAATAACCGTTTCAGAATTTTCATCGATTGTGTCATCAGTAATTGTAATTGGAATAGTTGTCGTTGTCTGTCCAGCAGTGATTGTTTTACTGCCTGCAGTAAATGTGTAATCTGTGCCACTTCCTGTTGCCGTGCCACCAGTAACTGCATAATCAAATGATACATCTCTACCTGAAGCAGCAGAAAGTGAGACGGTCAAACTAACGGAACCAGCATTTTCGTTTTGTGAAGAAGCTCCCAAACTAAACGAAATATTTGGAGCGTCATCATTATCAAGAATTGTGTATGTAATTGTCTGTGCATTTGTATTTAATGCTGTTGTTGAAGATGGATTTGATAATTGAATAATGATAGTTTCATTATCTTCGTCAGAATCATCATCTACTATAGTGATTTCTGCGGTTGCGGTCTGATCACCTGCTGTTATTGTAAATGTATCATCTTGAAATGTATAATCTGTTGCGCTTCCTGTTGCTGTTCCACCCGTAACGGCATAATCAACAGTAATATCAAGCCCGGAAACTGCAGATAATTGTGCTGTAATTGTTGGTGATGCTGATTCAGCTCCACTTGCTGCTGTGGTTGTAAATCCAACCGATGGTTTGGGATCGTCGTCTGTCAATGAATACGTATGAGTCGTTGTCCCACCTAGCGTTGCGTTTGATGGTGAAGCAAGAGTTACTTCAATATATTCGGTATTTTCATCAAGGGCATCATTCACAATGGTAATGTCAATTGTCTCTGTCGAATCACCAACAGAATAATTTAATGTACCATTTGCTAGCGTATAATCAGTACCACTTCCTGTAGCAGTAGTACCTCCGGTAACCGAATATCCAACAGAAACTGCCAATCCCGACGAACGAGATAAATTCACAGTTAATTGAGCGGGATTTGCGGCTTCACTATTGCCGGATGAAGCAGAAGCGAAGGCAACTGTTGGTGAATCATCATTATCGGTAATGGACATTGTATGAGTATCATTACCACCTAATGTCACATTAACTTCATTTTGAAGACCTATTATTATCGTTTCGCTATTTTCATCCAATTCATCGTCTATGATAGTAACATTAAATGTAGATGTTAGATTCCCTGATGTGATTGTCGCTGTACCTTCGGTGATACTATAATCAGTGCCAGATCCAGTGGCGGTTCCACTTGAAATAAAATAATCAACGGATATATCATTACCTGATTGAGCGGTTAAGGTTATTTGTACAGTAACGGTACCTGCACTTTCGGCTTTTGTTGAAGATGCAGCAGTAAACCCAATTGTTGGCTCAGTATCATTATCATTTATAGTATAAGTAAATCCATCGTTAGTACCTAAAGTGGCATTTGTCGGTGGATCTGAAAGAATAATAATAACTGTTTCATCCGGTTCATCAATATCATCGTTTATAACAATGAGTGAAATGTTTTTTGATGTTTGCCCAGCTGAAAATGTCAATGTGCCATCGGTAAATGTATAATCTGTTCCAGAACCAGTTGCAGTTCCACCATTTACACTGTAATTGACGCTCACATCTCTTCCGGAAACCGTGGATAGTGATACAGCAATATTAACAGGTGTAGAGCCCTCGCCTCCATCTCCTGTTGGGTTATCAAAGTAAATAAATGGTTCGGTATCATTGTCAGTAATTGTAATTGTATGAGTATCATTACCTCCAACTGTTGAATTGTTGGGACTTGATAATGATAAAATAATTGTTTCATTATCTTCATCAAGAGCATCGTTAATTATATTAAAAGTTAGAGTTGTTGAGCCGTCTCCTGCTGCTATTGTTGCTGTTCCAGATCCAAGATTATGGTCAATCCCACCTCCTATTGCTGTACCTGAGATACTATAATTCACTGACGTTTCTAAACCTGAAGGCGTATTTAATTCGATATATAATGTTACAGAGCCTGCTGATTCATTTTGAGTTGATGTCGTGGCTGAAAAGGCAATCTCAGGAGAATCATCAGCATCAGCAATTGTAACCTGGTGACCGGTAATTGCACCAAAACTTGCATTTGTCGGCGCACTAAATTGGATATATACAGTTTCTTCAAGTTCGTCAATTGTATCGTCAACCGGTGTAAAGTCAATTGTGTGCGAACTTTCCCCTTCAACAAAGCTTAAGGAGCCACTGGTCGGAGTTAAATCAGCTGATACAGCAGTTGAAGATCCTGATTGAAATGACCATGGAACTGTAACGGTGAGTCCAGCATCTTGGTTTAGATTAACAGTAAGCTGTACTAACGTACCTTCTGTTCCTGTAGAAGTTGCTGTTGCAAATGTAACTGTCGGCGCGCTTTCATTGTCATTGATAGTATACGTGTGTGAAGTTGTACCTGGATCTAAACCAAATGGAACAGATAGTTCACATACTATTGTCTCATTAGATTCATCTCGTGAGTCATCTTGAATTGCAATTTCAATATTAGCACTATCTACACCTGCAGGAATTGTTAATGAAGCAGGTGAAAGTGTAAAATCATAATAATTGGTTGGAAAGTTTTTAGCTGTAGAACCTGTACCTTCAGAATAATTAATAATAACATCGGATGTCAACGTAGTATCATTACCAGTAGAACTTGATGTCAGTTTAACCGTAAGTACAGCTGGCGAATTGGTTTCAGTGCCTGAAGAGGTTGCTGTATCAAAACCAACTGTAATAGCGGCAGAATACCCTATGTTTACAATAAGGAGTATTAATAAAGTGAAATATGTAATACGATATCGCATAAATTATTTAAAATGTAATCCCTAAAGTAAATATTCCATCTAACCAGCTAACACTACCAAGATCAACATTTTTAGTATTTACTACATTTGATATAGTAGTTGATCTTACACCGGCGCGAATCTCAAGACTATTTTTCATGGCAAAACCATATGTTGTTTCAGCAAAGTAACCTATATTATTGCCATCTGATCCGCCACCTATTTTTACTTGTCCAGGACCAGCAGGAAAGGATAAATATCCATTGTAGACACTGCCTGAATACTCACCGCCGGCGGGTAAATAATTAATAAATGAGAATGTCCCATACTCTAAACCTATTCTGAACTTTAATACTGAAATTTGAAGCAATAACGGAAATTCGACACCAACCTTATAATCAACATTTGAGTTATATGTCATAAGTTGATGATTTACATAACCAGGAGAAGTGCCAGTGAGGGAGAATGTAAATCCTTTGCTATCAGCATAATCAGCTAAATCTTCTTCAGATAACTCATCATCCTCATAATACTCATCATCTTCATATTCATATTCTGAGGTATCATCTTCGGCATACTCATCATCGTAATATTCATCGTCTTCAGAGTATTCTTCATCATCAAAATAATCTTCATATCCTAAAGTATCATCTTCAGCATATTCGTCATCGTATTCTTCATCCTCGCCCCAAAACACTTCAACCGGATCTTCTTCCTCTTCGGTTGTTTGTGGAAAACTGAATGAAATGAGACAACATCCGAATACGATAAATAACCATATTCGCGATATAAATTTTATTCGCGTAAACATACGTTCTGGAATAATGGTGCCACCGCTATGTTTGACCATTGGTTTGAATCCCCTTACCTCGACTAAAAGACTTCTTCGGCAAATATACAGGTGTCCGTCGATACTATGCAATCTTTATTCAGACCGGTTTGATGTGGGTAACATATAGCAAAAACGGTCATTTAGAACAAACATTTAAGGATTGAAATCAACATATTGTGAGTTTCCTATTCATTTACTCATTAACAAGTAAAATTTGATACAATAATCAAATAAATTTTGGATACATAGGCGTTATTTTATTTATATGTTACTAATCTTAAAATTTCACTCTTATATCCTAAACAATGGTAGCCCGTACGGGAGTCGAACCCGTGTTACTGCCTTGAGAGGGCGGCGTCCTAACCACTAGACGAACGGGCCATAATATTAGTGGTAAAGCTGGGGAACAGGGACTCGAACCCCGACTCTCAGGACCAGAACCTGATGTCCTGCCGTTAGACGATTCCCCAAAACACAAAAGTTGTACACCCGGAAGGACTCGAACCCTCAGCCTTCTGGTCCGTAGCCAGACGCTCTATCCAATTGAGCTACGGGTGCATATTGTTTAATTACCCGTAGCGAAATTGCCCGTCCCGATTTATCGGGAAGCTACGGGTGCATATGAATATTAATCACATTTAAAAAGCGCGGCGAATTTACATTCATGGTTGATCGTCCTTCAATGCTAAATGTAATAAAAAAGTCCCATCAATAATAGACAGGACTTTTTTTCTATATTTTAGGAATTGTTTTTACTTGAGCAAGAATGCTTTTTGAGTATCAATTCCTTGTGCAGTTTGAATCTGTATCAAATAAACACCAGAAGCATGTTGTGTTGCATTCCATGATAATTTATGTGAGCCACCAACCATTTCTCTTTCATCCATGAGTACTTCTACTAATTGACCATTCAGATTATAGACAGAAATACGTACATCCATTTGATATGGCAATGAGAATGGCACGCTTACAACAGGGTTAAATGGATTTGGATACAAATCATTCAATTTGGCTGTAGCAGGAATACCAATTAATTCTGTGGTTTCTTTTTCATCAAACACTACCGGAATATTTTTGCCATCACGACTACTGACAATAACGGATTCAAATTCAGCAAAATCCCTTAAATCAAATGAAATGGACTGCTGTGCATTTTCAGCTGATAAATCAACTAGCATAACATTCAACATACCGTCGATTTCACGATAGTTTAAGACCCAACCATCAGGTAACGCAATATTATCTAAGCTACTCTCGATTGCACTATTTGCAGTAACCTCAAATTGAACTCCACCTATTGCAGCTTGACTTGAAACAATAATTTCAGTTGAAAAATTATCATGTAACGTTAATAAAGAAGCTTGAGCGTTTTCAGCCATGGGTGTCACACGACCGGAGAAGCCCATAACGTACTGAGCCAGTTGCACCACATCAAGAACATTAACATAGTTATCGCCGTTATAATTGGCTGATTCGCTAGTACATCCAGGATATTCGTCATTTAAAATCAGATCAACCAACATTAATACGTCAAACAAATCAATAACAGGTGCATTATCTAATACATCACCAGTCACGTTTCCTACTACATATACGTTGGCATTATCGCATGCATCACACACGTCGCCCATTAGATCACCATCAACATCTTCTTGATTTGGATTGTAATCATCTGGGCAATTATCAAGATGGTTTAAAACCCCATCTTCATCTGAGTCAATGACTAATCCATCTAAACCTGATTGAGTTACACCAACAACTAATTTATCTGAAGATTGCTGAACAATGGCTGTTATTCCAACATTTTCTTGAGCCCAATTATCCAAGAGCTCAAAAGATCCAGTAATTGTTTCACTTTCACCAACTGAATTAATTGTAAATGTTTCAGCTGCTAATTGATCACGTACAGCAAATCGAGTTTCGCCATTTAGCGAAGCACCTGACCAATACCCTTCAATATGATCTTCCCAGGCAAATACAGTTACGTTTATACTTCCACCAGAGGAGTTATCATTACGCGTTATCTCAGCAGTGTAATTCACGGTTGTATTAACCACACCTCCGTATAACAAGACATCATAGCCAAGGGCATCAACAATGTATGTATTATAAATGGGGACGAATGAATTATACATTGGAGTCCAATTTCCATTGGGATAGCCACCTACGGTTTCTTCTACACCCTGCCATTGTGTATGAGGGATTCCGCCAACGCCATAATAGGATGCTCTAGAACTATACTCCGGAATAGGAAGATCTGAACCACCTGGGCTATAACCAGCATTGTGCCAGGCTAGAGAATATAATGTTTCAGGATAATCATCGTGCATTTCATCTATCGCAAGACTTGCGCTTGGACAGTAAGGTCATAGAAACCCGGTAAATTCTTCGACAATAACCTTATAATCATTTCGGCTAGCATTTTCTACCAAAACTTTTAAATCGTCTACTGTGTAGGCAGTTGGTAATGCCTGATTATATCCTGCTGAAACAAAAATGCTTAATAGTACCAGTGTACTTAATTTTTTCATCAATTTACCCCTTAAAGATATGATGATTTGGCATACTTAATACAACGAAAACTATTCGATATTTTATAAAATTCCAACTGTTAAAAAATAGTGTTTAATGAGAAAATAAAACCATCACTAAATGGTTGAACCAATCGACATATTCCATTACTACAAACAAGTCCACCCCTCACTGAGCCATAAAATAACCGGGCTTGAGTTGTACTTGAAATATTATACAAGATTTCTAATCCTATCCATTTCTTATCAATATCAATAATTTTATCGAAAATACTTTCGAGTGGATTAATTTTACTTGTAAAGGAACCAATACCTTCAACATCACTAGCATCAATCGAAATAACAAACCCCCATTGTGGAGATTTACTTATTTCCAGTGAAAAATATCTGGAATGTTGATATTTTACGTATTGCCCGGATGTATCAACAAATTCACTTTCGTATTTTACTGTATCTTCTAACGATGATAAGGAATATTTATATTTGCCGTCAGATAACTTTTGCCAATCATATTTAAGTTCTGCACTCCAATGATTAGGTAATGCCATTGACAATTGAGTTGGAATTGTAATTGCAGTTTTCTCTCTACGTTCCTCGTGAAATGTTAAGACGTCAGTAACATTATGTGGTTGATACCAATGCGAAAACTCAGGAATATCCCACAATTTATCATAACCTACTTTAAACTGAAGACGGTCATTAAAAAATGTTCCATTTATTTCCCCATAATATTCCTCAAACGGGTTTGCTGACAACGTTTTACTTGGAATGATACCACGTATACTGTTATATCGGCTAGGGCTCTCCCACCAGATCGATGAATCTTCTAACACAAGGTTCCATGTTTGATTCCTACTGGCGCTTGAATAATTGATGACAAATCCCAGATGATGATCAATGATTGGACCCATTAATTCAAATTGAATACCTAGTTCATTATTCGGATCGATTTGATGCGTTTGTCTAGTAAGTAATACTGAAGTGTGTTCCTTATAAGCTGTTGGCGCATTTTGAAAGTCTGTATACCCACCATAATAATTCACGAAATCCGCACGATTCATTGGATTTAACCGAAGCATATCATAGTTTTTATATTCCATACTCAAACTCCATTTGCTCAAATAGAGATTTACATTTCCATAGAATCCATTTCCTTTACTATAAGCAGTATCTAATTGAGCATCAGAATCAAAAACATCCGTCTTTTTGTCATAATATTCCATGTATATGTCAGCCATATCAAAATAATAACCTGCTCTGACTCCATGATAACGATGTGTAATAGGTATCGAATCATAAGTCATATTAAAGTCCGTGTAATGGATTTCATTTACTTGCAAAAATGTTAATCCCAAGTCTAGACCAAACACGTTAATTGACTCATCTACTCCTAAGACCGAATGATTCATATAATAATTAGGAACTCTAGCGTCGTAATTGGCTATTTTATCAGACTGCTTCCAGATTTTAGAAATACCATGTAGAATTTTTGTCTCGGAGAATGCATTTCGGTAATCTAATAAAAATCCGCGAGTGCCATTATCTAAATCAACTGTTTGATCATCAGTTTGGTTTAGTATTAGTCCTCTTCCCCAAATTTCATATATATCGCCAAACTTAGCATAAAACTTATCCGTTTGATATTCTAACCTGAATTTTCTAAAGCCAGTAAATGAACGACCAATCTCTGGAGGACGACTATACTCGAATTGAACCCAACCATTTAGATTATCTTTATATACTTGTAAATCAAGGATATTTTCAGTAAACAAATATCCTGCTTTATCTTCTCCAAATCGTGTTTGAGTGCTACCTGAAATATAGGTTTGGGTATAAATGGAATTAAGAACTAGTATACCTCCAAAAAGTCGCAAATAATGGGATTTTGTTTTATTCTTCATTTTCCAACAACGCCACAATTTCTTCTTCAAGTTTTTTCTCATCACCTGGTATATACCCTTGATGTGTAGACATTATATTCATATTCTGATCAATTATAATTGTTGTGGGTAATACTTTCGCATTAAGCTTCATCCCAACTTGTTGATTTGGGTCAAGTCCTACTGTAAATGTATACTGTTTTGATCGAATGTAAGATTTTACTTTCGAAAGACTTCTTGGAGAATCCTGGCTAATCGCCAATATGGTTAATCCCTGGTCTTTATATTTTTTGTAGATTTTTTCTAGATGAACCATTTCTTTTTTGCATGGTTCACACCAGGTAGCCCAAAAATCAATGACTACAGGTCCATTTTTAACCAATTCACTAAGTGTTGCTTTTTTTCCGCCTAATAAGTCAAATGTAAGGTCAGGTGCTTTTGTCAATTTGCTTTCTTGACTAAAAAGAATTGCACTCATAGTAAGTGTCAATAAAAGTGTCTTGTTCATTCATCCCCCGATTGAGGTTTATAGGATTTGTTTTAAATAGGTTTCCAACTCATCTTCAGGTATAAATTTGAGTCGAACTTTTTCTAGTGCCTGTATGTTCTCAATATCTATCGAAAATGAATAATCCACATGAATCTCTACTGTTTCCATGGCAACCTGTAGAGACCATCCTCCTAGAGTAAAGTCAATTAAAGGTGAAAAATGATGCGACGGTACAAATAATACTTCGTCGCTCTGTTGTTTATTCCAATACCCATCAGGCGAATCCACAATGACCACTTTTGGATTTCCTTTGGCATCTGTGAATTGAATTACTGGAACAGCACGATATTTACCCGCTTGAATTTTTTCAATGAAATCTTGCGGAAAATTGAATTTTTCTTTGTTGAAATAAAAGATAGTTAAAGTGCCATCTTGTTTTAATCCTGAATAAGGCAAGGATACCAGCATATCTTTAATGATATTTTCCTTTAACGCATAGGACACTGGAAAAACCACATCCATTTTAGAATCATCATCTTTGTCAAATTCAAATGACGGTTTGCTCAGGGATACGTGATACGGATGATTGGTCAGGTTATCTACAACATTGCGAAGAAGCTGCGTGTTGTCATCATTTTCAGGATTATCCTTCGCTTCATTGTCCACATTAAGGTCCAAGGACCATTCCCCTTCTGCATCTTCATATTTCTCAGGAGGAGTTCCACGTCTTCCAGATGCCAAATCCATACTCTCTTCCAAAAGATCAACAGCAATATCAATGGATGATGTTAATGCATGAGACTGATCAGAAAAATCGCGCTTAGGCTCATAAGGTTTTGGATCAACAAAGTCAGGATATGCTTTTTTCTGTTTTTTGGGTAAATAGGGCTGGATCATTAAACCTAAAGCGTCGGTGAGGTGCTTATTCAATTCTGGTATTTCTGAATACTTCCCTGATAATTGTCGGGAATCTATCTCTTCCCAGTTGGCAATATTAATGATCTGAATATTGAGTTTTATATCGTCCAAATTTCGATCAAATTTGCCAAGGACTAAAAAGTTTTTCATTCCACGAGGCTGATGAAGCAACAAATTGCGATTATTCATTACTTCTTCGAGATCATCCTGAGTTTGAACCTGCACGCTTTCTTCGCTCTTAAAGTATTCTGTGAGCATATCCGGGAATGCTCCACGCATCCATTCCAGGCTTTCTTCGTGCTTGATATTGTCAAATTTGATTAAATATAGATTAACTCGTGGTGCGTCGGCTGATAAACCCAAGTTCAATAACATTGGGAATAATACCAGTAGGAATGCTGCTTTATTGAGCTTCATGATCTTCCAAATTAACTGATTTTAAGCAGTCTTTCAAATCCAAATTTTAATAAAGTGGTTGGTTCAAGTTTTAAGTTTCAAGATTTATAGTTCATGTAACGAAAATACGATGTCACAATTTCATTTTCTTGTCATCACGAAGGAATTCGTTTTATCGGTTGACGAAGTGATCTCATTCTCTATATAGTTTGCCGAACTTTGTTCGCAATGACATTTAGAACTTAACCTTAGTATTTGTCATTTCGATCCCGATTCGTCGGGAGAGAAATCTATAATGATAAAATAATCCAATTGTTTAATAACGAAGATTCCTCATTTTATTCGGAATGACAAGAAATTTGTGATGTAATGAGATTGCCATATTTTCTGGATAATTGAGGGTAGTGACACTTAAAACTTCACCCTTAATACTTCAAACTTATAACGTGAACCTTATTTCCTATTTTTTTTCGCCCAACTATCACGCAATGTTACCGTGCGATTGATCACCAAATCCTCTGTGTCGCTATCCCAACGGTCAATCGTAAAGTACCCCAGCCGTTCGAATTGAAACCGTGTTTCTGGCTTAAAGGATTTTACTTCTGGCTCAACTTTACAATTTTTCAACTCAACCATCGAATCAGGATTTATATAATTATGGAAATCATTTTCTTGCGCTAATGGGTCTTCCACCGTGAATAATCTATCAACCAACCTGACAGTCGCGTCTATTGCATGTTCAGCCGAAACCCAGTGAATGGTTCCTTTAACTCTTCGTCCATCGGGCGCTGATCCGCCTTTGGTTTCAGGATCGTAAGTACAATGAAGCTCTACAACATTTCCATCTTCATCTTTGATGACATCATTACAGGTAATAAAATAGGCGTATCGCAGTCGCACTTCACGACCGGGACCCAACCGGAAAAACTTTCTTGGGGGGTCTTCCATAAAATCATTTTGCTCAACGTACAATTCACGACTAAAGGAAATTTTCCTTTTTCCCATTTCTGGATCTTCAGGATTATTAATCGCCTCTAGTTCCTCCACTTGATCTTCGGGATAATTGGTAATCACTACTTTTAGCGGATTCAAAACGCCCATTACACGAGCGGCTGATTTGTTCAGGTCATCCCTGACACAGAATTCTAACAAAGCCATATCGGTGACCGTATCACGTTTGGCTAAACCAACTTTGTCTGAAAACGCGCGGATGGCTTCAGGAGAAAATCCTCTGCGACGCATCCCTGAAATGGTTGGCATCCGTGGGTCATCCCAGCCAGTGACATGCCCTTCTTCTACCAGTTCCATCAATTTGCGTTTGCTGGTGAGTGTATACCCAACGTTTAGTCGGGCAAATTCAATTTGTTGCGGTTTGTAAACGCCCAGCGCCAACAAAAACCAATCGTAAAGCGGACGATGATCCTCAAATTCCAGTGTGCATAAAGAATGGGTGATTTTTTCGATGGAATCTTCCAAGCCATGAGCCCAATCATACATGGGATAAACACACCAGTCAGTGCCCGTTCGATGGTGAGATGCATGGAGAATGCGATAAATGATAGGGTCGCGCATGTTCAGGTTTGGATGCAACATATCAATTTTTGCGCGTAAAGTCATGCTCCCATTGGGGAATTCACCGTTTTTCATCCGTTGGAATAAATCCACGCTTTCTTCGACAGGTCGATTGCGATGGGGACTATTTTGCCCCGGTTCTTTTAATGATCCACGGGTGGCACGAATTTCATCGGGAGTGAGTTCACAAACATACGCTTTATCTTTTTGTATCAAATCTTGTGCAAAATCATACATCGCTTGAAAATAATCCGATGCATATAACAATTCATTCCACTCAAAACCAAGCCACTGAACATCTTCAATGATGGACTTTACATATTCAGCTTCTTCTTTGATGGGATTTGTATCGTCAAATCGCAAATTGCATTTCCCATTGTAGGTTTCTGCCAGACCAAAATTCAAACAGATTGATTTGGCGTGCCCAATATGCAAATAGCCATTAGGCTCCGGTGGAAACCGCGTAATAACCGTGTCGTGCTTGCCACTTTTTAAATCATCTTGAATAATCGTATCGATAAAATGTTTTGGTTTTTCTTCCATGAGTCCTATGCTTCTCTATGATTCCAAAAGGGTTATGGCATTACCAATTCTGTTTAGTGACCAGGTTTTGCCTAAAGCTTCCAGTGTTTCAAATAAGGGTGGTGCTGCTTTCCTGCCACAAACCGCCACGCGGATGGGTTGAAATAATTGTCCCGCTTTTACATCCAGTTCACTCACCAAGCGGCGTAACATTTCTTCAATTTTTTCCTGGGTAAACTCACTGATCTCTAAGGCTGGGTGTACTGCTTTTAGCAGGGATGCTGTTTCTCCTGCAGTGGTTTTTTTGGGTAGCAGTAATGTCACATCATACGGTTTCAAATCTTCGACCAGAAATATATCCAATTGGTTTACCGAATCGGATAAAGTGGTCATGCGTTCTTTCACCAACGGGATGAGTTTTAAAAGGCGATCTTGTGTATAATCAAATCCTGCGGATGTTAAAAATGGTTCAATTCTGCTGACTAAATCTTCATTGGGGAGTTGCCTGAGATAATCACCGTTCATGGCATTGAGTTTTTCATAATTCCAAGCGGCTGGTGAAGATGAAATACGATCCAGTGAAAATCGTTGAATAAGTTCATCCCTGGTCATTTCTTCGGTTTTGTCGTCGAAACTCCAACCTAATAATGCCATAAAATTCACCAATGCATCTGACAAGTATCCCGCGCCTTCAAATTGTCGGACGAAGACAGGATATTCGCTGCCATCCGGGGCACGCTGAGCACGTTTGCTCATTTTGCCTTTTCCAGATGGATTTAAAATAATGGGCAAATGCGCTAAAATGGGTGGTTCCCATCCAAAACATTGATACAAATACATGTGCAACGGCAAACTGTTCACCCATTCATCACCACGCATAATATGGGAAATCTTCATTAAATGATCATCCACCACATTGGCAAAATGGTACGTGGGTATACCATCAGCTTTGATGAGTACTGAATCCTGTAATCGACCATAATCGAAAACAATATCACCACGGATGGCATCGGTTACGGTAGTGTTCCCATCCAGTGGCAATTTTATACGAACGGTAAAAGCTTCACCAGCTTCTGCCCTTTTTATAGATTCATCATTTGACAAATTCCGACAATGACGATCATATCCAATATCGACTTTGTTGGCTTTATGCTCTTCACGAACCTGCTCAAGACGTTCAGGAGTACAGAAACAACGGTAAGCAAATCCCTTATCTAAAAGAATTTGAATATGCTCATTATAAATGTTCAATCGTTCAGATTGTACATACGGACCAAATTCACCACCTTTGCCGGGACCTTCATCCCAGTCCAGCCCAAGATAACTGAGCCCGTTGGTGAGCCAACCCATGGCATCTGGATTAAAGCGTTTTTGGTCGGTATCTTCAATGCGTAGAATAAATTTCCCACTATGATGGTGGGCAAAAAGATAATTAAATAAGGCAGTCCGTGCGCCACCAACATGAAAATCACCAGTTGGGCTGGGAGCAAATCGTACGCGTACTTGTTCCGTATTCATAGGGGGAAATTAGTGGGATCGACGGGAAAAATGAATTGGTTAATCAAATAACATATATATTAAAAAATCATAATAAAGGGAATGTGTGTTTCATCGTTTTGATAGTAATTCAAATAATGGTTTATTGATGTAATAATTTGCAGTTCCAAGCCGTTCCTTTTTAAGCATTCCATCTTCCGCTAATTTATTCAGATAGTTTGCAGCAGTTAACCTTGAGACCTTTAAATCTTTTACTATGAATTCAATCTTTGTATAAGGATGTTTAAACAAATTGTTTAGTAAATCCTGACTGTAAAACTTATAATTTTCTCTTAATCTATGTTTATAGTCCATCATTAATTCGCGTATTTGAGAAATCAACTCAATTGTTTCTATCGAGGTCTGTTCAACTCCTTTAATAATAAACAACAGCCATTCCTCCCAATTGCTTTCCTCTCTTACTTCCTGAAGCAATCTATAGTAATCAGATTTATTTCTTATGATATAACTGCTTAAATACAAAATCGGCAGGTTTTGCAGACTTTCAAGTATCAGATACAATATGTTGATTATTCTACCTGTCCTGCCATTACCGTCATAAAATGGATGAATACTTTCAAATTGATAATGGATAATTGCCATTTTTACTAATGGGTCAACATCACACATTTCACGTTGATTAATAAACTTTTCCAGATTTGTCATTAGACGATTAATATCTTTTAAATCCTGCGGTGGCGTGTAAATGGTTTCCCCTGTTTGTGTACTTTTCAATTCTGTCCCTGGAAGCTTTCGGAATCCAGCTTGATTGTTTTCTAAGACTTCTTGAATCTTTAAAATAATCCGGTTGGTTAGTAATCCATTCTGAGATATTAATTTATATCCAATTTTTAAAGCAGAGATGTAGTTCTGAACTTCCTTTGCGGTCAGGGATTTAAGTGAATCCGGATTTATACCGGATTTATATAAATCGTCATGAGTTGTAATAATATTTTCTATTGCAGAACTGTCCTTTGCCTCTTGTAATCCTAAGGTGTTTATTAAGATACTCTGATTGGGAATTGTTGAAGCAATTCCTTTTAATTCTGCCAATGCTGCATGAGCAGATGGCAAACGCTTTAATAGCTTAATTGTCTCAAGGTCGATGGATAGCGGTAATTCAGACAATTCCCATTTTTTGTTGTGTTTCATAATGTAAAGTCTTTTCAATTATCTATACAAAGATAATACCTTATGTAAAGTTTTCCTATTTTTCTTTACATAACAACATTTATATGTAAAGGGAATGAACGCTATGGATATACAATGAAATAAATTCAATATTAGACAAAGACTTATAGTTCTTCTGTCATTTCACCTAGATTTATCTTTTCAGCCTTTGAAAATGATATTTCTCTTACAAATCCCATATCGTCCCACAAATAGGTATTCCCTTTAAATCCCTTCGTGGCTTTCATTCTCCTATTCAGTCGGCTCGTTTCAATTTCTGTTGGTTTCCTTCGATTGCCTAATTCACCATATAATTTAATTCCCGGGTAATTCCGAAACTTTCCGTTGAAGAGAGATTTCACCCAAAACCATGTACTACTATTAACAGCAAGTATACAAATATTGTTATTTGCTTCTGCATGGATGGGCAATTTTGATGGATATTTCTCAAAATAGAATGCGGATTGGTCGTTATTCAAAAACAATGAACCAATTGGGGTAACGGTGGGATTATTATCTGCATCAACAGATGCAATAGATACGTAAAAGTTTGATCTGAAACTTTTGTTAAAATGGAGTCTTATTTTATTCCAGTCAATTTTAATATCCATTTTTGGTCATTCTCTGAACTTCTTAATTCAATTAATTCTTTAACCAAATTGTTGCAGCTTTTATCGTACTAAAAGGCTTCGATTAAATTTTAAAATATGAATTTTCTAAAACTAGCGGAAAAATTATTTTAGGAGAATCTATTATCTGAGCAAGTTTTAATTCTTTAAATAGTTGTATGTTTTCGTCATAGAAATTTTCAAATATTTTAACAGATTCACGTCTTACTAGCAGATTTGTTTCTCTAAAATCTGAAATAACACCTATGTGATTTTGTGTAATCAAATTATTACTAATTACATATTCCCATGAAGATAATATGACATCCACAGTTACAGTACCCTTAAATGTTCTAATCAGGATATTACCGTCACCATTGCTTTTATAATCCACGGTGAAATTCATTTTACTTTTAGTTATTTTTTCCGAAACATATTTTCTATGGGAGCCCAAATAAATAGTAGATGACAAACCACTCCACCAATAAGAATATTTGTTATTTGTTCTTTAAATGGTGTCCCTTTTAAAACCCAGGCACAACCAACGATAACAATTCCCCAAATAATGGCACTTGTTATGATTATATAACCCAAACTACGATTTTGCATAAGTCCCCCGTATTTCGATTAATTTCTTATTGATATCTTTCACGGTTCTAATAATTCCTATTGAAATTGAACTATAAAAAAAGCAAACTGCAATCCATCATATAGTCCGTGAGATATTACCAACGGCAAAAGTCTACGGTATTTATAAAAATAATAACACATAATTATACTTTTCAATCCGATGGATATTACTCCGGCCAAACCCTGATATAGATGAAGTGTACCAATAAGGACTGAAGCCAAAAAGATTGCAACAATATGCCAGTTTTTATCTTCGTTTATATTCCACAAGGATTTCAGTAAAAAGATTCTGGACAATTCTTCGAAAAGGGCAATTCCAATCCATAAAACAGGACCGAACCAAATGACCATTAATAGTGGATTATGTGCCAGATCAATCATCACATCAATAAGCTCAGTATTTGGTGGCGAGTTTCGTGGAATCCATTGCATTAATGTTGCGCGTTCTAAAAAGAACATTGCAAAATAAATCCCAGTTAATCCAAGCCCGACCAAACTATCCTTAACCCACGTACCTTCTCCTGAATTGAATGTTGAAGTAAAAGAATCTTTTATTAAATATTTGTTCAGGATTAGAATGAGAATGATTGATCCACCACCAAAAAGTAATGGATAAACCAACATGTCCGATGTGGAGAAATTTTCAGTCTGGGTTAATCTGTACCATATCATAATCAGATTGATTGGCAAAATTGCTATGCAGATAGCCAGAATATTTCTCATGGTTTTACTCATTATGCCTCCACATTTTCCATTTAATAAGTTACCAATAAATCAACTAGACCAAATAATCCTGCCCCCAGTATTAGAGCCCAGGATATCCAACCTTTAAACTCATTTTCCGTATGTTTGAGGAATAATAAATGTAGACCGATGTGAACGATGAAAAAGATGTCCAAACCTTTGATTAATCCTACCCTGCTTTGAGAATTTAATAAAAACCAAAAAATAATCGAATACAAAGGGATATGGATAAATATAAAAACTTTATATCCCAGATTGTCTTTGAGAAGTGAAAGACCGGGTAATATCCTCCATTCTTTACATCGAATGGCATCCATTTCATGAACAATTATAAAAGAAAGTGCTAAATGGAAAAATGGTTGATTAATCATGAAAACTCATTAGATCGTATGAAATGAAATATGTATAATTCTCCTCTTACTTTTTGTAATCGGTTTCTATTATTTTTCTAATTCCATCAATGTACGAAGTAGGTACAAAATTAAATCGTTTTTCAAATTTGCTGCTGTCAAAAATGTAATCACGATCATATTGATAGATCATTTCTACCATCTCTTTCATTATTGGCACAAACAATCCAATAATTCGAACAAGAAATTTTGGGGCTACCTGATATTTTGGCTCCACACCCATTTCTTCTGCAATCGTTTCTATCCATTCTTTCCCGGTAAAAGGATTTGATGCGGTAGGCATATGCCATATCTGATTGAAGGCGTCTTCTGTATTCCCCAAAATTGCGGTAGCCTTGCCAGCATCAGGTGTGTAGGTGAACGAATGCTTAAAATTGACTGAGCCCATCCAATTTGCCTTTTTGCCATTACTCAGGCTATTAAAGACGGTTTCTGTGAGCATGCTGTTATTGATAATGGTTGGTCCATAAAAGTCAGCTGAACGTGCTATGAGAGCGGTTAGTTGACCTGCCTCTACCTCATCCATGATCATCTGAGCTATTTTCGTTCTTATTTCACCTTTTTCACTCACTGGATTGATTGGGGTCTCTTCTGTCATGCCATCCAAATAATTTGAATCGTACATATAAATGTTGTCGAAAAATACTAGCTTGCAGTTATGCTTTTTGCACGCATCGATCACATAACTTATAAATGGTGGCCAATTCGCTTTCCACGATTTGATGCTATATTGAAATCCTACTGTAACATAAACGACTGATGAACCTTTTACTGCTTCAAAAACATCATCTCTATTCAATAAATCTGCTGAAAGCAATTCATCTGTCGGGTTGATTTTTTCAGGATTCCTGCTTATCAGCCTGATTTCACTTGTGAACTCTTTTAAGGCTTTTGCCAGTTCGATTCCAATGGCTCCACCAGAGCCTAAAATTGTTTGCATGTATTTCCTTTAATTATTTCCACTGGATTGGATAAACATTGTTTTAATACACTATTTACCTAAACCTCATCTGTTTTGTATCGTACCATGGGTCTATTCTTGGAAGTTCTGTCTACGATTTTAAATCCTGCACGGTCAAATGATTTGAATAATCCAATCCAGGCAAATGCATCAGGTAGTTTACCTTTTGTTGGGATTGTAGGATACGCTTCCAGCGTGGATATCTGGTTTTCTTTCGCATAATTGACAACGCCACTCAATAAGACAACTGATAATCCTTTTAGTCTGAATTCTTTTGAAATAAAAGTACAAGGGATTGACCAAACATGTGTATCGTCAATTCTCTTGTGGATTCTGGAATTTTTGAGTTTAATAAAATCTTCCCTTGGAGCAAAAGCACTCCATGCGACGGCATTATTTTGATATATAGCTAGAATTCCAGTCGGTTTACCCTTCCAAACCAAGTCTTTCATTGCCTTCTTATTTCCGTCGTATGATTTTCCAGCCACAAAATCACTATTTTTTAAACGAAAACTCATGCACCAACAATTTCCACAAGCACCTTTTGAACCAAACAGTTTAACAAATTTATCCCAATTGTCCTTTGATAATGGTTCAAACCGGACTTGATTGAGAAAGTTTTCGACGCCATAAATTTTTTGCATCGGTGTTGTTATTTTTTGATTTTCACGTAAATATGTTTTAAATGTGTTCTTTCTGTTTCTCGTTCATCCACGTCAAAGTACTGTTTCAATGATTTTATCAAAGGAGTCAGCTTTTGAAACCCATAATTCCGAGGATCAAAATCCGGTTTCTTTTTATTAATCAATGCACCAACAGCAGCAAGTGATGCCCACCCATCATCTTCAGCTATATCTGCTATAGATGATTTTAATAGCTGAATGAACTCACTATTTATTGAATCGATTTCTGCTTTTTTGACTGGATGTTGCGACTTTGTTGTTTTAGCAGTCTTTTTCGGCATCTCAATAGCACTGATAATCTCAATGTAAATAAACTTATCGCATGCAACAATAAACGGATTGGGAGTTTTCTTCTCTCCGATACCTATGACCAACATACCCGATTCTCTGATTCGAGTTGCCAGTCGAGTAAAATCACTATCACTGGAGACCAGGCAAAATCCGTCCACTTTTTGACTGTGCAGAATATCCATAGCATCAATAATCATGGCGGAATCAGTAGCGTTCTTCCCTGTTGTATAACTGTATTGTTGAATGGGTGTAATGGCATGGATAAGCAAAGCCGGCTTCCAACCTGCAACCGTTCTTTTTGTCCAATCACCGTATATCCGTTTAATGGTTGGACTACCAAATTTTGCAATCTCATCGAGCATTCCTTTAATATTTTTGTAGGGAATATTATCTGCATCAATGAGGACGGCTAGTTTTAAATCATTTTTTTCTATCATGTTGTTCTTTTTTTTGTTTTAGCCAATTATTTGGCAAATGTGTTTATGTGGGATTATTCTATTATTCAACTTTGATATCATATTTATCCAATAATCCCATGACTCCTGACATCGAAAATTTAGCATTTTTTATTCGATTTGTTTCAGGATCAAACGAATAATTATAAGAGGTTCTAAAATCAGATTTTTCAAGATTAGTTCTACTAAATATTGCTCTATCCAAATTGCAATTATCAAATAATGATTTGCTAAGATCCGCTTCAGCAAAATCGATCTCCTGCATACTACAATCCCTAAACTCAATCCCCTTTAGTTTCAGCTTAGAGAAGGAAGTGAAATTCAAATTACATTCTTCAAATTCAACGGATAATAAAAAATCATTACAATCACTAAAATTCAATCCCAGAAGTTTGCAATTTTCGAATTTTACATTTTTCAGTGAAGTATTACTGATTTTAACCAAACTAAAATCGCAATTAGCAAATTTACTTTCCATAAAATCAATATTTGATAAATCTGAATGCGAAAAGTTGCAATTGACAAAAGTACAATCATCATAGCTGCCTTTTGCTAACTCTTTTTCAGAATAATCAAATCCATCGAATACTTTATTCTCAATAATCATATCAGTCATGTTGAAATTATGAACAACGAACATATTATGAGATTAATAATTAATTGATGCGGAGAGGGTGGGATTTGAACCCACGGTACGCGTAAACGCACACACTCTTTCAAAGCGTGCGCCTTAAGACACTCGGACACCTCTCCAAATTATAAATAATAGCGCAATGTGGATATCC
>JABMOV010000082.1 GCA_013203145.1 Fidelibacterota bacterium
CAAAATCCATCTTCTCTTGATACGTGTTGCTCCACTGCACTTACGGAATCTCTCCCGACCCGTCGGGACTCCGACATCTTCCATCTTCCATCTTCCATCTTCTCCCGATGTGTTCCGCTCCGCTGCACTATCGGGATCTCCGCTTCACTCCGACATCTTCCATGATCCATAGTCCATGATCCATCTTCTCCCGATGTGTTCCGCTCCGCTGCACTATCGGGATCTCCGCTTCACTCCGACATCTTCCATGATCCATCTTCCATGATCCATCTTCCATGATTTAACTTCGCGCTCATGAATCAAGAGAAACAAACCAAATTTGCCTTTCTGATGCTCTTCGCAATGACGTTATGGGGTTTAGCCTGGACAAACGGAAAAGTCGTCAATGAATATACATCGGTGCCCATTTTGATCTTTTGGCGGTTTATAATTGGATCAATTACGATGATTCCCATCTTAAAATTGTTGAAGATAAAGATTTTACCTAGCAAGGATGGCCTTCGGTATATTGTTGGTGGCGGAATTTTTATGATTGGATACAATGTATTCTTCTTCATGGGAACCCGATTGGGTTTGGCTGGAGCCGGCGGAATATTAGTTACAACTATGAATCCCCTTTTCACATTTGTGTTTTCCGCTTTGCTGTTTCGTCAAGGAGTTCTGAGAAAAGACCTGTTAGGATTAGTTCTTGGTTTCATTGGTGGATCCATTATGTTAAATATTTGGTCCATGAGTTTGTCTGATATACTAAAAAGTGGAAATGCCTATTTCATTATCGCTTCCTTAACCTGGGCATTTGTGACAATTATATCATCCAAAAGTAAAAATGTTATTCATCCACTGACATTCAGTTTTTGGATCTATTTCATTTCTGCTGTAATCATCACACCGTTTGCACTCAACGAACCTTTATTTGAAATATTCACTTTTGATTTCAGGTTTTGGATTCATTTTATTTCTATTTCCATCGGATCAATGGCAATCGGAACCTCAATATTTTTTATAGGAGCTGCTCATCTTGGATCAGGGAAAGCCAGTGCGTTTATCTTCACTGTTCCTGTAACTGCCATGGGTTTCAGTATGCTGATTTTGGGTGAACAATTGACCCCAAATATCATGATCGGCAGTCTATTCGCAATGACTGCTGTATACTTAATTACAATTAAGAAATAATTTGTCAGTGCAAAATTTTCAATTTTAGATCACTTCGCTCCGCTCGTGATGACAAACAACTTGTCATTGCAAGGAGTTCCGTACGATTGAGACGACGAAGCAATCCAGTTGTCACGGTTTATATTGGTTCACTATGTAAACTATATATAGAAAATTAAATGTAGTGTTTTGAAATTTGTCATTTCGAATCCATTAGATGAGAAATCTACTTTTATCATATTAAATATAGTTTGATTGCTTTTCGAGATAAATACTGGCAGATTTACATAAACCTGCAAAAAATATATTTCATTTGTTTTCTATACGCCCGACAAGATTCCATATACACTTACCGGTAGACACGACTCGACGAGTCGTCTCAACAATTATATTATAATAAAATAAAGGCTATCGTTAGTTTAATCACCATAAGGACACGCCCATCCATGACCATTTTCCTCAGTCCATTCAGGTTCGGTTGTGTGGCATTCATCTTTTGCAAACTCACAGCGCGTAGAAAAACGGCATCCCTGAGGAAAATCTTCCGGCGCTGGTACAACTCCAGGGATGGATTCATATAAACCATCGTCCGTTTTTTGAAGTTTTGCAGCCGACAATAGTCGTTTAGTATAGGGATGTTTCGGATTTTGAGTTACGGACTCTACTCGCCCTGTTTCAACAATTTTCCCAGCATACATGACCATTATTCGATCTGCTAGAGATGGAAGTAACGTCAAATCATGTGTAATAAAAACGATTGATAACCCGCGGTTTTGATTAATATCTTTCAATAAATCTAAAATTTGACGTTGTACCGTAACATCTAAAGCAGTCGTTGGTTCATCTGCCAATAGTAAATCGGGCTCTCGTGCCATCGCAATAGCAATAAGCACTCGCTGTCGCATACCACCTGAAAATTCATGAGGGTAATTCTTGTACTTATTTCCAGCGTCAGTTATTCCCACAGATTCCAATAGATCGATTACGCTGGCTCTGTTACTCTTTTTATCTTTTGGGAATCGCAGCGCTTCGCGAATTTGTTCCCCAATTGTGATTACCGGATTCAGTGCACTTAGCGGTTCCTGAAAAATCATTGAAATGGTCATATCCGGTTTCGAAATAATATTTTTGTCGACGATTGCCTGTTTAGGACTCAACCCAGCTAATGCTAAAGCCAGTTGAGATTTTCCACAACCTGACTCACCAACAATGGCTAGGATTTCGCCCTTTTCTATAAAAAAAGAAGCACGATCCACAACGGGGATCGCGCTTCCATTCTTTTGAAATGCTACTGTTAAATGACGTATATCAAATAACGGTGAATCCTCCATTAAGCTGAGGCTTCTTTACCTTCCTTGCTTTTAAATGCCCAAATGGCTAGGACGATTACCATGATTACAAACATCCAAATAGAGGCATAATTGTATTCAACTCTTGCATAATCAATCAAGCGGGTAAAACGACCAACTAAAAGAGAAATACGTCCCATCACGGCAAAACCAAAGGATGCACCAAAACTAATCATTAGAAAATAGATTCCTAATCGACTGACTTTTCCTAATAAACCAACATGTTCACGGGAAAAGTAGAAGTATAGTAATCCACTGATGGTACCAACAATTAGTATTAGACTATTAAAATAACTATCACCAATCATAGCAAAAAATGGCATATCTCCACTAAATTTCACAGCTGAACCTTTAATTTGCCCAATAACATTTGAATTGAGAAATCCGTATGCGCGTAGACCAGCTGCCATACCAACAGTATAGGCAATACCCCATCGTGCAAACCAGGTCATTTTTGAGTGCACACTCAATAACATCATAATACCTAATGCAAATGGTATTAAATAAATGAGATGCATTCCATGACCTTTATCGATTCCACCTGCAGGGAAAACTGCTGAGGAAGTAACCGTGCCTAATAAGTCATATAACCCATACCAGAAACCACTATCATTGTATTCACTGGAAGGCCACAGACGACCAAATAAATTTGGCTGGATTTGGGTCCAGAAAAACATGGATGCCCAATACCCGGCTGATACTCCAACAAATATATGTTCAGCGATTTTATAGAAGGGATTATCTTTATACAAATACGAAAATATTGCAAATGTTAAAAACACTGCAATCCAAGCTCCAATAATTTCTGCAGACATAGTCAACTCCCTTCCTAATATTTCTTTGAACGTTGACGTTCAAGAAAGAAAGAAATGTTTCCGAAAATAATAAACAAGACGATAACCAAATGGGCGACGGATTGCGCATCCATGCCACTGGTTCCTATACCGGGTCTATCTATCAATTTTTCATACTCAGCAGCACCGGGCATACCAGCTAAAATACCGTTAATCTGTCCAGATTGAACGTAGGGCATCACTTCATTTACCTGAATGGATGTTGTCCCTGTACTCATAGGTACACCAGTAGGATCAGCTGCGTATTGAACCCATTCTACCGTTCCCGGGTAACCAGCAGAAGCTGTAAACAGAAAATCAAAATCATTGATATTCTGGATTCCGTTCATCATAGGTATTTCATCAATAAGCGTTCCATGGGCATCCACTGTATACATTTTTCTGATGTCACTAACGATGCCTTTAACAACAGCTTCATTCCCTGGACGAAACCCTAATAGAACATAATCTGTACCATAGTTCATATGGAACTCGTCCTCGGCAATATCCTGAAGCGCCTCTAACGCCATGAACTGTCCGTCTGGCCACAGGCAGGTTACATACACCTTATGCCCGTTACGAAATAGATGCCTTAAAACACCAACGGCCATAGGATGAATTTCAGGTTTTGTGCTAGGTCCATATTCAAAGGATAATAATACTTTTGAATTAGGTTCGAGATTTTCCAAGGATTCATATACTACTCGTGTTGATTCTGTAGCACGAATCGGCAAGTTTAAAGGAAAAAAGAGTGGTAACATAACCACCACCGCAATAATCACGAAGATATAGCGACGATCGACATGTCCTAATCTGATAATTGTATCGACTAAATTCTTCATGATTATTCTCCAATATAGGATTTTTCAATTCCCAAAATATATCGAATTGACGTGGCAAAAATACCCAGTCCAATTCCGATCATAATTGCCCGTGCTCCCGCGACATTGGGATAGTTATAAATCCAATCCTGTAAAACGGGTAAATAAAATATGGCTGGTTTATCAAGCGGCCAACCCATCAGAAATCCGGCAACGGTCACAACAACTATTCCACCAACAACAACACCAAAAGTAATTTGTCGATTCTTTAAGGTTGAATTCGCTATAACGCCGCCCACAAGTACAAGAACGTAAAGAACAAACCAAGCAGAAATATTGGTGCCAATTGGTACACGACCCAGCATAATAATTATCCCTGCTGTGAGTAGTAATGTGGCTTCAAAATTCCTGATTTTAAATGCCCTGTAAGATGCTGATGCCACAAAAAAGGCTAACAAAGCAAACATGGTTGCTGAAAGCGGAGTAAAAATAAAATCAAACATCCACCGGAAAAGGCTGCCTCTTGTTGAAACATGGGCACCCCAAGCAACCGGACTGATAACTGCTGTACCGCCAGCGGCATTGACAGCCGAGGTAAATTCTTCGGCTCCACCTTCTGTAAAGTATGCATGATCTAAACGATAAGGACTATCAGGACCAACAAGAAGTAATATATTGGATGAGGCTTCAGGGGTTAGTCCGCTCTCCTCCGATAATACCGTTGCTACACCATTAATAGATCCAGGATCAGTTATATCAACAAAGTATGCGCCACGCATGATAAATCCTGCATTAAACGCAAATGCAAAGCCAAGGATGGCTAGTAATGCATAAGGCCAACCCTTTTTCTTTTTTATAACTTTGTTAAACTGCAATTTTAACAAATTTAAAGCACCCAAGAAGATTGCGAAACTTGCAAGGATGTCAAACCACTGGGTTGCGTCGTCATTAACAAACCCTTCAATACCCTCGTGTTCAATGAACCACCCAAATAGGGTAAGTACACCGACGACAGTGGCAATAAGAATAGGAATCATTCGTTTCCAAACCATGATCGATCTCCCCTATTGAATCGTTAAAAAGTTGAGGACATTCCAGCTAATCCATCCCATGTCAAATAAATAACGTAGGAGTGTCGCTAGTACAATAGTGCCCAAAATTAATATTTTCACCATATCTTGCCCTTTTACACCACCAATAAGTTGCGGTTCTTGTGACAGATAAGCACTGGCTGCAAAGAATTCTTCACCAATAAGTGTGTAATCACAGGCTGTGACAAAAAATGGTATCTGTGACGGTGACGCTGTCCCGGCAATCTGGATAGCACCAATGGAGTTACCCGTTTCTGCCAATAAGAGTGATTCAGCGTAAAACTTACCCATATATAAGCACGCAGCAGGTTTTTCACGGAGCATAATTCCATTTACACCGGCAGCATAAGCAAATTGGTCATCAGTAAGATAGTGAACCATATCATCATGGAATAAATCGGGGCGACCTTCTAATAAATAGGATTCACGACACGATTCGCGAGCAGCTTTCATCACAATTGCACGAGAAACCGGAACATTCATTGTGGTTTCATAGCGGGCTGTCATTTTAGCAACGTGTCCTAAAACAATAACACCTGCCACCGTTTCAACTTGATCCATATCCATGATTCCCGGGACGTAGAGCACAGGTTTCCCCATCTCTGTTGAACGCCCAACAGCTTCTTCAACCGCTTTTAAACCTGGTATGGTTCTAAGGTAAATTTCTTCACCACGGACGGCTTTTCTCATATAAAGCATTATTGTTCCAGAAACTAGCAATATGGCAAAGAACATGACTATTCGTTCCGGTTTAAAAAATGGATATCCAGCTACCCAATAGATAGCGAACAAAACCAAAATTGCACCGGAGATTCCCCAAAACTTTTTATCGTTCACAGGTTTCTCCTCTATTCTTTAGTCGGTTGTTGAGGTTCAGGATTCTCTGTTTTTCCTGATGAATTGCTGGCTTCCAGAAACTCCAGCTCTCGAATCAATATTTCTACATGACTCGGTTCTTCAAAAATTTCAACTGCACGGTAATAACCATCGGCTTGTATAAATGCGTTTATTATTGGACCAAAAAATACCGCAGCGTGACTACCAAGCAATGCCAGCGGTTTATTCATTTCTAAAAAAAAGACTGCCGGCGTAACAAAACCGGTCTTGAATATTTTTTCAGCAATTCGTTTGATGAATTGCATGTCGTCATCTGATAATGTTGTATCGGATGAAAGTGCTGGATTCATTGCATCAACCATTGATTAATCAGTTTCAATCATTTCTAAATTGGATCGTGGAATATGTAATATTTCCCCGTCAATTTCAATTGCTGCAACACGAACCATGGTTTCTGATTCCATTTTTTGTAATTCTGCTGGTAATCCACGCACAATTCCCATACGTCCAAAATATGGTGCACGAATAATCCGAACCAAACTCCCATCGCTGATTCCTTCAGAGGCATCAATTCCTTTATGCGAGTTCGTTAAATTTTCTTTTGAAAGTGGAATGACAATTTCTGGTCGTATTACACCAGCACGAATTTGCGTGGCACCATTGATAGAAGCAAATTTACCATGATGCTCTTTTAATAGATCAAACGTTCTGTGACCCATGGGAATTTTCCCATAACCTTCGGTAACAATAAGTGATGTCACCAAATCTTCAGATCCAGTAATTGCAACACCTAAGGTATATCCAAGGATGGCTTCTAAATCATGATAATTGAAACCGCCAACCACAACACCAGCTAATCCAACTTTTAACGCTTTTTGATAGGCTTCAAGACTAATAAAGGAACCACCTACAACGATTTTACCTTTTAAATCAGCTGTAATCATATCGGGTGTAATTTCTTCGTCTCTGGCGGTAGATACAATATGTACATCTCCGCGACTTTCACCACCTATGCCAAATATTCCTTGAATGAATACTGCGTCGGTTTCGATTTCGACGCCTTCTTCAGGTATAATTTCGGTTACTAATCCCGTTATATACGCATCAATCTCGACAGGAATTGGTGCTTCACGGAGAACTACCTGCCCAGTAATCGCTGAAACTGACTCACAGGTACAATCAATGGGTACCTTTACACTTGACTTGAATAATCCAAAAAGTCCTTTGGTCTCAGCTAATAATTCATCTTTATTAAATGAATCTCCAATATTTTTTTTCATGACACCTGAGACATCACTTGGGTCAACATTTAACATATTACCCACATTAATCATTTGGACGTTTCCTGGTAAATTTGTTGTGGCAACAATATCATCTGGTGATACACTATCACCTTTTTTAACCACAACCTCGCCCTTTAAAGGTAAACGCCGCTCTTTTTTTACTTTAGTTTCGTGGAGTACTTTTAATCCTGGAGTATATGAGTGTGCCATTTTCTATAAAACCTTACGATTTACTACTTAAATTTTGTAATCTGGATATTCATTAACAGCTTTCGACCAATCGCTTAAATTTGCGATTCGTTGAGCAGGATCATCAGGAAGATTCATTGGTCTGCCACGACCGTCGAGAATAATACCGACAATACCTCCATAAACCGTTGTTTCAATAATTTCACCTTTACCGGCACCAATATTCATACTTTTAGAAGGCGTAAGCGTTGCCTTGATCGGTTCATAGGATGCTTCAACTACAACCATTTCACCTAATTTGACTTCTTGCCTGACAATGTTACCTCCAGGCATTACAAATTCGGCCGTTAATACGACCTGTCCGGGTTTCGCTTTTCCTACTGGAGCCAAACATGTTCCTAGACGAATCAGACAATCCTTTTCGAATACTTCAAGTGCGGCCTTACGCGCATCCTTAGCCAATTCTTTCTTATCTATATTTGCCAAAACACCCAATTGGGGCATCATGAAGATTGAATCAACTGCTAACTGTGTGATACCCTCTGGTAAAAATGCATCAATCATCATTTTTGCAGATTGCTGCCGGCGAGGTGCATGGGAAAGAACACCGCCTGAACCAACCAAGAGATCAAGTTCCATCATATTTACAAGCGACAAACCAGATTCAGATTGTTCAAATGCATCTGAAATCGTCCGTTCGGTTTGAATGCCTTTCAGGTTTACCGCAAAGGATTTATGTTGGATAAACGACAAACGTAACGCTTCTCTGGCGATTGCTTGTTCGATAATTAATTCTTCCAAGGATTGGGGAACCGTCGTTGGACGAATCATTTTATTACCAATACGATTTGTTAATTCTTTTTGATCAATATCAAATGGGACCCAACGAAGAACATTTTTCAATCCTGTTTCTGCGAGTACATTACAAATAGAATAACTCATTCCAAGATTTGCGCTGACCGTTCGATTGAATTGACCTTGAAATACAGAAAAGATATCCGTAGTTGCGCCGCCAATATCGACACCTACAACCGTGATATTTTCTTCTTTTGCAATCATTTCAATTAACGATCCCACAGCACCAGGAGTAGGCATAATTGGAGCATCTGTCCAGGCCATTAGTTTTTTGTACCCTGGAGCTTGGGCCATGACATGTTCCATGAATAGATCATGAATCTTATCCCGCGAAGGACCCAAATTTTCTCTTTCTAAAACAGGACGAATATTTTCGACAATATCAAGATCTGTAATCTCACCTAATGTTTCTTTAATAATATCTTTTGCTTTTTCGTTTCCGGCATAGATAACAGGTAATTTATAATGTTGTCCTAATCTGGGCTTGGGATTTGCAGCAGCTAATATTTCTGCCAATTCAACAACATGCGAAATGGTACCCCCATCAATCCCACCAGACAATAAAATCATATCAGGGCGCAATTGACGAATTCGTTTAATTTTTTCATGAGGAAGACGACCATCGTTAGATGCCAGAACATCCATAACAATGGATCCCGCTCCCAACGCAGCACGTTCTGCACTCTCACCACTCATGGATTTAACAACCCCGGCAACCATCATTTGCAAACCACCGCCGGCTGAACTGGTTGATATATAAATATCAACTCCAACATCACCATTTTGTGGAGTAATAATTTCTTCACCTTCCAGCAATTTTCGGCCTGAAAGTTCTTCGACTTCCATTACTGCATTTAGCACACCTTTAGTTACATCTTCAAATGGAGCTTCTACTGTTGTAGGAGCCTCACCCCTTACTTTAAGGCGGTATTCACCGTCAATTTTTTCAATAAGGATAGCTTTTGTTGTGGTTGAACCACAATCCGTAGCAAGAATTGATCTTAGTTCCATTCTCCTTGAACCTATTACTTATATTGTGTTTGCAAAGATATATACCAGCGGACTGGCAATAATTAATGAATCAAAACGATCCAGTACTCCCCCGTGCCCCATTAATATTGTGCCTGAATCTTTGACACCAACAGCGCGCTTGAACATAGATTCTAAAAAATCACCTAATTGTCCGAACCCACCGGTTATTACACCAAATGTTACTACCTGATACCATAAATATGTTTTTCCCAAAAAGCCAATATTGTTTAATACTAACCAAAGAATAATGGCGCATATAAGCCCTGCAGCAGTCCCAGCCACAGTTTTGTTTGGGCTTACACGTTTAAAAATCTTTTTAACTCCCCACTTTTTCCCAATGATATAAGCGGCTGAATCACAAACCCAAATAGAAAGAATAAGCGCAAATGTCAGCTGAGTACCTTGCATCGTATCCTGTTCCCGTAACGCAATCATTGAGCCTAATAATAAGGGTATGTAGAGAATACCTAAGAAGGTAGTTCCCAGATTTTGATTTGGGTGTGATTTATTGCGAAATAATTCAATAATTAACGCAACCAAAATAAAAAACGATAAATAGATTAATACAATTGGGAATTTTACTTCTGGCTGGATGTAGTATATATATCCAATGAGGAGAGTCAATAACCATCCTAACCATTTTTGTGGGTAAACATCCTTATGTTGCTGTAAGGAATAATATTCAAACAAAGCATATAACATAACAATGGTGATAAAACCTGCAAAGGTTACACCACCAATGTATACGAGAGCTAAACCCCCGGGAATTCCGAGGACATTAACAAGCATTCTTCTTCTAAGATTATCAGTCATGAGGGAAAATTTATAGACCGAAAACTAGCGATGAATCCCCTGCTTTACAAAGGAAAATGGAATCGGATTGGCCAATATTGTAATTGCTAATCTAGACTAGGACTTGTACAGCTTTTGGCATCATTTTCACATGAATAGGAGTGTTTCCAAGAATCTCTCCATCGATGTTTAACGGGTGGTCTTCCTGAGGTATTAGTGAAAATTCCTTGGCCTGGTGATATACAACAGCCGGATCACCTACATGAGCTCCAGAAAAGATTTTTCCGAATAAAGATAAAAGTTTTAATCGCCCTGCTTTTCTAACCGTCAACAAGTCGATGAGTCCATCATCAATTCGTGCCAGTGGTGCTGCTTTCATTGCCGTACCAGTATGAATTGTATTGCACGCTAAAATAAATCCATAATCGCCAGCAACTGTACGACCATCAATACAAATTCGTGCTAGTCGTGGTTTATTTTTCATTACTTCAATAACCGCTGCAAGATTATATCGTTGCTCACCCAACCATCTAAATTTTTCTGCTGTCATGGTTATATCTGTCGGCAATCCCCAACCGATAATATTAAATCCATATATAATTTCACCATTTGCATCAACCCTGGCAACATCCAGGTCACGTAATCGTCCAGTTATAATTCGTTTTGCAGCAACAATAGGATCTAAACAATCCAAATCATGCATAAACGAATTTCCGGTTCCCCCGGTAATTAATCCAATGGGAAGTTTTGCTTCATCTTTACGGGATAACATACCATTAATAACTTCATGCATGGTTCCATCACCACCAATAGCACAAAAACCATCATATCCTTCATAGGACAATTCATGCGCCATATTTCGTGCATGCCCAGCATATCTAGTCTCTTTGACCACTATTTCGGCACCAGCTTTTTCAAAAATTGGACGTACTTTTTCCAAAATGTCCAAACCTTTTTTCGTTCCACCCTGAGGATTGACAGCTAAATAATATTTCATATGTTAAGTCTCATGTTTCATGTATTTATTATCCCCCCACTCAATGACTTCGATTTTTACCTTAGTTGTTCCTTTTGAAACAAAATCGAGTTTGACAGCAGCACCATATGAACAATCAAGGATTCTTCCAGCAATATATGGTCCGCGATCATTGATACGGAGGATAAGTGATTTATTGTTGTCGAGGTTAGTCACACGAACAATGGTATTCAAGGGTAAGGTTTTATGGGCAGCAGTAAGCCCATACATATCGTAGACCTCACCATTTGCCGTTAATTTCCCATGAAAATTTGGACCATAGTATGAACTAACACCATATAGAACTTTTTGGTGAGCTTTGGTACTTAATGATGATGATGGCTTCTTCGTTTTTCTTTTTACTTCAGTCGTAGTGTAGCGTGGTGCATTGGAACACGCCATTCCAACCATTATGAGACATATCAGTATTCCATTTTTTTTCATCATCAAGAATGTAATTTTACTTTACCAGTGAGATCAGAAATTTGTTGAATATTTTGAGTTTGACAATACGTTTTTAATTGATCGAAGATTTGATTTGCCGCATCTGGATGTCTGAATGTAGCAGTCCCGACCTGAACAGCACTTGCTCCAGCAAGCATATACTCTACAACATCGTTACCCGATGAAATCCCGCCTATCCCAACAATGGGGATACTCACTTTACGATATACTTTTTGAACTGCAGCTAATCCGATGGGCTTGATGGCTGGACCTGACAGACCTCCAAATGTTGTAAATATATTACTTTGGTGTGAATAGGGATCTATACTCATTCCAACCACAGTGTTTATAGCTGATACAGCATCTGCCCCACCACGTTCTGCTGATAATGCAATAGATGCAATATCTGCAACATTGGGACTTAATTTCATAATAAGTAATCGATTAGTTGCTTTTCGTAACAAGCTTGTTAGTTTTTCCACAGTTTCTGGGTCTGTGCCAAATTCCATTCCACCTTTTTTAACGTTAGGGCATGATATGTTAATCTCATATCCTATTATATTTGAGGATACAGCTTCCAGCTTGCGCAATACTTCAAGGTATTCATCGAATGTCCAACCAACGATATTGGCAATGATTGGTGTTGATATTTGAGCATACTGAGGTAACATTTCTTCAATATATTTTTCGACACCAATATTCGCCAAACCAATAGAATTAATCATCCCCGACGATGTTTCAACGATACGCGGGGGCGGGTTTCCTTCTCTTGGCATTAGTGAAATGGATTTTGTAACAATGGCACCTATTTTACTAATATCCAATAAATCAGGGATTTCGACACCATATCCAAATGTTCCTGATGCAACAAATACAGGATTCATAAACTCAACAGATCCAATTTTTATGTGGAAATCAGTCAAAATGAATTTCCTTTGCGTTATATACGGGACCATCCTTGCACACGACAGTATATTTTTTCTGGTATGAGTCTTCAGCAAAATCAGGACCTTCGCGCTTCAAAACGCATCCCTGACACAAACCAACTCCGCACCCCATATAGCTTTCGACAGAAAGCTCTGTCGGAATATCGTGAGTGAGACCAAATTGCTGAACGGCTTTTAACATTGGCTCTGGTCCACAAGCATATAATTTGGGATATTTCACAGTATTGATAATTCGATCCAATGTTGGCATGACAGTGCCATGGTCACCAATACTTCCGTCATCCGTCGTCAGATACATCCCATTGCAGGGATCGTGATCTAAATGGTGTTCATCCTTAGTACGTGCTCCAATAATCGTAAGAACGTGATTATTGATACTTTTCAACTCATTTAGAAAATTCATGATGGGAGCTAAACCCACTCCGCCGCCAATCAATATTGCTGTTTCATTTTCTGATGGATGTGAAAATGTGTTCCCCAATGGGCCTAATACATTTATTTCGTCATTAACTTTTAAAGAACTAAACCTACTTGTCATCTGTCCCATTACCTTAAAAATAATTGACATTGTACTATCTGTAATGCCTGAAATACTCATGGGTCTTCGAAGAGGATGATCCCAGGTTTTATCACCCAGAATCTCTATAAATTGACCTGCACCTTTGTATATTTTCACTAATTGATCTGCTGAAAAAGTCATTTCCCAAATATCCTTTGCTAATGGATTTATGGATAGAACTTTACAAACTTGATCAATCATTGGTCTTCGTTTACAGGAATCGAATCAACTTTAGTGGTTTGGAAAATATGTGTAATAAATGAATGTCTGGTTTTTGCATTTTCAGCTTGGTCTGAATCGGGGAAATGCCGTGAAATCCACTCATAGTATTTTAGAGCATTATTAGAATCATTGTTTAAATAATCAAAATGGTTTGCTAGAAAATAGCCCGCCAGTAAAGATGATTCACTGCTAGAATCTGTGGTGACAATATCCAAATAAATTGGAATAGCAGATTGGAGGGAACCTTCTCGTTGAGATTCGGCATCTAATAATTGACGTGCCGAGCTCCCAGTTGTCTCTGCAATACCGTTTTTCTTTCGGATAAAATCTGCATAATCAGATTGTGGATATAATTCTAATATTTGTGATTCAAGTGTGTCAGCATATGAAATGTCACCATCTTTATTTGACAAATAAGATAATGTAAACAATGATCTTGGGTGTGCATCTGTGTCTGAATAATTCTCTACTATATCGCGCAAATGGACTCTTGCAGAATCCGTATTTCCAAAGTGAAAAGCTTCTAATTCAGCCAGCGAGATTAATTGTTTACTTATTTCTGTTGAATAGTCGATATCTGTCGTTTGTAATACTTGAGTTGAATCAACAGAAATTGTATCTACAAGAGATGCTTCATAAGATGCTCTGATTCTTATTAATTCTTCATTTGTCGACAGATAAGCAGTGATTTCTTTTACTTTTATATCAGCAGCTGGTCCCTCATCCAATTTTCTGCTTTCACGCATGACGTTGCCGTAATATTTTTTTGCATCTTCCAAATTCCAACGATGATATAATTCATACTCACC
>JABMOV010000083.1 GCA_013203145.1 Fidelibacterota bacterium
CGATTTCACTAATCGAAATTGCTTGGTGCCCAAGACCTTAACGGAATCATATGATTGTGTGTAGGCTTCATAAGAAGGATAAATTTTCTCATAAAAGGAAAAATCTCTATATAACAATTCATCAAAAAAGGGTCCTAGCTCGTTTTTTACATTTTCCGATTCAGACTTTTCTGTACTTAACCATTTTTTGTATGATTCAAGATGTAACTCCATACTAGTAGCTGAATCAAATGGTATTGGTGTTGGCTTATAAGACGAACAAGCCCCCGTTAGTCCAATCAGACCAAGGAGGCTTATATTTAGTAGTTTTTGAAAAAGGATTTTAGATTTTCCCTGCTGAGTCCAATTCTACCAGGTTGTCATATCCGCCAATCATCTCATCATTTATTACTATTTGAGGAACAGAACGTCCGCCAGTAATAGCAAATAAATCTTCACGACTCATTTCTTGAGCCTCAATATTTATTTCTTCATATTTCTTTCCACGCTCTGTCAATAATCGCTTTGCCGCAACGCAATACGGACACCAAGAAGTCGTATAAATTTTTATCATGAATATTCTCTCTTACTTTAGTAATACTATTTTTTGTGTCTGACGTAAACCACCGGATTCAAGTACCACAAAATATGTCCCAGATGACACGGGTTTATTATCTTGTGTTGTACCATTCCAAACTATTGAATGTGTACCAGAACTTTGATGACGTTTTACTAATGTGGTTACATGATGACCTAAAATATCATATACTTTTACAGAGACTTCACCTACAAACGGTAGCGCATAGTTTATAGTTGTTCTTGGATTAAAAGGGTTTGGATATGCTGGCAATAAGGAAAAACTATTCGGTACTATTTCGTTTTCAACTGAAAGAGGCGCTTGATAGTTTGATGGTGGATTGGTTGTGTACCGTATTACTCGGCCATTTTGTATAGGAGCCGCACCAGGTGCATATGTATTATTAAATGTATATTGGATTCCATCATTTTGATATTGATCCTCAATTCCAACTGTGGCAAAGTTCTTTTCACTGTCAATATCAACAATATCATTATATTGCATTTCAATTACGCCATCCCCTGTGTTTGTAATCGTCACCGTTGGATCATACAAAATCAATTCAAATGTTTCCTCTGTCAATTCATCAAAGTTATTCAGAGCATGTGACCATTCGATAATAAGCCGACCGTTGGATTCATCATAATGTGTATAAACTTGAATAAGATCATTTCCAACTACTTCCAAATCGTCCCAAAATATTGCTAGTTGAGCTTTGGGCCCCATTGCCATTGGAATAGTATAATTCCAGAAATAATTTATATCGCATGGAATCAATGATGCCCAACCATTTGAACTGATGGTTATCGAATTGTATTCGTCACCAAAATATTTAAATGTAAAAGGCAAATCAATATCGACATGATCGTCATCATCAAGTTCATATAAAGTTCCATTACTACCACCATAATTCGGATCTAACTCAACCCAATTGTATTCCGGTTTTTCTGAAAACCCATCGTCTGTGTTATCGTATGCCCAATAACCATATCGTGATGGCATAGCAGGATATTCATCTAATTGTGGCAAAATAGGTATATGATGGTTTGAAGAGTATAAAACAACATCACCGGCACTCAATTCTAGGTTAATTGTTGCCGTACTCCCCCAAGACATATTCCCAATATCTATTTGGTAATCACTTAATAGCGAAGATACTTCACTCCATGAAGACAACGTAATTGTTGGATCAACACCATTCAATACCACGGATGTCATTTCAGAAACTGCTGATAGAGTTACAGATAGATTCGTATACGTGAACTTTCCATGATTTATACATGTGATTTCAGGTGTAAATGAGGAATTTGGTGAGATCGTAGTAGCACTAGACAAACTAATCTCTAATGGAGGAGACTCTAAATTTAGCCCAATCTTCCCAGTAACTGATGAGCTACTCAGTGTCACGTCAAGTACAGCATCACGACCAATCATATAATCATTAATTATCAACGTTAAAGGTGATGTGGCAATACCAACTTCTTCATTATAGATTGCACTGTATGAAAACGAATTCGTTGCCAGTTCGATTCCATTTCCGGCTGTAGCTGTACCAGTACCACTTGCTAGCGAATCTCCACTTTCATTTTTAATAATTGGATAAATATCAACTGATGATCCAATTTGTAATAATCCAAATGCGGTGGAAGAACCATCTAAGCTATACCCATTAAATACAATTTCTATAGTCGACGGTGTTAATGTTTCTAATCCCTGAACAAACCCGGGCTTATTTAAATAAACTTCAACATCAGAGCTAATAGCTGATGGTACATTTCCAATAAACCGTCCAGATTGATCAGTTAATCCTTTTACAATTAACTCATTCCCAATCATGACAGCTACAACAGCACCCTGTATAGGAATACCTGAAGAATTGGTTGATTGAATGTTTATGTAGCCTGCATCCACATCTGATACTGAGGCATCAATTGTGAAGACATCGGGTGAAGTAATATGTACATTTAATGAAGGATCACCAAGAATATTATAAACATGAAAATAGAATTCTTGAGCTTCACCAACCCCATTTTGTTCAGGGAACTCGCGCAATAATCCCATTTGCCCTGCTAACATTGCTGGTCCTAATTCCAATACGTCAAGGTCTAACATTGCATCATACATATAAACATTGATTATGTTATTATATTTTGTACTAGTATGTAGGTCACTGGGACCAACAACAGCAACTCCACCCTTTGGCACAGATGGAGTACCTGCTCTTACAAGTGCTTCTCCTAAACAAGGATCAACATTGTTCGCAAAATCATTAGCATTGCATACAAAACTGGTGAATACAGGTGTCATCCAGCCATTATTCAGACCACTAATATCACTTACATGAAATTCAGGATAATGCCATCCATTTGCATCTCCCCAACCACGATAATTGATAAGCCCTACGCCATTATTAATAATCGATTGAATTTGAGGAGCACCATATTGAATAGGCGGATAAAAAACAGTATCAACTTGGGAATAGCCATTATCTAAAAGGATATCTTTTACCCATTGAGATGTCCAAACAGGAGTGATGGGAATCGGAACAGTATTACTATAGTTCCCTGCAACAACCAATGCACGGTCGAGCCAATCACCGTTTTCTAAAGGAGAACGATGGTAGTTAATAGTTTTTTGGATACTTACAATTAGTTCAAGAGGCGAGTCCACTGAAAATCTACCAATAAAAACATCTGGAATATTATCATCGCCCACAAGATGCGTATATTTTTGATCAGAAACATCATTCTCAGGACCATAATAGAATGAAGGTAATTCTCCTAAACCATCCACATCGCCAATCAGCAGGACATATTCTAATAACGGATTATTGTTAAGAGTTGTTTGAATATATGATTTAATATCATCAGCAGTTGAGCCAGTTTCAGACAATGTCGCAACTGTGACGTCAAATCCCTGAGATCGTTTAAACTGGATCAAATCAGGGATATAATTCACAAAAGCGTTGGGAACAATAATGAGGTATTCTCCTCGTGCAAACTGAAGCATGTTTGTAGAAAAACCATTTGCTACAAGGTAAGGCTTAAACGCTAGCGGAAGTGGACCACTAAATGAATCGTCTGCGTCCAATCCTCTAAAGTTTTGATTTCCTGCAATACAAAATGTATAAAGACTGAATATGATTATTAGTTTCTTAACAAAACGCATTTTTTAATTATCGTCCTTTCAGGATTCTGTACTTTAATGAAATAAACCCCAGTTGCTAATTGTACTTGAGATAAAGTATGAATATTTTGGGTCCAGTGATGTCTTTGAGGTGACATCTCACTGATCTTCTCGCGAAATACTTCTTGACCTAAAAGGTTGTACAAAATGATTTCAGGATTAGTACCCCAATTATACAGATCGAGATTAATTGTTCCATTTGATGGGTTTGGATACGGAGTAGATACGCTAGGGAGTTGGTAGGTTATTCCATTTTCAGTGGAATTTGCGATCCCAAGGTACTGATCGTTTATTCCCTGAATTTTAATATGACTAACTTCCCAACCACAATAATTCACAGTTTCGTCTTTATAAAACTCTAATCGCAATTTGACTGAATCAATTCCTGCTTGATTAGTCAAAGTAATATAATTTAATTGGTTAGATGTCCAAGAATGATTGCTGTATGAATTTGATGAGAATAAACCATTATTTGAAATAAGTAATACACGAATACTGTCAACATCCCATTCTAATTCATATTTATGATCTATTGTACAAACTACTCTATTTACGCCATCAGTAGGGAAAAATGGCATTTCTAATGTGGAGATAGATTCAAGTGTGTCCGAATTTGTGTATAAAAATCCATTCTGAGTACGCAACAATCCATCACCGAAAACCCAGTCACCATTAATAATCTCCCAGTTTTGCTCATCGTCTGGGATAAAAGACAAAATATCTGTACCTTCGTCAAACGTCAGATTAATTGTGGTATTTTGATTTATATAAATAGTTTTCTGTATTGGAATAATATTCTGATCTACCAATGTAAAGAGCCAAGTGTCCTCACGAAGTGAAATTGTCTGTGATCCTACAGCAAGAGCCACTGTATCGCTTTCAATACCATTTGTTAGAATTAGCAAAGGTTCAACACTTGAGATACTGTTATCATTAATTATGTTAACTGAAACCGTATATATAGATTTTTCTGATAAAGCAACGTTGTGAGTTCTAATAACACTATTATTTGCAGTAATAACTGATAAATCAGAATGATAATTGGGATGTCTTACCTTAACAGTATAAGTCCCTGGATTCACAATTCTACGATAGCGCCCAAATTCATCAGTTTTTCTAGGGGTTAATACATTACCGGATAATTCAACCAGTTCAACTATAGCTTCATCTATGGGTTGATTATCTTGCGTATTAAACACAACTCCTGAAATTTGTGCAGCATCGGTATTGTATCCAATGGAACGATCCATAAGATAATACATAGCTGGTATATTTCTTTCAATTGTATCTTCAATAAGCGCACTATCAGGTTGGAGATTTGCGGTGCCGCATTCTATCAAATATTGGAAACAACCTGTTTGGCTATAAAACCAATCATGTGCTTTACCATTACGGCTTTTACTTGATATTGATAAGTATTCCCCTGTGCCATCCTCAGTTGGAATCATATTGGCCATATGATCGCCGATAGTGATTTGCGCGAAATGATCTGGTGATTGTTTTGTATCTTCCCACTCCCATGAAGTAAATACTTTTTCGCTTAAATTTCCAGATCGAGAACTATGCATAACTATAGAGAACTGAAATTGCTGCTCGATTGCTAAATCTCTCAGGGCACGGGTTTCGGATTCTGAGAATGGACTTGATCCACGAAAATAATCGTAGTGAGATCCATAACCAGATGGATCAGGTTCTAAAAACGTATCACCAAAAACCCAATTAAAATCAAAATTTCGATTAATATCAACACCATCAATATCATTTCCAATACTAGAACTATAATCAAATACGCCATTAGGATATAGACCATCAGGACTAAAATCTGTTTTATTCTTGCGATAAGTTACATCTTCTCCACTAAACACTACGTTCATCCCTTCCGGATTCATAGTAGGGATGATCCATATTTCCATCATTTGACGTAATGTTAATACGTGAAGAAATTGAGCAGGTACAGGATTTAATAATTGATCCAACAATTCTATTACCGCTTCCACTCCTAATAGTTCTTCAGCGTGAACTTGACCAACAAATAAATGTCGTGGCTCATCTTCCTTTTCCGTTATATTATCTGATATTATTGCTGCCAAAATAGGCAAGTTTTCTAAAGATGAATACCCAATTGTATCAACCCGAAATATGGATTCGTATTGAGGATTTGAATCGTAATCAGCCATAAGAGACTGTATTTCATCAAATGTATGAAAACGCTCATCCAGAGTTTGACTTTCTGCCTTTCCCAGAGAAAACAAGAAAAGAAATGTAATCCATATTCGTTTCATAATTTACTTTAAGTATGTTAGTTTACCTGTATTTATTACGTTATTTATACTTATTTTATAAAAATAGATACCACTTGCTATTGGTCGATTTAAAATATCAGTTCCATGCCAGGTAAATTGGTAACGTCCTGGTTGATTTGGAAGCATAACTGCTTCATAGATTACCTGTCCCAGGATATTTGTTATAGTGATATCAACTGGAACAACATTCTTTACGTTAAACTCAATAACTGTAGCTCCATTGAAGGGATTTGGAAAGGCATCAGAAATAAAATATTCCTCTGGAGTTATTGGGTCAATGGAAATTAAGAACTCCGGCTTCAAATATAGTTTACCGTATAAACTTGAAAAATCTTCTTTACCAGAGGAACGTAAATCAATCCAATAAAGTAACAACTCATTTTCAGATAATTCGGCAAATTGGAGATGTTCCTGTCGATGAAACTGTTGTACAAGAGGTCTTCCATTTAACTCAAATGAATTATTAGATATAGAGTACCACGTCCAATACAGATCAGATCCTATTGCTTTTGTGGGGTCAGGATTATTAATTCCTCGTGAATCTTCCCATACAATCAAGAATTGGTCTTCTGTCAAGTTGTGAACTTTAGGCCGTACCTGAAAAGTCGTATCGTCAGTAAATGTAATATTTTCCCCTAACAATGTACCATTTACTATATCCAAAACTTGTGCAGTTATGTTATATTCAGTCCCATTTTCAAAATCCTCCCATACTAATAAAGCTTTTGTACGATCAGGCGTGATATCCATTTCTATATTAACTTGGTCATTAGCATAAGTAGTCGCAAAAATCCCGCCCTGCGACCATATAGTTGTACCATCCCATTTTAGTATTTGAACTTTGATATCCGCTGCGAAATTATTGGTTTCATTCCAAGCCAATAGAATGCCCATTGTATCGTCTATGACTATACTTTTTAGATTCTTGGGCTCACCGATTGGACCTGCGATGGTAACTTTTCCGTTATTTGACCATTCCGATATAACATTCCCATTGAAGTCAATTTTTTTTGCTATATAAACATGATTATTAGTCGCTTGTTCAAATAGAATAACGATTAAATTACCATCTGGCGTTTGAATTATATCGATGACATAATCATCCTTATATGTTGCATCATTAATTAAGACGCCATCTGATTGCAATACAGGGTTTCCGTTGCTATTCAATATTTGGTAGTATACATCAAAGTCAATTTGATTTCGTGTTTCTGACCAAATACATCCGATTCCACTAGGTGTATTTATGAGATTAGCTCGGCGTTGATCAGCTATACCCTCATAAATTGCAATTCCAGTTGAATCCCAAAGATTATCCAGATTATGATCAAGACTGTTGATTTTCACAAGGTTTGCACCGGTTTCAGTAGAATAGGTAACATAGTATATTGAGTTATCTGTTAAAAGCATTTTCGGCTCAGCTTCATCTACCGTAGACTCACTATTTGAAAATGTTATCTGCTTCCCGTTAAAATTTTCAATATCACCTGATGTTGTAATCCAATTTCCATAGGATTTACTTCCACTTCGCGTGTCTTCCCAAGCCAATACTATTCCGTTACTATTATTATCTTTATTCAAAAATTTGACATCACCATCTAAACCCTCTCTAATTAGCAATTCACCAGATTCAAAGAAATCTCCATTTGTATTAATATGTTGTGCGCGAAGCCAAATACTCCCAGTTTTTATATCTGCAAACAATATATAAGCACCATTATTTCCATCTTTTGCGCTAATAGGCGCTGATTGTTCCTTGGGATTATCCGTTACAATATATTCATTCGCCATTTGATCTGACGAGATATTCAAAGCAATAATATCTATATCCGGGAAAACACCACGTTCCCAAAAATACCATGCTCCTCCAAGATCATCAGACACAAACCGCACATTTTTGTTTAAATATTCAGTATTATCTAATAATACTCCTACAGAATCCCATACAATATCACCATTCATGTCCACTTTTTGAGTAAAAGCATCTCCATTTGTAGTATCAAAACGAATATCATTCCAAGTAATAAACACATTACCCGATGAATCATTCTTAAGACGGGGATTTGATTTTATTGCATCATTAAATGATACAAAACGATGTGAATCATACAATACTCCTGATGAGGTCAATAAATTATACAATATAGTAGATGATTCTGCTCCATTTTTCCATGCTACCAGACTTGTGTCCCCATGCATGTATGTCGTTCGCGGTCTCACATCCAAGATGACATCGCTAGAGATATTAATTCCACTTACATCAAACAATGGTAACATATCCATTCCAAATCGTTGACCATAAATTTCGGAATTACCCGCATTACGAGTATCTGTCCAAACGAGTAAAGCTTCTCCGTTACCTGCGTATTCAATACTTTTTTCGAATTGATTTCCAGTAAAACTGACGATTGGATGTCCGTCACCTTCATTTACTATGACATGGTCTGAGCTTATATGTGTGCCATAAATATCGTCATTCACACCATTACGTTTATCCTGCCAGGTAACATACACCCCACCACTACCATCTTTGCACATATTGATTGTAATCTGCGTACTCTGATGTTGACATAATGCAACACCATTATTATCTAATAAAAGATCACCATTCGAATCAATATGTTGCACAAAAATATCTCCTGCTATATCAAGACGATAATCGACCCAGGCAACATAAGCACCTCCAGAGCCGTCTTCAATTGCCACTGGATCCTCTTGACGACCAGGCAATTCTGTTATCGGTTTCCCGCCATCACTCCACATCATCGTTCCATCAATTCCGATCTTTTGAGCATAGATATCACGATTCCCATCGCGAGTTTCTGACCAGAAAACAATCATATCATCATTCGCACCAGGACAAACTGTCCGTTGCCATTCTATATGAACACCCTGACGTATCGCAACTCCCTCAGATTGAGTCCAAAGTGATTGGGATAATCCAATGGTTGAAAACAAAAATAATACTTGAAGTTTTTTCATACTATCCACCTTATTTATGGATTTCATAGATTTGTAAACCTTCACGACATGCTACATAAACTTTGCCTGCATGAATTACTGTTTTATATGTATATCCAATGTCAAAAATCCCCTTTGACACCGGTTTTTTGGGATTACTCACATCATAAAGTGCAATCCCATAAGGCCCTAAAGATAGTATTGCAATATCATCAATAATAGAGATATGGTCTACATTTAAATCTTCAGCAAATGTATATCCGTATCCGGTAAGTATTGAATTAGTAGTATCCAATGGTAGTTCAGATATTTCAAAATATGCTGCTCCACCAAAATCCAATGCTACGTAAAGATTATTTCCATCAAATGTTGGATGACTGGCAATGCCATCTGTATCGAAATTGCCTATTGAAATTGGATTATCGTTAGATTCATTATAGGTAAATATTTCAATTCCTTGTTGTCCTTGACCTAAAGCTATAAGTTCATTATTCATATCAATTCCAACTGGCGATCCTAATGTTGGTAGTTCAGTTCCATCAATTTGCAACCAGTCGCCCCAGAAAGCAGGTGTATATGTATGCCATTTGAGTCCATCATCATTATCAGCAGCGAAAATTCTGATTGTATCTAACCGATCAAATGCAGACCTGAACTCATAGGTTCCAACACTCAATATTTCACCTTTAGTGTAAATTGAATCATAATCTGAAATATTCAAACATTTTACAAGCTGTGTATTTTCAAGTACAAATAAATCTTGATTTGATTTACTATAATATATTTGAGCAATATCTCTATCGTAGATAAATGAAAATTCAGTACCGGAAGAATAAATAACTGTAGAATTATCAATATTTAGTACTTTATTGATTGTAGTAATATCCGAAACATCCCATCCTTGTACACCGGCTGCACCAGCTGCAACATATGCAATATCATCTACGATATGGACATCTCTGCAATACCCAATTGTATTAATGGACGCAATGCCATTCAGCGACCAAATATCATCATATTCTGGCTCTAAGCAAGCTGATAGCAGTATCAATCCGAGTAATATCCCAATAAATTTTTTAGTAACGGTCATAAACCAATCTCCGTGAGAATGTCATCCATGCTTGTACCTGATTAAAACTTTTTAATTCTTCTACCCATTCAAATTCAGAAAATGTAGTTCTATTTCTGAATCGAATTTGGAATTTAATATCCATATCTTTATTCAATTTTGAACCAAACCATAAATCAAATTTACGGTCAATGTGATCCCTTCCGCTGTGTAGTGGATCATCAAATGTTTCAGCAATATATTTCCGATATTCTTGTCTATATGCTGATCCAACTTCTGATATCCATGTATTATTTAATGAATACGTTACGGGGACATAATATTCAAAATATGTGTATGATCGATCAAAATTACTTGATCGTGCAGTCTTATTAAATGTGATGTTATTTGCACTACCAAAAATAACCTGTAATGAAAAATTCAGATTATTTAAAGGTTTGAAATGACCCTGTGCAGTTCCAGCTAAAATATCTAAATCAAATTCCGCAAATTCAGCGTTATAATACCTTTTTAACGTAAATATTCCTGTTTTAAACCAAAGCCACTTTGAAACAGGAAACGTAAAATTTCCACCATATTCTTCATCTGTAAAAAGGCATCCCGAATAAATATCATTACTTACGTCCCTATTCACATAATCACGTAAATAATACTTATTTAACCGTTTCACATATGATTCAATTCGAAAATGGCGTCGCCACTGATAAAGCATAGAAACTTTACCACTAGTATAATTTTTGTCGGATGAATGCAAATAGGATGTATAACCACCACTAACAAATAACTTTATATAATTAGTACGATGTTTTAATCGATATAGTGAATTCAACGATCCTGACAGTCTTAAATATGCAGAATCAAATGTACTCATTGACCCCAGAATATTTTGATCAAGTGTTGCTTCTGACATTTCATCAGATGATAAACGAAGAACATTTGAGTCATACCCAGGTGTTAAGGACAATGTACTCTTAAGCGGGAAAAATCCTGTATAGGATATCCCGAAAAGTTGAGAGAACAATATTAATTGCAGTAAAATCCGCAATTAGAACTCCAGAAATCGCATCAGAACATTTCTATCTTTTTCAACAACTTCTACAGTGTATGTATTCTCACCTTTAGGTACTAATATTTCGCAGGTCCGCCATTTTCCAGGTACGCGATCAGCTTGTTCCACAACTATCGCTTCACTAGACCTTTCAGTATTAAAGTAATAGGTACCAATCACTTTATTCTCTGATCGGATACGCAATCGATATACTTCTTGCTCTCCCATCCAGTTTTCAAACTCTAAGCGACTAAAGATTCTAATTGTTTTTGGACCTGTAGTATTTACTTGTAAGGGGACGGTGTAGTTACCTTGAAAATATTGCACTTCAGACGATTCAATTTTTACACGTCTAGCGCGTTGGTGTACCATTGGAATTAATATTCGACTGTTATCACCAGGTGTATCGAATTCTTTGCTCAAAACACGTAATAAAACTGGATACTGTTGATCAGTTTCAGTAATTAATTCGACAGAATGTTGCCCTTCTTCCAGATTAATAAAATAGTTACCTGAGAATGTATAGGAGTGATTAGGATGCTGAACGCTTCGTATAGATTTTTGAATCTTATAACGATGGTTTACCTTAATAGTATCTTTGTTATCCACAATTATTAAATATCTAAAATTTTGCCGTTGCTTTGTCCGTTTAGGGACAGGATATCGGGAAATAAGCTCTACTCTTGTCGGCCCAGTTACTGTATATGTCACACCTTCACTATCAACCGAATAATAGAGTCTTCGCTTGGAATTAATAATAAGAATTTCCTTTTTTTCTCCATTGTGCGAAGGTTTCAACAATTTACCGTAGGACGGTGTTGAAAGTAATAAAACCAATAAAAGGAAATATTGTATTCTATAATACGCTGTCTGGTTCATGTTCACTCATACGGTTTTTTATTTGATTATGACTACGATACCCTACTGCAAAGGTCATCCCTGCAACAATTAGAAAGCAGAATGATGCAACCAGTAGGTTATATCGTTTTATTGAATATAACTGTCCATCGCCAATTTTAGGTAGTGGAATTGGCGCAAATGGAATTTTTAACTGATCTGTCAATCCCTTGATATTTAGGATATGGATAACGGGAACACCACGTTTAGCAAACTGACTTAAAACCCCCTCGATACCACTACTTTGACTAATGATTTCGATATCTTTCCGTCCAACCACACCGGGAGGAAGCAAACGATGATTATATGTTGTACCCAAGCTTGCTACACCACCACCAACATTAATAAAACCATCATAATTATGAATCGGTAGTATGTTTTCCAATAATTCCATTCTAAAGGCAACATTTTCGGCTAATCGTCCAAATTTTATTAGATCAATTTTATGCTTTTCAATCGATTCTTCAATTATATTTCGGCCTAGTGGACTTAACAATCGACCCAAGTCATTCCTGCCACCAATTGACGCAGCAATGGATCGTGTTAGGAGAAAATCTTTTTCAAATAAGTACGCTTCCATGTCTAACCAATTGAAGTCCGTAATATTCGCTCCCCATTGAGAAGCGCCTACCGAAGTTATAACAACGGGATAAACACCCATTTCGTAACATGCGATAAGGATTGCTAGATTGCCCCCAGGCATGGATCCAGTTACTAATACAGCTACTGTATCACCCTTTTGAATCCCGGCACGTGTTAATAACTCAATTGAAGCAGCGGCAAAATTTGGATCAAGGGTCGTTAATTTAGCATCCAGATCACCTTCATCTGTTGTTGTCAGACTGAACTGTGCGCCAACTAGGCCTGTCTCATTAGGATCATTTTCTATATCAACAAAGATTCCCTGCTCCATACGAATTGACTTTAGATATTCCATAGCCTCCAGCATCTTATTTGCAGCACGGACTTTTAAATCATATGTTTCTGAGATAAGTACTTTTTGAGTATTAAGAGCAATTGATAAACATACAACACTTACTAATGCCATTAGAATGAGCGTAGAAGTACGCTGGACAGATGGAATAAATGGTTTATTAGATGGCTTCAAAAATCTGCCCTCCTGATATAATTAGAACCATTAATTTCACCAAAATCGCTGTAACCAATACAACAGCAATTGTTTTTAACATGCCCTGTCTATCCATCCAGTTTGCAATTAATCCGGGAATGATATTTCCGATAACTGCAAAGGATACCGCATCATATGGGCTAAAAAGAAAATTCCGTGAAATATAACCAAATAAGAATCCAAGAATAATTGCCAATACAATCCGTCTTTTTCCATATATAAACATGTACCGACTGAAAAATTTGATTATTCCATATACCAATATGGCAACTAAAAAAGTAACTACTACCTGAAGCGGTTGATGGAGATATAAAGCGATATATCCTGGGACAATAATTCCCCCGGCTGTTACTCCTAAAAATTCTGAGAGCAATAGACTTAATGCTATTCCTAGTCCGACAGTAATCTCAATCATGATATTGATATGTTTTTATTTCTTCAAGAATTGTTTGTCCCATACCGACTTGGTTTCCGATGGCAAAAACTAGTGAGTCTTTTTTTAATAATTTGAGGGAATTTACCGTTGATGAGGCTGGTTGATCCATTGGCACTACATTAATAATGGTTTCAGGTGAATAATGTGTCAAATGACTAATCATTGTATCCAAATTGTTTCCACGCACTATAAGATTGTTCGGTTTAATATTCTCCATCACCAATTGGAGCATTTGACGGGTTCTACTTCTCCGGTCCTCACGTGTATTCAGGAAAATACAAACATCACCTTCCGATGGATACCGATCAATAATAAAATTCCATATTTGCAATGTTGATACTGGGTCATTTGCCGCCATTCCATTAATGAATATCATTTCATTTTTACCAAACAATAAATTCCGAACGGTTAATGCCCCAAGATCTGGTCTAACTGCAACCATTCCATCTAAAGCTGTTTTTTCATCAATTCCCATTTTTTTACATACATCGAGAGCCAATGCAACATTTTGGGGATGTTCTAAGTATGTAAAACGTAATAAATCGTCATGAGAAACTGTATTTTCATCAACAAATTCAACGGAAGAACCTCTTCCCTTTGCGATTTCTGAGAATAATGGCATTGCATCCTGATCTGCTGTTACAATGGTACCATTTGTAGGAATAGTATTACCCAATGATCTAGTTATATCTTCCATAGTAGGACCCATTTCTTCTATATGATCGGGCCTTACATTTGTAATCACACCAATATCAGCTTTAATCATTTGATGCTCTGCGATCCACTGGTATTGTGGTTGAACAGCCATGCATTCCATAACAACAACATCTGGTTTTTCTTTAGAGAAAAAACGCATTAATCTAACTTGTTCACCAATTGATGGTTTTCTTAGTCTGTGAATAATGCGATCTTTTCCTTCAAAATCAATGACACGTGGAGCCGTGCCAGTTGTTTTTGCATAGGTTTTTAATCCACCTGCACGTAATCCAGCAGCAATAAGGCGTGTAACGCTTGATTTCCCCCTAGTTCCATTTATATGGATCCGTTTCGGAATGGTTGAAAGGATAGCTTGATGCGCGCTGAACTCAATGAGTCCGGCAATTATCAGAAGTAGAGAAATACTTCCGAGAATCAAAACCGGTGATATCGAAAATTCCATATTCTTTTTTTGTTTTTGCTACGATATCACCTTACTCAAAATATCAGTAATCCATTACTGCTTGTACCATTCCAATAACATCCAGTACATTCACATTTCCATCACCGTTTATATCGGCAAGATATGGATTAAGATAACTAACCTGATCCGCTAAGATGTAATCAACCAACGTCAGGATATCATAAAGATTAACGATATTATCCTGAGTAACGTCTCCCCGCATCCGTATCGTGCTTCCACGAGTAGTAATCAAAAGAGCCGTTTCATTGCTAATGGGCATCGCGGCATTTGCATAAGAATTGTTGTGAGTATATTCTAAACCAATGGTATTTGATAAGTCTTCAATACCTATTGTACAATAATTACCATGGGTTTGAGCACTTCCCGTAGTAGAAGATGTATTATTAAAGGTATGGTACTGTATCAATGCTTCTCCATCACCTGTGGGTGTGAAGTAAAATTGTGGATCACGTAAAATGATCTGGAATGTTTCCGTGGTACCATTTTGATAGGTTTCGACACGTGACCATTGGACAATGTATGAATGACCTGTTTCATCATATTTAGTATAAACACGTCCACCACCAGTCAACTTAAGATCATCCCAAAAACCAGCAATCATCGGTGAAGGACCTCCAGGTCCAGGAATATGATAATTACGGAATGATGCCATATCGGTGTCACCCATACCTATCCATCCATTGGAACAAATGGTAATTTGACTATAATCAGTCCCATACATTCTGAACGTGAATGGTAACGTAACCGTCACAGAATTATCTCCATTATTACCACCATCCTGCAAGTTGTTTAAATAATCACCATCACCACTATATCGATCATCGATTTCAATCCAGTTGTAATAGGGAGCCACACCATAAAGCAGATCGCCACTATCATAGATATAGTAACCATAACTGTCAGGCCCTAAAGGCTCGTTAACCGGAGGATCACCAATCTGTAAAGGAACAAGGTGTGAAAAATGCACATTATTATCAGCTGTAATTAAA
>JABMOV010000084.1 GCA_013203145.1 Fidelibacterota bacterium
GTCATTATCAATGGTCCAATTTCTGGGGGGCAGGTCAAAGGAAGAAAGATCAATTTGGTTGGTCTAAAAGGTAGTCTTAAGAGATATATTCCAATGAATAGGCGTCTTACTGAAATTCTTAATGAAATCAAAAATGAAGGTCGAGAATACCCATTTGAGTTCAGGCCAGATTTTGTCACTCACAAAATAGCTGATTATTACAAGTTAGCAGGCATAGAGGGAGCAAACTTGCATTCTTTAAGAAAATCCTTCGGTTCGCTGCTGCTTCAAAATGGTATTGCCGATTTGTATACAATTTCCAGGCTTCTGGGTCATACATCGATAAGAACAACTGAGAAATACTATGTAGATCTGTTAGATGATAATTACCGAAGCTCAGTAAATGGGCTAGATTCCCTCATTTAAAGCCCCATTCGGGGCTTTTTTTACATTCTTTTTATAATCATTCAAACACTATAATTTATATTCATATTCCCATATCAGTGGGATAAGAGAATCAATTAAAAAAGTGTGCCGAAACTGTGCCGTTTTTTTGTCAATTAGTGTCTATTCCTGCGCTTTCTGTCACATTCTGTCTAACGTAAAAGATAAATAAAAAACCCCACTTTCACGACGGAAAATAGGGTTCACGAGGAGCGGAACCGACGAGACTCGAACTCGCGACCTCCGGCTTGACAGGCCGGCGTTCTAACCAACTGAACTACGATTCCAAAATTAGTCTTGACTCGCAGATTGATTTTTCTTCGATTTATCACGATAAATCAAAGAAAGTGGAATCAACACAATATAACCAACAAAGAGCATAACAGGTGCTATCGATAAGCTTTGTACACTGTTGACTTCGCCCAGTGCCATGATCACATAGCCGAGGATAATTGACAGTAAACCAATACCAAAAATAATATAATTGGTATTTGAAAAATCCCAACCTTCGAATAAATGAATATCTTCTGTTTGTTTTTCTTTGCTCATAGCGGCGGCAAAATTACATAGCAGATAGTGGGGAACCAACCCTTTTTGATAACCGCAGCCAGCAATTATTTATATTTGCTTGGTTCGTTGACTTGCGACCACACTGGGCAGTAACTTCGCGCCCCGTATACGAAGAATATATTTTCATTTTGGCAATCAAAAAAACACTAATTCCAATCCTAGGTATAAGTGCGGTCAGTATCATCGCTCTTGCCATCCTTATCCTCTTTTGGCCACAGGACAATCCTTTTGAAAAAATCAAAGTTGAGATACCAAAAGGTGCTTCACTTACAGAAATCGCGTCAACTTTAAAAGCCAATAACATATTGTCCAATTCCAGGACATTTACTATGGCGGTGAAAACACTTGGATACGAAACGGACATCCCGGCTGGTACCTATCAGCTCAGGGATGCCTACAACAACTACAGTATCATAACACAATTGGTGAATGGGTCACCGATTATGCGTCGGGTGACTATCCTTGAAGGATGGTCTATGAAACAAATTGCAATCTATCTGGCGGATAAAATCAATATAGATGATGAAGAGTTTCTGAAATTATGTTATGATCCACAGTTTTTGAATAAACTGAAACTGCCTTATGAAAGTTTAGAAGGATTTCTATTCCCAGAGACCTACTATTTTCCTGAAGATGAAGCACCGGACAAAGTGATCGAAAAATTAGTAACAGAATATCAATCCATTATGACTGATACGCATCGTGGGCGATCGGCAGAATTAGGATTTTCAGAATTAGAATTGGTTACGTTAGCCTCCATTATCGAAGGAGAGGCCATTTATGACGTGGAACGACCGATTATCTCAGCTGTATATCATAATCGTTTACGATTGGGAATGCGCCTTCAGGCTGATCCTACGATCCAATATATCATCGATGATAGTCCACGTCGCCTTTTAAATAAGGATCTTCGCATTAAATCTCCTTATAACACATATTTGAATTATGGTTTGCCACCTGGACCAATAAATAGTCCGGGAAAAGTATCAATTTTGGCAGCATTATACCCAGAAGAAAACGACTATATATATTTTGTGGCTCGTGGCGATGGATATCACACCTTTTCCAGAACCCAGGATGAACATAATCGAGCAAAAAAAGTATTCCAAAAAATTAGACGTGAAAATCGTCGAAAAAATCGCGAAAAAAATAAAGGATAATCTTGAATGGCTAATTTGAAAAATCTGAACGCCGAACAGAGAACTGCTGTAAAAGCAACTGAGGGTCCTGTCCTCATTTTTGCTGGAGCAGGAAGTGGGAAAACTCGTGTCTTGACCCATAAAATTGCTTACTTGATTCACGAAGCTGGCTATGCGCCTGAGAATATACTTTCTGTGACGTTCACAAATAAAGCCGCCGGTGAAATGAGAGAGCGTGTTGGGGAAATACTAAAAAGCGATGTGAGTCATCTGAGCATTGGTACTTTTCATTCCATTTGTGCCCGTATTCTACGCAATGAAATCCATCATTTGGGTTTTACACGTTCGTTTGCCATTTATGATCCCCAAGATAAAGAAACGCTATTAAAAATTATTTTAGACCAATTAAATGTCTCCAAGGATTACATTAGTGCGCGCACTGCTTCCCACCAAATAAGCATGTTTAAGAATAAAATGATTCTCCCAGAGGATGCCAAAGAAGGTGCAAAAAAGGTAATTGATCAACGAATGGCCGATATTTATTCTGGGTATCAACGCGCTTTAAAAGATAATGATGCATTGGACTTTGATGATTTGTTGGTATTTCCGCTTGTTTTATTTAAAAAGAAACCTGCAATCCTTAAAAAATACCAGGAAAAATGGAAATATGTATTGGTTGACGAATATCAGGATACCAATAAACCGCAATTTTTGTTTGTAAGCCAGATTGCAGATAAACATAAGCAGATTACCGTCGTTGGTGATGATGATCAATCGATATATGGATGGCGCGGTGCCGACATTCAAAATATTCTGGATTTTGAAAAGATATTTCCAAATTGTACGACAATCAAATTGGAGCGGAATTATCGCTCCACCCAAAATATTTTAAATGCTGCCATGGCTGTTGTGGAAAATAATACCGAGCGTACACCAAAAACTCTCAAAGCTGAAAATGGCATGGGTGAAGGTGTCGGTTTTCTTGAAACGGAAGATGAATTAGAAGAAGCGGATGCCGTCGTCAACGCTCTTGAAAAAGAGATAAAATTGCATAAACGACTGCTTAGTGAATTTGCCATTTTATATCGCACCAATGCTCAATCCCGTGCATTAGAAGATAGTTTCCGTCGGATGGGAATTCCTTACAATATTGTTGGAGGAATTCGATTTTACGAAAGAAAAGAGACCAAGGATATCCTTGCCTATCTTCGACTGATTATAAATCCCAAAGATACCATTGCATTACGTCGGGTAATCAATTTTCCACCACGTGGAATTGGTTTGAAAACTGTGGACAAATGTGTAAAACAAGCTGCCGATGTAAAGAAAGAATTATTTGATGTATTGGATGATCCAAATCAAATGGACATCCGTGGCAAACAGGCAATGGCACTGAAGGAATTCCATGATACGATTGTTAAATTTCGCGATTTAATTGAAAAGTTGAATCCCAATGAATTCACTCGTGCTCTGGTTGAAGAAACGGGCATCATTAATCATTATAAATCCAGCGATGAATTGGATCGTGATGAACGAATTGGTAATATTAATGAGCTGCTCAATAGCATCGAAGATTTTGTCAATCGTAATCCCGATCATGATTTAACGGATTTTATTGAAGAAGTTTCACTGCTTAGCAGTGTAGATGAATGGAACGATGAAAATAATCGTGTTACATTGATGACAGTGCATTCTGCCAAAGGATTAGAATTCCCCATCGTTTTTGTTGTAGGACTAGAAGATGGACTTTTTCCATTATATCGATCGTTGGATAATCCAAAGAATTTGGAAGAAGAAAGACGTTTATTTTATGTGGCTCTTACACGCGCCAAAGAAAAAGTATTCCTGATGTATGCCAAGAACCGTCGTCGCATGGGTATTGATTATGATGTCGGTATGGTATCTCGTTTTATTCGTGAAATACCAGAGGAATTGCTTGAATCAATATCTTTCCAATCTGCCATGACGAAAAAAGTTTATAAAGGCCGAGCTGGGAAAACGCGAGTGCAGGTTACACGTACAGTTGTAGCGTTTGATGATTTTAAAGTTGGCGATTATGTCGAACATGCCATTTTTGGTATTGGACATATCAAGGCGTTGACAGGTGCTGGTGAAAATCAACGCGTTGGTGTTGTTTTTAAAGATGGCTTGAAAAAGAAATTGATTGTGAAATATGCTAATCTCAAAAAGGTAGAAACGGCATAGATCAAGAATCGACAAAGCTTCTGTTGAAATAATTTAACTCAATTCGCGAATTCGCCACGAAGTGGAAACCTCTTATCTATATCATGTTAAATCCATTGAAGAATTCTTGATTTAATAGTATAGCAATCCATAATATTATCCAGTAACTTACTTGAGACTCAATCTCAATTAAGTGATAATTATGGAAAAAATACAAGAATTACAGGAAATATTTCTCAAAGAAGGGCTTCGTTATACTAAACAGCGGGAAACCATCTGGCAGGAAATAAATTCATCCACAGAACACCGCGATGCTGAAGATATCTACTTTACGCTAAAAACGAGAGGCGTTGCCACATCCAGAGCCACCGTGTACCGAACCATTGAAGTATTGGTGCGCAATAATTTAGTTCGAGCTCTAAATATTGGTGACGGCCGTTATCGATATGAAAATAAATTAGATCAGACACATCACGATCATTTGGTATGTACAGAGTGTGGTAAAATCATCGAATTTTTAAACGAGAATGTTGAGCAACAACAGGAACAAGTTGCCCGTGATCATGGCTTTACGCTCGTCCGTCATATTCATCAATTATTTGGGGTTTGTGAAGAATGCCAGAAAAATTAAATCTTACTCACATTAACCCAGGTGAAATTGCGTCTGTGGTTGGATTTAGCGATGTGGCGAAAATGACATCTCGATTAGTCGAAATGGGTATTGTTCCTGGAGTAACAATACGAATGGTTAAAGCTGCACCTCTGAATGGTCCTGTAGAAGTCAAGGTCAGAGAGTATTACATTTCAATTCGCAAAGTAGATGCACAACATATTTACGTTGAGAAGCAAGGATGACTGCTGTAAATACATCCAAATCCGCCCCCTGGATAGCATTGATAGGAAACCCAAACAGTGGGAAGACGGCTATATTTAATCTTCTTACTGGGATGAACCAAAAGGTTTCGAATTACCCGGGTGTCACGGTAGAAAGAAAATTAGGCGGATGCCAACTAGGTTCTGGCGATGTAATCAATATTTTAGACATGCCCGGGACGTATAGTCTTACACCTGAATCTTATGATGAACAAATTGTTACTGAACAAGTTCTTTCATGGCGGAAAGAAGGCAAAGCACCTGTAGCAATAGTGTCAATCCTTGATGCCACGAATTTCAGCCGAAATTTGTATTTAACAACCCAGCTTTTAGATATTGGATATCCTGTCGTCGTCGTTCTGAATATGATGGACAAAGTACAAAACCCTGAAGGTTTACCTACTGATACAGAAATAATTGATCATTTTGAAGCGGCATCCGTTGTGCGGATGTCTGCAATTAAGAAACAAGGTGTTGATGAACTGAAAAGTGCAATTGAGCAAGCGGCTATATCCGGTAAAAAGCCAACCTCTAATAATATCCCTTATAAAATAGATCCTCAGCTCATCGCGATATTGCAGCCCTTGATTTCAGCTTTTTCTGATCAAATGAATTATTCTCCGAGATTGGCATTGAGTCAATCTCTTCGATTTATTACACGATCTTCTGTTACCAATGTTTTTCGTGCTCATTATAATGAAAATCATCCTGAATTTTTTGAAAAATTAATTTCGTTTAGACCTAAAATTATTCAAAGATTGAAAGATTTGGGTTTTTCCAATCGCACGTTGGAAGCAACTTTGCGCTATAACTGGATTGATTCAACCCTTCATCGTTTGCATGAGAAACCCAAATCAGTTATTCACGACAAAACACATAGTGAAAAAGCGGATTCAATTCTCACCCATCCATGGAGCGGACCATTAATCTTTATCGTTTTATTGGCGGGGATATTCCAATCAATATTTTCATGGGCAACGATTCCAATGGACTTGATTGATTCTGGAATTACTCAATTCAGTCAATTGGTCTATAAATCCATGCCTGACGGAATCCTTCGCAGTCTTATCGTTGAGGGAATTATTGCAGGGGTGGGAGCCATACTTATTTTTCTGCCACAAATTCTCATTCTTGTATTTGCATTA
>JABMOV010000085.1 GCA_013203145.1 Fidelibacterota bacterium
AATCCGTGGTCAATAACTGCAGGGATTCCATTTTCGTTTACACTTCTGCTAATTTTAGGTACCCACGAATTTGGTCATTACTATTTTGCCAGAAAACACCGTGTGGATGCCACATTACCGTATTTTATTCCAGCGCCAACTTTTATTGGCACCTTTGGTGCTTTTATAAAGATTAAATCGCCCATCTATCAAAAAAGAGCATTATTGCATATTGGAGCTGCTGGTCCTATAGCAGGTTTTCTTGTTGCATTGCCCGCACTCATTATTGGGCTGTATTTATCAGACGTTATTGAGATATCTGGAGATTATCAGGGATTTGCATTAGGCGACTCGATTCTGGTCAAAATTTTATCATTCATGACACATCCTGGTCTTGCGGATAATCAGGATGTGATGTTGCATCCGGTGGCTTTTGCGGGCTGGATTGGGCTTCTTGTAACCATGTTAAACCTGTTACCGATTGGTCAATTAGATGGTGGACATGTGGCTTACGCAATGTTTGGTCGCAAGCATGATTTAATTGCAAAGATTGCTTTTGTATGTCTAATTCCACTTAGCTTTATATCGCCCAACTGGTTGGTCTGGGGCGTGCTTATTTTGTTAGTAATGCGTACAACCAAACATCCACCTGTTATGGACGTAGATACACCTTTAGATGATCAAGACAAAAAGATAGGTTATATTTGCTTAGCGATTTTTCTTTTGTGTTTTATCCCAAACCCATTTCCATCATAAACATGATTAGATATATTACTTTAGCTGTTGCATTGTTTGGAGTTGCCCAATCCCAATCCGTTATGGGCGAGTGGAAATCGTATACATCACCGTTAGAGATCAATGATATGGTGATGGACGGTGACAAAGTATTTTCTGCGACCCGTGGTGGTTTACTGGAATATTCATTCACGTCTGAGGAATTTAAAACGTATACAAATATTGATGGATTGATGAATACTGATTTATGTGAAATTGCCATGGATAGTCTGGGGAATCTTTGGCTGGGTGGAAATAGTCCAAATGGAACCATACAAATTTATCGTGATGGACAATCGATTGAAGAATTTGATTTTGAGCTAAGTGAAATCCTTCAAATTGAAGTAGCTGATTCGATTATTTTTGTGGCTTATAAAAAAAACCAAGATTTAGGTGTGATGGAATTCCAACTCCGAAACAATAAATGGATTTTCAAGGATGCCTATCAAAACTGGCCCATAGCAATTTCTGAAATAATTGGCATTGGAGTTATTGATGATTTGTTATACGTAGCCACGGAAGATGGATTGATCAGTGCCACTTACAAAGAATCAAATTTGAAAAATCCGTCCTCATGGAATTATGCATTCGACAATGTTCACACAACTATACAATCCCTTTATTCCACAGGAAAGCAAATTGTTTTTCAAACCAATAATGATATTTATCGAATCAATCAGGATAATGAACTCGAGCTTATTATTGATTATTTCAATTATACTTTACGTCAAATATCTGTGACGCAAGATGGAATAGTCTGGGGAACATTACATAACAAGTTAATTGAATTTGGTGAAACTGCTAAAGAAATCGAAATATTGCTTAGAAATTATTCAACATTAAGTTTATCTATTCGTCCGAATGGTTTACCAATAATTGGTACAAAAGAGGGATTAGCAATTCCAACAAATACAAATAAATCCCTTAATTATTTTCGTCCAAATTGTCCCCTTACCAATGATTTTTCAGCAATTACGGTTTTATCTGATGGCAGGCTGGTAGCCGGTTCGAGCAAAGGTTTGGCTATTCTAGAAGAATGGGGGTGGAGAAATATCACTGAAACTACCAGTTTTGATACAATCGTTCATTCTTCCTTTAATTATAATTCATTTGCAGCAGATACGATTCCTGTTGATTTTGGTGGATTTATAGCTGACATCAAAGAAGGACCTGATGGTTTGGTCTATTTAGCCATTAGAGGAACGTACCCTGAGCCAATAAGGCATGGCGGTGGAATAATAATAATCGATATTGATAATCCATCAGATTACACTCTGATTGATGATACATATTTGGATTATTGGTTTACCTCAAGTAATCATGATCCTTATTTAGTCGTAAAAGATTTAATATTTGATAAATCAGGCAATCTTTGGGTTGCCGATGCATATGCTCGAGCTCAACATAATCCTATTTCCATTTTCAATCAGAATTTTGATAAACATCAAGCTGTTAAAGCAACTTCATCAAATGGCATTAGTCTTACTCCCAATACGATTGAAATTGATTCATGGAATAGAGCATGGGTCGGCTTCTTTGAAGGTGAAGAAAACGCTGGTTTCACCAATGGTGGTTTTTTAATGATTGTTAATAACGATGAAACTTTATCTGAAAATGATCTTAATGTGTATTCTCAAAAAATCAATTCATTAACCGATGGTAGCGAACAAGTATCCACTATTTGGGATTTGGCAATTACATCTAATGATCGTCTTTATGCTGTGACACCAATCGGATTAGAGTACGTTGATCTACAATCATCAAATACTAATCCAATTAGGAATTATAGTAATTTTACGTATTTCCCAAACATTGCTTTTACTCAATTTTCAAAGGTGGAATTAGATGCAGATGAAAATATATGGACGACGACTCCTCAGAATGGAATCCATGTATTGCTCAATAATGTATCGTTTTGGCCAGATAATGATCCGGATCTTGCAGTCGAGTCAATTAACATTGAAACAAGCCAATTATTATCAGACGCTGTTACAGATATTGCTTTTGATAATGATAATGGGTTGGCAGTAATTACTACAAATAAGGGTATCAGCGTATTCCGAATTCCATTTGTGAAATCAAAAAAGAATTATACAAAAGTCAGAGTTTTTCCAAGTCCTTTTGTTTTATCAAAACACTCATTCTTAGTCATTGATCAACTGACAACAAATTCATCTGCGCAAATTTTAACATTAGATGGCAGAGTAATTAAAAAACTATCACATCAAGATATTGGAATCCATGGTGATCAAATACAATGGGACGGAAGATCAGAAAATGGTCAACTAGTCGGGAGTGGTGTTTATATAATATCAGTCTATGACGAAAAAGGCAATCAAGCCTTTGAAAAAATCAGCATTATCCGCTAGCTTCGCTGTTCTATAAACTCAGGCATTAAACCAAATTCTTGTTCTAGCTCTTCTGCAATAGATTTCGTCATCGCTTTTCTTTCGCTGTGTGGTAGAAAAGCACTTTTCATTGCTGTAATTGTAAAGGTACGTAAATCATTTAGTGTGAAACCAAATGTATCATGTGCAATTTGGAATTCGTTGGTTAAAGTTGTATTTGATATCGTCCTATTATCTGTATTTATAGTTACGCGTAAACCTTGATCAAAATAATATTTAATGGGATGAAATTTCAATGAGCGGACAGAATGCGTATGGAAATTGGATGTAAGACAAATTTCTAACGGAATCCGATGGTCATTAACGTAATTCATTAACTCTTTATCTTCTTTTAATCGTGTACCATGACCTATTCTATGGGCACCGCAATAATGTAATGCCTGATGGATTGATGCTGGACCAAATGCTTCTCCGGCATGAATTGTTGCATTGATATTGTGATTTAGAATCATATAAAAGGCTTCCCTGTGATCTTTTGCAGGGAAGTTTTCTTCTGCGCCTGCTAGATCAAAACCAACGACACCTTTCCCTTTAAAACGTACGGTAAGGTCAGCTAATTTTAGTGAAACTTCAGGCGGAATATTCCTTATCCCGCATACGATAATACCAGATTTTACGCCAAAATCATTTTCGCCACGTTTTAAACCAATTTTAATTGCATCCACAGATTCTTCAATAGTCATACCATTTTGGGTATGAAGGATAGGTGAATATCTGATCTCAATGTATCGAGTATTTTCTTTCGAAATATCTTCGATGAGTTCATAGGCTATGCGCTCAAGAGAATCAGGAGTTTGTAATACGCTGAGTATGATTGGAAATCGTTCCAGGTAATCATTCAAAGAACCTCGATTATTTCCGATTTGAAGGATTTGTCGCAATGATTCAACATCTGTAGCAGGGAGTTCTATCTTTTGGGATTTCCCAAGGTCAAGGATCGTTTCTGGTCGAACACTGCCATCCAAATGGCAATGTAACTCAACCTTGGGTAATCTCTTTAATATATCTTTCTTTATAGTCACGCAGATTTCTTTTTAGCTATTGAATAGAGCCAATAACAAACACCAATCAATAATATGAACCCAGGCCAGGCATCCCATGGTGCGTCTTCAAAGATTGTGAATTCTGCCGGGATGTTCCAATCATACAATTCATTTAGCATTAACGGAACTGCGAGAAGAATTCCTATTAACGCTTCACCTGTAATTAGACCAGACGCAAATAAAAGACCATTTTGATTTATATCTTCTTCGCCTTTTGGTACAACTTTGCCTGAAGCAAAATAATTGATGAGTCCACCAATAAAAATAGGAGTGGCTAAATGGAAAGGTAGATACAATCCGACTGCAACAGCTAAAACTGGTGTACGAAAGGCTGATCCACGGAACTCAAGCATTTTGTCAACAATAATTATCATTACAGCGATAAATGCACCAATCCCAATTAATCCCCACGGCAAATCCTGATTAAACACGCCATTGGCAATATTCGCCATTAGGCTGGCTTGGGGAGCTTCCAATACATGTCCCTGCATTTCTGGTGATAAATGAGCGTCAGTACCAATTCCATAACGCTGATGAAGCATCCATAAAACGGGCATCATAACAAACGCTGAAGAAATAACGCCAACAGCCTGCATAATTTGTTGTTTATACGGGGTTGCGCCAACAATGTGACCTGTTTTTAAATCTTGAAGGTTATCACCACCAATGGCAGCAGCACAACATACTACCGCTCCTATGAAAATAGCAGCTGCAGGACCAACATCAACTCCACCTTTATACAAAATAAATAATAGAATTGAGGAGGATAGTACGGTTGCGATCGTAACGCCACTAATGGGATTATTGGATGATCCAACTAATCCCGCCATATACGAAGCCACGGCAGAAAATACAAACCCCGCAATAAGCATTATTATGGCCATAAAAGCTGTAATCCACACGTTATGAACGACGGTTAAATAAATAGCAAATATGGGCACGATGCTTACTAAAAGAGCAATTCCAACCCATTTCATAGGGATATCCTTATCCTTGCGATCTATGATCACAGGTTCGCCAGATTTACCCTTTTTATAAACGTCAAATCCCGATTTAATTCCTTTGAATAAAGAACCACGAAGATTGATTAAAGCCCATAGTCCACCAACAATCATCGAACCTACACCAATGTATTTTATTACATTATTGTGTAACCAGTTCACAGCATCACCAGCTTCTGCAAGCGCTTCTGGTGGAACTTGATCAATAAATGAAGGAGCTAAAATTGGAAGTGCTATCCAACGACCAATAACACCTCCGGCGAAAACCAAGACAGCAATATTGAGTCCAACTATATATCCAACAGATATTAAAGCCGGGGATAAATTTAATTGGAAGCTGGCAAAGGTATTTCCTATTCGTGAAGCACCCGTTAAAATGCCGCCCCACAGATTCATGGCTTCGGCGCCAATTTTTAATACAGCACCTGTAATGCTTGCTTGAACTAAATACTTTAAGCCACTTGCGCCTGATTCACCAGATCGTAGAACTTCAGCAGTTGCTATTCCTTCAGGGAACTGCAATTTTTCTTCAAGGATCAATGCTCTACGTAATGGAATAGTAAACAGAACGCCAATAAGTCCGCCCGTGGCAGCAATTCCCGTTATTGTCCAATATTGATCAAATCCAAATTCACCCCAATAATTCATCAAGATTAAAGCAGGGATTGTAAAAATGACTCCGGCAGCTAAGGATTCGCCAGCAGATGCCGCTGTCTGTACAATATTATTTTCTAATATATTAGTATTGCGAAATAATCGCAATACTCCCATACTAATTACTGCAGCAGGGATGGATGCCGAAACGGTCATTCCTGCAAAGAGACCAAGATAAGCATTCGCACCAGCAAGAATAACGGATAAGAGAATACCAAGAATAACAGCTTTAAGGGTAATTTCAGGAAGTATTTTGTTGGGCATTAGAATTCCTCAGTTTATTAGCGCAAAAAGTAGTCATGTTTAACAAAAATTGAAAATAGAATTCCCATGAATTACTACATGAGCTATTTGTAGATTCAATCTTGTTTGGGGTGCTATTTTGATCCAGATGAAATGGCTGAGAAGATACCCGCAAACCTGATCTGGATAATGCCAGCGTAGGGAGGCCAAATGAAAAAAACACATTTCATTGTTATTTTTAGCATATTTATTTCGTTTATTTTCGCTCAATCAATAACTGTTTCAGGACGAGTGGCAGATGCCTCAACCGGCGAAATGCTTATTGGCGTAAATATTATTTCTGGTACAGATGGAACGATTACAAATAGCGAAGGATTCTATCAATTAACTATCCCCATTGGTTCAGAAGTGGAGTTTTTGTATATCGGTTATGAGGATCAAAAAATAATTCCATCAAATTCTGTGTTAAATGTCCAATTACGTAATAAGCCGATTGAGTCATTACCTGTTATTGTAGAAGCAACACGTGCGATAGAAGGTGTTACACCAATTGCGTTCTCTACGTTAACACAAGAAGAGATCGCGCAACATTATTCGACAGAAGATGTCCCTATGATATTAGCTTCAGAACCGGGTGTTCATGCCTATAGTGAAAGCGGAAATGGAACAGGATATTCTTATGTTTCCATTCGCGGATTTGATCAAAGCAGAATTGCAGTTATGGTTGATGGCGTTCCATTAAATGATAATGAAAGTCATCAGGTTTATTGGGTTGATCATGGTGATATTTTGTCCGATGCCAAGGATGTCCAGATTCAACGTGGTGTTGGGAATAGCTTGTATGGTTCATCAGCTTTTGGGGGCTCCATCAATATACAAACTCAAATCGCTTCTGAAAATGAAACGTACAAGATATCTAGTACTTATGGCTCTTTTAATACCTCAAAATTAAGTTTATCCTACAAATCGGGCAAACGCATTTCAAATGATATTAGTTTATCTGCGAGACTTTCAACAATAGAGTCTGATGGGTATCGTGATTTTCACAATAGTAAACAAAAATCGCTTTCAATGGGTATCGAATACCGGCAGCCAAATATTACGAATCAACTTAGAATGAATCTTGGATATGAGAATACTGATTTAGTATGGGATGGAATAGCTAAAGCAGACATTCATGATAAAATTAGGCGTCGTGAATCTTATAAAGGATATACAGATGATTTTCTTCAACAAATCTATTCGCTAAATACACGATGGAAAATCAATGATTTATATCAATTAACAAATACTGCTTATATCGTTAGAGGTAAAGGATATTATGAATCGCAAAAAGATGGTGTGGATTGGTACTCTTATAATCTTGATGTTAACGATCAATTTGATGATGTTGTAGAAGATACAATGACAACTGATTTATTACAAAGAAAGTGGATAGTTAATAGTTATTTAGGTACAGTGCCAACATTCACAATCTTATCTGAAAGGCTTCGAATTGATATCGGTTCTGAATTTCGTTATTACCAAGGTGATCACTTTGGTGAAATTTCAGATTTTACTGATTCCACATTAATTGATGAATTTGGCAATAGTTGGTATACATATTATAAATATCTCGGCATGAAGTCTACTATGACTAGTTTTGTTCATACATCATTTATGCCAATAGAATATTTTACACTAATGGTTGATGTACAGCTACAATCCCATGATTGGGAATTTAATCAAAAGAAAATCGGTCATGCTCCAGGTCATAAATTGAATGCTCTTTGGACATTTATTAATCCGCGTGTAGGAATAATGGCACATATTTCGCCTAATTTAAATGCATTTATTCACTATGGTAAGGCACAAAAAGAACCTGCTGATAACCAAATCATTGAAGCCGACGATTTTACAAAAGATCCAAAATATGCGGCTGCTGAAATGGTAGAGAATTACGAAGCTGGACTGCATTATAATAACGCGATATATGCCTTTAACATAAATGCATATTTAATTGATTTTAAAAACGAACAACTAAAAAATATTGATGTCGCGCAAGAAGGAGAATACGAATACTTTGCTGCAGATTTAACTCAACATACTGGAATCGAATTTGATGCCAATTATATCATTAATGACGCAATAGATGTAAGTGCGAATGGTACAGTTGCATCAAATGTTTTTAGTGCCGGATTATTGGAGGGGAACAGTCTCCCAACAACTCCAAACATGCTAATGAATACTGTCGTTGGATATAAGACGAATTTCTTTAGAGCGCATTTGAAGCTTAAATATGTCGGGCAGCAGTTTCTTGATGTCGATAACATCGGCTTAATTGATCCCTATTTGTTAACGGATGTTTCGGTTACTACAAATTGGCGAAATATTGAAGGTAAAGTAATGATTAATAATGTATTTAACATCCTATATGAAACGTATGGTTATGGTTATACATATGATAGTGAATACTTTTCGTATTTCTGGCCGGGAGCTACTCGTTCTTATAATGCATCACTCAATTATACATTCTGATTACTCGTACTGACAGTGCATTATTAATCATACGTCATCTTTGAATTCCACACCACACCGTGTAATTTCACATCCCATGGCAACGAAAAAATCAGATAGAAAACGATTATTTCTCATTGATGGCTTTGCGACGTTATACCGTTCGCATTTTGCATTAATTCGAAATCCATTGATAACCTCCTCAGGACTGCACACGAGCGCATTATTTGGATTCGTTAATCAAGTGTTTAAGCTTTTGCGCGATGAAAATCCGGATTATATAGCGGCGATTTTTGACACAGATAGAAAAACATTCAGACATAAGATGTATCCCGAATATAAAGCTACTCGCCAAAAAATGCCTGACGAACTTCGTCAACAAATTCCGTATCTCTGGGATTTGCTTAAAGCAATGAATATGCCGACGCTTTCTTTACAAGGATACGAAGCCGATGATATTATTGGAACATTGGCTAAAAAAGGTGAAGAGGAAAATATCGATGTTTATATTGTCAGTGGTGACAAAGATTTTATGCAATTGATTTCTGATCATGTTTATTTATATGCACCGGGTGGACGGTTTGCAGGAACAAAAATCTACGATCGTGAAGCTGTAATTGAAAAATGGGGTGTACCTCCTGAAAAAATTATTGATCTTTTAGGTTTAATGGGTGACTCTTCTGATAACGTACCTGGGGTTCGTGGTGTCGGTGAAAAATCAGCTGTCAAACTTATTAAGGAATATGGCTCGTTAGAGGAATCACTTAAAAACGCTTTATTCATTGGGAATAAAAGAGTTCAAAATGGCTTATTAACATGCAAAGAAGAAGCGCTTTTAAGCAAAGAACTGGTGACAATTGATACATCAGTTCCCATTGATACTAATATCGAGAATTTTGTACGTAATGGATTTAACATTGAAGTTCTTACGACCCAATTCAATGATTTTGAGTTTTACGCTTTAGCTAAACAATTGAATTCATTTAAAGATTCACAACCTGTTGTCGAAGTAGACAAATCAGATAAAGACTATCAAACATTGTTAACGAGCGAAGCTGTTAATACGTTTATATCCAATATCTCCTCAGAGTCTATATTATCCTTTGATTTAGAAACTACATCAATTGATCCCATGCAAGCAGAAATAGTTGGTATTTCTTTATCAATTGAAAATGATACTGGTGTATATATACCTGTTATCCATAAAGATAAAAACGAGATATATTTCGGTGAAAATGAATTAGCAAATATAATCCAGCTGATTAAGCCTGTATTGGAAAATCCTACGGTACTTAAATCAGGTCAAAATATTAAATATGACGCCTTAATATTGAAACGATTTGGTATTGAAGTAAAAGGAATTCAATTTGATACAATGATTGCTGCACATTTACTGAATCCTGCAGCCAGATCAATAAAATTGGATTCACTTGCTTTAGAATATTTGAACTATCAAATGGTGCCAATAGAAGATTTAATTGGTAGAGGTCGAAACCAAATATCCATGGCAGAAGTGGATTTGGATAAAGCTTCCTTTTATGCAGTAGAAGATGCTGAGATTGCCTATCAATTAACTCAATTGCTGAAAGAAAAACTAGTCGAAGCTGATTTACTAAACTTCTTTGAATCTATTGAATTACCATTAATTCCGGTATTGTTACAAATGGAATTTAATGGAACTTATGTCGATTTGGATATTCTCCAGTCTATGAGCATTGAGCTAGGCAAAAAATTAGACGATTTAAGTGCTTCAATACTCAAAGAGGCTGGCACCGATTTCAATATTAATTCGACCCAGCAACTCGCTCACATTCTATTTGATTTATTGGAATTACCACAAATTCGCAAACGTTCAACTGCAGAAGAAGTTTTGCAGGCATTAAAGGAACAGCATCCTCTTCCTGGATATATTTTGGAGTATAGAAAGTTTAATAAACTTAAAAATACTTATTTAGATGCATTCCCAGATTATGTTCATCCTCAAACGGGTCGAATCCATTCAAATTTTAACCAAACTGTTGCCGCAACCGGGCGATTATCCAGTAGCAATCCAAATTTCCAAAATATACCAATCCGGACAGAAATTGGACGAGAAATCCGGAAAGCATTTCGTGCTCAAAAAGCAGGATGGAAAATATTTTCTGCAGATTATTCACAAATTGAATTGCGGATTATGGCACATTTGAGTCAAGATCCTGGTTTATTAGAGGCCTTTAAAGATAATGTTGATGTGCATTCAAAAACCGCCAGTCAAATATTTAATGTTCCGCTGGAGTCAGTAATTCCTGAAATGCGCCGTACAGCAAAAATAGTAAATTTTGGTATTATGTATGGTGCCGGTCCATTTCGTATGAGTCAGGAGTTGGGAATACCGCGTCGTGAAGCCCAGGCAATTATCGATTCATACTTTGAACAATATGCAGGGATTCGGAACTATATTGATAGCACAATGAAACATGCACGTGAAAAGAAATTTGTCAAAACAATGTTAGGTCGTAAAAGACCTGTTTGGGATGCTGATAGTGATAATCGTTTACGCAGGGATGCCGCTGAGCGTATGGCGATAAATATGCCGATTCAAGGTACAGCAGCGGAATTGATTAAGTTGGCAATGATCAATATTCATAATGAATTGAAAGAAAGGCAGTTACAATCAAAAATGATACTGCAAATTCATGATGAATTACTTTTTGAAGTTCCTGAAGATGAAATAGAAGAATTAAAAGAATTGGTAATTGAGAAGATGGAAAATGCGATGCAATTCTCTATTCCATTGATTGTTGATTGGGGAGTTGGTGATTCTTGGTTTGAAGCACATTGACTTTTCACTTAAACCTTAAAAATTGAACTATTAGAATTATATGGAAGCAAGTATAACATTAAAAAAAGTAGGAAAACTAGCAGGAGATAAAACGATCCTAGCTGGTTTAACCTTTGGTGTTGAAAAAGGATCTATGGTGGCCATTATTGGCGACAATGATGCAGGAAAATCAACATTACTTCGTGTGATGGCCGGATTTGAAAATCCTGAATTCGGATCCGTATTTATTCATGGATTAGATAGTATTAAACGTCGTCGCGAAATCCGAAGTATGGTCGGATATGTACCTCTTGAATCGGACCTAGATCCCTGGCTGACTTTAGACAAAAATATACGCTGTATAGGATACTTTTATGGAATTAATGATCATACTATCAATAATCGAATTTCTAAGTATAATGAAGTTTTGAAATTAGACGATTTCTTGAATGTGCAAGCTGGAGAATTATCTCCAGGCATTCAGAAAAAAGGTATGTTAGTAAGAGCTTTGATTCATGATCCATCCGTTTTGATTTTAGATGAGCCTACTGCTTTTATGGATGCGACTTCTAATAGGCAAACCTGGGATTTACTTAATACGCTAAAACAGAATAAAACTGTTATTTATGTTAGTCATGTATTATCCGAAGTTGAGCAGTCACATGATAGGATTTTAATATTGCATCATGGGAAGGTCATCCTTGATGGAAGTCTGGATAAACTGCTAGAAAGCACACTTGATTTCAATCAATTCCAGATTGAATTTGAAGAATTAAGTGACGACTTGTATAATCGCTTAATTAAGATTCCAGGGATAGTAACACCATCAAAATTGAACAACATTTTTCATTTCTATGGCCGTTCAAGAGCCATCTTCTTTAAAGTTTTAACCGAGGCACATGAAATCAAGATGAATGATCTAAATTTCAAAAAACTTGGTCTGAAAGATTTGCTGGATTCACAGTTTGCCCGGAAAGGTTTAGATGGATGAATACAGTAATAGCATTTTTAAAAAGACGCTGGTGGCTGACACAGGAAAGATTGTTTTCTACTCTCATATTGGTATTTATTACGCCAGTTATTCTGTACTTACTGATTCATTTACCGTTAAATACAATTATTGTTAGAAGTGTAAGAAATATTCCATATGGTGATTGGGCTTTACCAGGGTACTTGATGATCGTTTCCTTTTTCGGTTTAATCCCAACAATTTATCGAGACTTGTTTGAATTAAGGTTGCATGGGAAAGCACTATTCCCAATTACACTTACTCCAGTTTCAAAAATTGAAATTGTTATGGGAATCCTGATTACAGCAATTGTCGAATCTATTGTATATTTATTATTCAGTCTTATAGTGTTTTTAATGTTAATTGACGTTTCTTATAGATGGTTTGATTTTTTAACAATATTCTTCTATTTGATCATTCAAATGGCACTGATAGGAAACGTAATAATTATGTTGGCATTACTAGCCAAGCGAGTTACAACATTTTTGCCAGTTGTATTACTCATTCTTGCTGTTTATATATTTGGATCAGGGATGATTTTTGAGTTTGAATTTTATCCTGCACAAATAGGTGAAATATTGAAGTATTTACCCACTTCATTAATATTAGAGAACCTTCGAACAATTTTATTCACGCGCTATTTCATCTGGTGGTCGTTCCTTATCCCAATTGGGATAATTATCAGCCTCGTAATTGCAAATAGTAAAATCTTGCGATATGTAGTAAAGCAATGAGAGTGTATTTATCAGGTGCCATTGAAGCTGCTACATCACAGGAAGGTGAATGGCGAAATGAATTAAATCTCTGGTTAAAGTCAACTTTAGGGCATGATTCTATCGATCCTGTAAAAACTTCACAAAGTTTGATACAAAAGGAAAATGCTGAGGGATTCAGAAAATGGAAAACGTCGGATCCCAATCGGTTCAAAGGATTTATTAGAAAAATTATTAATCAGGATATTTCGGCCGTTCTCGATGATTCAGACTATATTATATGTAATTGGACAGATGGTGTGAAGGAGGGCGCTGGAACGCAGGGAGAGCTTACTGTTGCCTATTTGCATGAGATACCTGTGTATTTAGTTTATCAAAAAGATATTTCCACGTTAAGCAGTTGGATTATTGGATGTGTTACAGAAATATTTCCAGATTTCGAATCGTTAAAGATTTATTTAACAAATGAGTTTGGGCAATAATATGATTGGTCCAGAAGCTTGTATTCATTTAGATCGACTTTTATACAATTATCGCACCATTCGTGAACATATTGATGGACTCCCAATTATGGCAGTTGTCAAAGCGAATGGATATGGACATGGTGCTGTTCGTGTTGCTCAGGCGCTACAAAGTGAAGGTGTTCACTATTTTGCAGTATTTACCATAGATGAGGCCGTAGAGTTACGTAACGCCGGTATTACAGAACCGATCTTAATATTTAGTCGATTTCATCCTGATCAACTTGATATTGCCGTAGAATATAACATTACAGTAAATATTTCAATTTATTCTGATTTATCAATTTTAATTAACTATTTCCTTCGGACAAAGAAAGCCCCCATTTTTCATTTAAAAGTTGATACAGGAATGACACGGCTAGGATTAGACATCGCTGATCTAAACCATGTTTTTGATTCAATAAAAAAGCATCCAGAATTGGAATGTGAAGGGATTTATTCTCATTATGCTACTGCTGATGAAGGCGATCTTTCCTACGCGGAATATCAACACATGCAATTTGAGCAAGTATTAGAAATAGTAAAGATGCACGGTATTGATATAAAATATCGCCATTTTAGTAATAGCGGCGCAGTATTAAATCTACCTCAATCATGGCATAATATGGTACGGGTTGGGATGCTGCTCTATGGAGCATTTCCTTCTGAAGAAGTGCCAAAAGATCTCCCCATAAGACCTATTATGGAATTTCGCGGACCTATTGTGAGTGTCCGCAAGGTTCCGAAAGGAACGCATGTCAGTTATGGAGGAAAATACATTACAAAAAATGAATCCAATATTGGTGTAATTCAAACGGGTTTTGCTGATGGTTTTCCACGTCCATGGTATGAAGAAGGATTTGTTGCTTATAATGGTGAAAATTTTCCAATTGCTGGTAGAGTTTGCATGGATCAGTTTATGGTCGATTTTGGTAATGTTGCACCAAAAGAAGGCGATAATGTTTTGTTTTTTGGGGAATCAGGAAAAAATCATATACCAGTTGAACAAATTGCTACAACAATTCATAGCACGACGTACGTTTTATTGACGGCAGTAGGTGGCAGGACAAAAAGAATTTATATAGATACGATTTAATTTTCTTTGGGTTTGCGAACCCAGGAACGCCTATCCTCGAATGATTTAACCTGCAAATCAGCCCAATCATCAATTAATTCTAACAATTGTTTTTTGTCAAAAGAGTCATCAATGATTGTCTCTTTTACATATTTTGATAAAGCAAATTTTCTATCCTGAATTTGCCTGTAACTCAGTTGATTGCTTTCAAGCCATTTTTCTTGTTCTTCGGTGATTTCCTTTTTTATCTCACGAGCTTTACTATATTTATTTTTTCGATTAGAATAAAACGCCCACGAAATAAATCCTGCTACTAATATTCCAATAATCCAATTTAATGATATCATAATCAACTCCTAGGGTTGCAGAGGAATATTTAAAATGTTAATCCAATAAAATGCGACCATTACAATTGCCACGATGATAGCAATAGGCCAGGCAATCACCGCATTGCGAATAAAATCACCAGGTTCCAATTTGCCGCTGGAATAGACAATTGAACTGGCGGGGGTTCCAATCACCAGCCAAAATGCCATTGAAGTTGAGATAGCAAGGATAATACCCACAATAAGAGGGTTTGTACCTGATTTTGATGCCATATCAAGAATAACTGGTCCGATGACAGCAACAGTTGCACCAGCACTCATAAGATTTGTTAAAGTCGCCCCAATAATTATAACTAATATAATCAAAGGCAAACCCGAATCCATTCCAAGTGGAGCTGTTACGCTCATAATGGTACCTGCCAACCATGAAGCGGCACCAGTTGATTTAAAAACGGCTCCTAAGCTAATAGCTCCGGCATAAAGTACAATGACACCCCAACTAACATTGGATTCATAATCTTTCCATGATGTTAATCCAAGAATCATGTACGTGACAGCACCAAGCATTGCAACGCCACCTAATCCTAAAGAAAATCCCATGACTTGTTTCGTTATCGATTTATCCGTAATCCATAGAAAGATTACCATGGTCATAATTGCGGTAACCAGCCATTGTTTTTTAGTCATGGATCCATGTTTTTCTAAATCCTGCTTTAAGACAGTTACAGCTTCGCCTAAGTCTGAGACTTCAGGCTTAAAGACCATAGGTAATATCAATGCCATTATTCCTGACATTATTACCGTATAAAACACCCCCATGGATAACCATTGTCCAAAAGACACTTCGACGCCGATATTAGATAAGAAACCTATCATGATGGCATTTCTGGCGCCACCGGTAGGACTCATGGGACCGCCTACCATACAGCCAACGGCAATTGTCATGAGAAGCAATCGACCTAAATTGGGTGCTGAAGTAGTGCGATTGGTAATTGTATATAGCGCAACGGCGATTGGGACAAACATAGAAGCAATAGCATGTTCACCCACAAATGCTGTTGGAATGGCCGTTCCTAATAATATCGCAAATACAATTTTACGCGTATTTGTTCCAGCCAGATTAATAACGATTATCCCAATGCGCTTATCCAGCTTATATTTTACAAGTGTAGCTCCGATTGCTAATGATCCGGCAATAAACCAAACGGCATCATGAGCGTAAGTTGAAACAATTCTTGATGGTTCGGTAATGCCAAAAAGGAGTTGAACCAATCCGATTAAAAGAGCAACTGCAGGCATGGGAATGGCTTCTGTTGCAAAAAAGATTACACACGTTGCTAACAACGCAATGGTTATTTGAATATGTTTGGCTTTTAACGCAATTAATTCAGGAGACAAATTTGGAAATAATTCAGCAGCTTTTTGCACCATGGATTGAAGGGGTGGAGTAGCAAATCCAAGTAAAACGAATATTACTATACTAACTGAAAGCCATTTAAAATCAGTTGTTTTTGCAAATCCACCTGAATTTTGTTGATCATTATTGCTCATGATACCTAAAAACTGCAAATAATAAAAATAATCGACAAGCGTTTATGTATTGGATCATTTAAGGTGATTCGACCTGATTACTTTCCTTTGTTTATAATAATATTCTAAGAGATTCTGAAGGAGAATTAAGAACGTTTAGTATAATGAACTCCATGATCAGATAAATACTTCATAATATAATTAAAGGCATGTTCGTCTTTGCCAAATTCTTCAGGAGGGCAAAGACCAATCTTTTTCCAAGATCCTTTCAGAATATAATTCACTAAAGCAGTGCAAGTATATCCTGTTGTTCGCGCCATCGACGTTGTATGGGTCTCTGTATCATATCTATCAATTAAATCATATTCAATATGTATTTGTTTATTATCTGCAGCACCGTCAATTTCAATTTTTAAAACGGTTACATCGCGATCTTCAGGTTTCATTTCCCAATGAGGCAATACAAGCTTTGAGGTCAGATCAATTGGTTTAATATCAGAATTGCCAACTGAATGTGATTTATCTGAAAAATACCCAATTTCTTTTAAAAATTGTAAATACTGTGTTGTTCCTGAATAACGAATGGTTTTTTCAACCATATTGGGAATAGACATTGTTCTTAACAATGTTCTTAATCCATCTGTATTAAATGCCTCTAATTCACCGACTCCTTTAACGTGAAATGTTTCAACATCGGTTAATGCGTCCTTAATAACTCTTTTTCCATCCTGCACAAACCTGGCAGGACGAGTATACTCTTCAATGACATCCATTGGAGAAAAAACAGCTTTATATTTAAAAGGCCATTTTGGTTCTTGCGGCAAACCGCCAACCATACATTTAAATCGTTCAATATTCATCTTTGTCGAAGAATAACCGCAAATGATATTGCTCATCCCCGGGGCTAAACCGCAGTCCATAGCAAAAGGTATATTATATTGTTGGGCAAGGATATCCAACTCAAATGGATCTTCCGGGAAAAAAGAAATATCGACAATCGGTTTTCCATATGGAATGATTTTCTTCAATGTACTAAACCCTAAATGACCAGGTAAAGCACCTACGATTAAATCACTATTATTTATATACTTCTCTATATTGGGAATATTGGTAGCATCTTGATTTATAGAATGAATATTTTCATTTTGTGGCAGGGACGCCAGGTTAGCATTAGATGTATCAATTACCGTAACCTGATGTTTGGTTGCTAAATCCACGGCAATTGTTTTGCCGACAAGTCCAGAACCGAGCAGAAGTACATGTGCCATGGTATTTCCTGTGATTATTGAGGGTGGGAATATAAGAAAATGTACCGAGGGTCGGTCTCGAACCGACACGAGATTGCTCTCACTGGTGTTTGAGACCAGCGCGTCTACCAATTCCGCCACCCCGGCATATTTTTAATCAAAGCAGCA
>JABMOV010000011.1 GCA_013203145.1 Fidelibacterota bacterium
CTTTTAAGCCATTGGCCGACAGTTCGAATCTGTCCGGAGTCACAGAAAACCCGCTTTGTTGCGGGTTTTTGTTTTACTTTAAGTTATTCTTATGTGCTTTTCGATGAGAAACGGAAGTTTTTATTACTTTTTGAACTTCAACAGAAGTAGAAATAAAGCTCAATTAGTACATACTTTTATTGACAGATATCCTTAGGCCGCGTTATGGGAATTTGTTTTATAAATGAGAGGGGTCAAGACTGGATATACGACTTAGTTTGGAATAAAAATAATAACTCCATTGCTCTTTCTGACTTATAGAGTGACTTAATTTCAAGTTTTAGGAAGCAAATATAAGTGTCCGAAACTTATCCAGAATCACGGTCTGAAACTTCTGGAATTGCTAGTAAAAGATCCACAATTGTTTGGTAACCACCTTCTGCAACGATCATAACGTTTCTAGCTGTGCCCATTTTATCTAATGCAATTAACAATCCGCGTCTACGACTTTCAAAACTTTGCGCGAATTGATACCCAGCAGAATATTCTTCAGCTGAATTAATATGTTTACCTGTTGCTAATAGTAACTGGTGTTCTTCAATACGTTCGTTTATTGTGGATAGAGAGCTCAGGGCTTGCATTACCAGAATATTTGCACCGTTTCTTGATAAGTCACCTGCCATTGTAACCTCCTTGTATTTTTTATTGGTTTCCTTACCTTTTTAGCGGTTATTATTTTTATTGGTTATCGGAACCGCCCAACTCAACTTCAACCAATCTTACTGTTAATCTAAATATCGGCTGAATCGCTTCGTGCTTTATTTTTTTTAAGATATAAGTAACTGAACAAATAAGTAAAAAAAATATTTAATAGGGAATATTAAAAAACGATAAACAATGTTAATTCCAAATTATTTATTACACTCCGTTTAGGTTTCGGATTTAAGTATGCAAATATCTCAGGGATTCAAACATCAGCGTGATCATATACTGATTGATTGGAGTTATTTATCAGAAAATATGTGTAGAAATCTAATGAAAAACAAATTAAGCAGTGTTCTTTGTGACTTTGTTGTAAAATGCTTTACCCCGGTTAATACCAACCACGGCAAACCATAATAATAGTATGTATAGAAGAATGACTCGGACCATATAGCCGCCGCTGATAGTAGTAACGACCCATTGGGATAAGTGTGGAAAAGAAGTGGCTGAAGCTATCAGAAATAGCGAAGGAAAGATATCCAGAATGGCAATCAGGACTGCCACGACTGGAAAAACAGTCGCTGTGTTATACAGCTTTGATTCCTCAGGGATAGTACGGGTTAGAATTATTGCCAGCGCGAAAAAGACACATCCAAATCCGCTCATGGATATAATATTTATTTTGTATGACAACAGAAACGTGTGAACCTGCTCCTGATCAATTATCTTCTGAAGGAAAATCTGAAACTGGTTAACATCGAATGACAACCAAACCGTGTTGAATTCCGCTGTTTCTATACCCATTTGAGAAAACAATCGGGCGATGTAGCCATATGCTGGAATGAAGATCGCAAGTCCGGTCACCAGTATAATACGTGTAGATATTTTTGATGGATAATTTCTGAGTGAAGTGATCATATTTCCTCCAAATATTCTATGCTGCAGAAAGGAAAGAGAATGTTGTTGGAATTGTGGCGGTTGAATTTGTCCTTCTTTAAAAATAGAGGCGATGTACTGTTTCTGCAACACAGGCGAAACGTTTTCTATTTTCCACTTCTATGCTCACCTCATTTACTATTTCAATACTATTTTTCAGGGGAGTTACTGTAATGAGACGTGTACGTGCTCTGACTTTTGAGCCTGATTTAACGGGGAATGGGAATCGTACTTGATTCAACCCATAATTAACCATCATCCGCGCTTCAGGGTACACATTATTTCCAGAGTTTATAGCATTTGTCAATTGAGGGATTAAAGACAGTGTTAAAAAGCCATGGGCTATTGTTGTTTTAAATGGTGATTCTCTGCTTGCCCGGACTGGGTCTGTATGAATCCATTGATTATCACCTGTCACATCGGCAAATTGATTGATACAATTCTGATCAATGGTTACCCAATCTCCCACTAATAATTCTTGGCCTATTTGTTCTTTCAGCTCTTTATATGCATTTTCTACTACTTCGTTTTGGATGATCTTTTTTGTGGAAAATAAAGTGCTCCCGTCAAAGGGGTTATGATCGGCTATCCATGGGTTATTAAGTGTATTTGATATTTTATCATTAAGAGTATTAGACCATTGTTGAAATTGAGGCTCTAATTTTGCTCTGAACTGACTTACACTCCCCTGGAGATCTTCAGTCTTTGTGCGGATAAATTCTAAAACATTCATTTGTTTTTATTAGTCATCAAAACGATTATACTCTTTTAACATATTTCTGGGGTTGTGTTTCTAGCATTATTACCTTGAGTAATTTAATAAATTACGTTATTAACAACTGATTGTTTCTCTTTTCTTTCTTCAGAAACACATTCATAAATAGAAAAGGTATATGAAGGACATTTAGTTAATGAGTAAAAATTGCTTCGAAATTCACAATTAAAAGCCTGGAAAATGGTGCTCTTGAAATAATCTTACCGCTAACCTGCGACACACAAAATGTATATTTCTCACGACAAGTTAGAGGAATACAACGGCATTGGCGATGCGTTTCCCGATAAATCAGGCTTTCTTAATTACATGGGATTTTTAAATAGAAAATATTTCCCTTTGGTGTATTGGGTTTGACTCCAACTTCAGCTTGGTGGGCTTCAGCAATCTTTTTAACAATGGATAATCCTAGTCCCCGGCCTTTCTTTTTACCATCAATTTGATAGGTACGCTCAAATATATTTTCCCGATGTTCCTCAGCTATTGTTGTCCCGAAGTCCTTCACATTGATCATCAGTGATCCATCACTTTCTTCGGTGTCTATTATTATCTTCTTTCCTTCCGTGGCATACTTAATAGCGTTGCTAATATAATTGCTAAATACATTAGCTATAATCGGGTTCGCTTCCACTAGTATTTTAGATGGTAAATCCAGCTCTATTGTCATTTCGGAACGATGCAACTGATCAGAATATTCTTTTGCAACAGATTGGATTACTTCAGATAGATTAGTTTCCTTCATTTCTATCTTTTCGCCAGTTGCTACTTGCGCCAATATTGTCGCGTCTTCCATAACTTGTAATAATTTGTCACTGCTGCCTTTGATGATTTCCACCATTTCATGATCAAATTGCTCATCAAGCAGTATTTCTACTGCGTTGCTAATATTACCAGCAGGATTCTTAATATCGTGCGTTATGATATCCAGGAGCATTTCTTTCATTTGGGTTGCTTCTTGTAACTCCAATTCCGCTTGCTTCCGTTGAGTGATATCTTGAACGATACCAACCATCTTCAGAGGGTTTCCTTTTTCATCTCTAATGATGTCTCCCGTGGCATAAAGGACTCCTATAGAACCATCTTTTCTAAAGAATTTATAATCAATCTCATTAGTCTTTTCACCTTTGAGGGCTTTATCGAGAGCATCCATAAATTCTGCTAAACTGTCAGGATGCATTTGATTTTTTACAAAGTCGAAATCAAGTGTAAAATCGCCAGGTTCATATCCATAAATACGGAAAAGTTCATCAGACCAAGTTACTTTATTCGTTGATACTTCCCATTCCCAATCACTAACATGAGCAATGCTTTGAGCATAAGCGAGTCTTTTCTGGTATTTAAAATTCTGTTCTTCAGCCAGTTTGCGCTTCGTAATGTCTCTTTGGATGGCCAAGAACCCACCAATATTTTGCTGTTCATCAAATACGGGATTAACAGAAGTATGCACGGTAATCAACCGACCGGCTTTGGTTTTATTGATCATTTCGGTACTTATTTTTTCACCCTTTGCCAGTGTTTCCCAGAATTGGGCGTATTCTTCAGGGTTCATTACACCGCTTTTTAATATCCGAGGCGTGACTTTTCCCACAACCTCTTTCGCCGTATACCCATAAATCCCCGTAAAAGCCGAATTCACATACGATATAAGTCCTTCCCGATCCGTCATAATGGCAGCTTCGCCGCTGGTATCAATGGCCTGGTTTAATTGTTTTACTTGTTTTTCACCCAGTTTCCGCTCTGTTATATCCCGACAAATAACACTCTGGGCCTTTTCACCTTTATACTGAATTGGGATAACACTGACTTCTACATTTAGCCTGTCTCCCGATTTTAGGACGGCAATAGATTCGTAACGAAGCGGTGCCCCATTTCTCGTTACTTCCCTTTCATAATATTCGCTGACCATTTTTTGTTCTTCAGGTGCTACAAAATCCATGAAATTCCGCCCTATGATTTCATTGATTGTATAGCCCGAAATTCTGATCAGCTCAGGATTCACATATTGAATTATTCCTTTTTGTATGATGAAAATACTATCATTAGAAGATTCTACTAACGTCTCGAATTTATTTTCGCTTTCCTTTATTTCTTCAAGGGTCTGTCTGCGTTCGGTGTAGTCTTTTTTACCTGTAATTTTTCGAAGAGAGTTCAATTCTTGAATTAATTCAGCTTTTGTTTTGAATTCATCTGATGTCATCTTTAATCCTAATTATTAATGGCAACAAAAAGATATGGAAAACAAACCTTGCCATAGTATATCCCCCATTAAAATGCACTCTTTGGGAATCTAATATAGAATATATTACCCGTAGGTTCATTGGGCTTCACTCCAACTTCAGCTTGGTGGGCTTCAGCAATCTTTTTAACAATGGATAACCCTAAACCACGACCTTTCATATTAATATCAATCTGATAAGTACGCTCAAATACTTTCTGGCGATGTTCCTCAGGTATTGTCGTTCCAAAATCCTTCACATTGATCGTAAGTGATTCATCACTTTCTTCGGTGTCAATTATTATCTTCTTTCCATCTTTTGCATACTTAGTTGCATTGCTGATATAATTTTTGAAAACCTCACCCATAATCGTATTCGCCTGAATGAGTAGTGTGTCGGGCACATTTATTTCCAGTGTCATCCCGTAATGAACCAGCTGAGATTTGAATTCCCTGGCAATGGATTGAAGCATCCCGGCTACATTTAGCCTTTGCTTTTCAATCTCATCACCTGTTGCCATTTGCGCCAATACCATGGCATTGTCCATTACCTGTATTAAATTATCACAGCTGTCTTTAACGATGTCCAGCATTTCATTATCCGGATCTTCCTGCTGCATCAAATCTGTCATTCCGTTGATCACACCAATGGGATTTTTCAAATCATGTGTAATGACATCTAGTAATAATTCTTTAATAATATTGGCTTCGGCTAATACTTCTGATAACCCGCGATACTTTATTTCAGATCGTTTCAATTCTGCTTCAGCCTCTTTTCGATCGGTGATATCACGATAAATGGCGTATATTGCCAATACACCGCCTTTATAATGAATAGGAGAGCCTAAAATCGATACGGGGACTATTTCTCCATCTTTTTTTCTGCGGTTGGCTTCAACAAAAACACGTCGCCCGGTACGAACTTCGTTTGTGAGTTTTTCAGCATTTTTCAGTTGCTCTTTATCTGTCAATAATTCATCAATATGTTTACCGATGACCTCTTCTTTTGCATACCCAAACAATGATGTGAATTCAGGATTTATATCCAAAATAATACTATTATTATCCACCAAAGCTACCGCTTCCGGGGAATGTCTAAAAAGTTCATCAAGATAGGTTTTTTCAACTTCCAAATCGGTGATTGATTGCTTGTGTTCAATAGCAATAGCAACTTGCTCTGAAACATAGTTTAAAATATCAAGATCTTTATCCGTGTAAAGATGGGAATCATTATAACTCTGAATGGCGATCACACCGACAATTGCATCATTGGCTATAAGCGGTGCTCCCAGCCATAATTCCGAAGGTGTCCCCATCAGGTCTATTTCTCCCGCAGCAGCCAGTTTATAGATATCGTCTTTTGTTAAGAATAGAGCTTCGCCTGTGCGAAGTATATATTCCGTTATGCCTTTCCCCGGCGGACCGGGCTCCGGGTATGTATCTACTTCATCAATAAAAAAGGGGAAAGATATCAGGTTCGTTTTCCGGTCGTACAACGCAATGTAAAAATTGGATGTGTCAATAATTGTTCCTAAATAATTATATATTGTCCGGTAGAGATCATTCAGGTTGTTCGCTGACCTGCTCGCATCAGAAATCTGGTACAAAACCGTTTGCAACTGAAACGAACGATTAAGGTTTTTCTCTGTCTCCTTCCGCTCACTGATATCCAGGGAATATTCGATAACCTTCGTTACATTTCCCTGATGATCAAAGATTGGAAAAGAATGGACATCAACATAGATCGGTTTCCCATCTTGATCCAGGTGAATATGTTCAACCACTGCCGGTTGTCCGGTTCGTTTCGTTATCAGCAGCGGACACGGTTCGTCTGAGTCATCACAGGGTTTATCTCTTCCATGGGACAGGGCATAGCAGGTTGTCTGATTCGTGCTTTTTTGATGTATTGCCGCCGAATTTGACATCTTGATTGTATAGTCTTCGGCATCAATGACTAAAAATGGATGCTGCAATGATTCAATCACGGTTTCAAGGAATTCACTCTGCTCCTGAATTTTCTTCTTCGACAACACCAGTTCAGTAATGTCATGAGCATCAACACGTTTACGAAGTGCCTGCAACTCTTCAATTAATTCTGACTTGCACTTGGATTTATCAGATGTCATATCGCACTCTTGAATGATTTATTGGCGCTTAACATTATTTCTTACAATACTCATTAATCATTTCTTTAAGCTCCATCATTTTGATGGGCTTACTAAAATAGGCGTCACAACCGGCATTAAGAGCATTTTCACGGTCAATAGTGAACGTATGGGCAGTTACAGCTATAATTGGTATGTCCTTTAGTTTATCTTTGGTCTTCATATATGCAACTAGATCAAGTCCTGTAGCTTCACCTTCTAAAGCTAGATCAAGCAAAACCAAATCCACATTATGTTGTTTCAATTGTTGCATTGCACCATCTACCGATACGGCATAACAAGTGTGATACGTAGGTTTTAGCTGTACCTCAAGCACTTTACGGTTATTTTTGTCGTCCTCAACGATTAAAACCATGGGCTTTTCTATATCGATCGCTTCTATCACTTTTGGTTTAGCTTCAACGGGTTTATCCAATGTATCGTCATCAACTTCTTCACGTTTGAATGTTAACTTGAAGGTCGTTCCAACACCCTTTTTGCTTTCCACATCAATGGCGATCTCCATCAAGTCCAGACAGCGTTTGGCAATGGATAGCCCTAAACCAAGTCCCTGGTATTTCTTGGTAAAACCGGAACTCTCCTGGGTGAAGGTATCATACATGTGTTTCATGTAGTCCGCACTCATGCCAATTCCTGTATCACTGATGGATAAACCATAATGTCCAACCTGTTCAATCAACTTAAGGGCTATTTCACCTTTGTCTGTGTATTTGATGGCGTTCTCAACAATATTTGAAACCGCCTTGATCAGCAATGATTCATCCGCTTTGATACAACCACCATCAATTTGATTATCAAACGTCAGCTTTAGCTTTTTCGCTTCGGCTAGGGGTTTGAACTCCTTATAAAGCTGCTCAACCGTGGGAGCCAGCGGCATTATTTCTTGGCTGAACAGTATGGTTCCTGTTTCGATCTGGGAGATATCTAACACACCATGGATTGTCTTGATCAGACGTTTTCCACTGTGGCGAATGGTTTGGAAAAATTCAGCTTCCTCCTCACTTACACGATCTTTTAAACTGTCTTCGACTATTTCTGTAAAACCCAATAGAGAATTCAGCGGTGTGCGAAGCTCATGGGACATATTGGCCAGAAACAGGTCTTTCACGTTGTTGGCATTCTGAGCATCCTTGAGAGCTTGTTTACGTTCTTCTGCGACCTGTTGGCGATCTGTAATATCAAGGTTGATACCGACCCATTTCCTAATCTTATCATTTTTATCTTTGATGGGTCTGCCGATTGCTAAAACATTCCGATAACTACCATCTTTTGACCTAAAACTATGAACACGCTCAAAATTCTTACCTGTTTTAACGCAATCAAGCCAGTGTTCTTTCGTTTGTTCTACATCCTCGGGGGGCAATAAATGTAGCCAGCCAAACTCCTGAATTTGATCTAGTCTCATATCAACTAATTCAATGAATGAATCGCTTACATAGGTACAATAACCTGTTGCATCAGTTGTCCAAACTCCATAAGGGATCGTCTCTCCAAGCGTTCGGTACTGGAGCTCACTCTCTTGTAATTCCTCCTCCGCCTGCTTTCGTTCGGTGATATCCATAATAATTGCAGCGAATATTTCTTCATGTTCATATTTAAGAAGCTGCAAGTGGACTTCAACATTATAAAGCGAATTATCTTTTCGTTTGTGAACAGTTTCAAAATTAATTTTCCCCTTTTTTCTTTTGCGTAAAGGCGTAATTAATTTTTCAAATGATTCGAGGGTAAATTCAGGTTTAAAATTGAGTGGAGTCATATTTCTTAATTCCTCCATGGTGTAGCCCAGATTTTGCTGAGCGGCATTATTAACCTGAATAAATTTTAGAGTTTCTGAATTGAACAAATATATTTCATTTAAGGAATCTTCGAAGATACGGCTAAAACGTTTGATTTTCCCTTCTGCCACCTTGCGCTCGGTGATGTCTTCGAAAGTGGTATAAACCTGGTAAGGTTGCTTAATATTGGGTATTGCGTTGATGTTGATCCAAACGTATTCATTTTCATCAGGGTGGAACACACCCATTATTTCGTTTCGTACCTCTTTTTTCGTCCTCAAGGCAACCATCGCCGGATGCGTATCACCGGGAAAATCCGAACCGTCCTCGTGGATGGATTTCCATCTTGGGTCAATAGATGTTCTCCCCAACATTTGGTCAAGTGTCAAGCCCAAAATCCGTTCGGCAGCGGGATTAGCAGAAATGATATGACCATCGGCTCTCTGATATACAACTCCTTGCGCCATGGTTTCGAACAATGTCCGATGCCTTTCCTCACTTTGCGTTAGTGCCGCCTCCGCCTGCTTGCGTTCAGTGATGTCTATGGCAACACTTAACAGGACTTCTTTGTCTTTCCATTTCGTTCGTTTTACGTGAACAAAAACCGGTACAGTTGAACGGTCTTTACGACTATGCACGGCTTCAAATGATGCTTCTCCCGTTTCTCTCAATACTTGCATTCTTTGGGCTATCAGCTTTTCGCTGGTTGGAGTATCCAGTTTGTGCAGATTCAGCGATTTAAATTCATCTTTTGTGTAGCCATGAATCTCTAATGTTCTATTATTGAAATAGAGAAAGTTTCCATCAAAATCATGAATAGTAATAGAAGCTGGAATAATTTCAAGCATATCCGCTAGTAATTGCTTTTTTTCCTCAGCCTGCTTGCGCTCGGTGATATCACGAATGGTTCCCGACAAACCTATGGGTCCGCCGTATTCATCAAAATTCATATCTGCATTCACAGAAAGGTTATAC
>JABMOV010000086.1 GCA_013203145.1 Fidelibacterota bacterium
ACTGATGAGATTCTCCTTTTACCAAAGATAATTTTCGAAGATCATAGGGGACTAATATACTGATCTTGGCAAATAATATTTGAATATATTCTACCAAATCTAAACGGAATACGCTCTACAATTGTATTTGTTTTATATAAAGAAATAGCCTCAGCTGGTAACGGAGGCTATTTCAATAGATAAGTATACTATTTAAGCAATATCATCTTTTCAGTTGATGTGAAAGTTTTAGATCCATCGAGCGCTACAGTATGTATTTTGTAAAAATACATACCACTTGATACTGATTCTCCTGATTGATTTGTCCCCTGCCATTGTACTTTATGTGAACCAGCCCTAATCATTTTATTGCTAACTAAAATATTCACATTCCTCCCCAAAATATCATATACAGTAATAGTAACATTACTATTCTTAGGAATATCATATTTGATATTTGTAATAGGATTGAATGGATTGGGATAGGCTAGATGAAGAGCATAATTGTTTGGAACTAAATTATTAGTTCTACCATCCAGCTGCTTGTTAAATACCATACTATATAACTTTGCTGGCTCTGTGTCTGCGAACACAGTAAGCAAGCGTTCTTCAGCTTCTGCTACTTTCTCAACCATTTCTGCTTCTTCAGGAGATAATCTTTGTAATATAGCACCATCAGTAGCTTCAAGAAGCATCGCCATCTCCATAGTATAATACTCTTCATATTCTGTACCTGCAGCAGATGCAATTAGTTGATTTGCTAAATCGATTGCTTCAGCATCCAATCGCTGTTTTTTATACTCCCACATTAGATAATTCTTGGCAAGTTCCTGTTGTTCAACATGTGGGAATTGCTCAGCAATCTCATCCAAAAGCGTTATCCATGGATCAACCAGATTTAGTTTTGCATAACATCGATCCAAACCATTCAAAGCAACTTGAAGTAAATACTTATTGGGTTTCTCAGCTACAAACTCATTATATTTTTCAATTGCTTGAGTATATTGACCATATTCTTCTAATTGAATAGCATCTGTTAAAACACCACTCCTGTCTGTATTTGGATCTACTTGAGTATCACCTAATATACCAGGCGCAGTTGGTAGTACACTTATATACCCATAAACTGAAGCATCTACAGGTGCATCAACAACTGTATAATCTTGGTACCAATAATTAGCTTGGGCATATAAAATATCTTGAGCTTCACCTTCCATCATTTGTCTATAAATAGCATAATTATCATTACCATAGAACTGATTAAATCCTCCATACTTAATACCGCCTTCAACATAATATTCACCAAGATTTGGTACTCCTGTATAAGACACGTATATCCCAGTCCCATGATTATTGTATATTTGATTATTAAAATGATGACCGACAATATCAGCAGGAACATGAGTCGTTAGGCTTGGTGCCGAATCAAACAGTAATATACCTGAATGCAAATCACCATAACCATTATCATGTATCAAATTATATTTAACGGTTGGATTTGCATTACAAAATAGAGCTAATCCCAAATATGTATTCGAGTGAATATCATTTGTTGTAATAGTTGCATTTGAGGCCACTGCAAATATTCCTACATTGTTGTCACTAATTGTCGTATTTGTTATTTCAAGGTCATCAGTCCATGATTCAATTCCCATATTGTTGTTAGAGATATTACAATTTGCTATAATTCCTTCTGTGCCAACATTGAATCTAATTGCCTGCAGTTCAGAACCGGATATGTTAGTATAGTTCATATTGAGACTACCGTTATCCACGCGAATGCCTCGCCATTCTCCTAAAGTCCCATTCGAGTTTATATGAATCTCTTCTACTTCAACTCCATTTATATTCATAGAGCCATTTACTCTGATTTGAGTATTATCAGCTATATTTAACTCAGCACCAGAATTTATAGTCAATGTGATTCCAGACGGAATTGTAATATTTCCTGAAAGTGATGCTTCATTGTTTATTATAATATCTGAGTTAATCGTCCCATTAATTTGTGGGTGATAGTAAGCTCCAATATCTTTTCTAGTTCCATCTGGATCAGTTGCAGCATTTGGATCTCCTTGATCAATAAAAGGACTGTTTTCAAGTAAACTGAAATCGCCATTAGCTGGGTCAACCATTCCAAAATCAGTAAGGGTTATATTGGATTCATCAAGATCAATACCTACCGGTTCAGTATCAAATCTATTGTAGGTTATTGGATATGCCGAAGGATTTGATCCTCCGCCACCACCATCGGGAGGTGGTACAAGACCTCCTATTGGAGGAAGAAGTGGAATATCACAGTTGTAAAATGCTGAATTTTCAATTTGTATTTGATCTTCAAAGAATTCATCCTCCCACTCAACTCCAGTTGATAAATTCGCAAATGTTACATTATTAGTATTTATAAACCCGGCAAAATTCCACATCTTAATACCCGTAGTAGCACCATCAATAACACAATTTGATACAAATAAATGACCTCCAGATATTGTCTCTATCCCATAAAACGGATGAAGTCCATCATTGGATTTCAATACCACAGGATTATCTGGTGTACCATCAATATTTAAACTAGCTCCCCAAACAGATATCTTTGTATTCCCTGCAAATTCATAATTTGCACCTGCTGGAATAGTAAGATTCTCCATTATAAGAATTGTATTACCGGCAATCGAATTTGCTGGTGTAGTGGAATAGACAGCATTAATAGTAGCGTTGTTTTGCAAGAAAACTACATCCGTTTGGCTATCTGAAGTTGGATTGTTAATGCCCTCGCCAAAATCAACTCCATTACCTGTCCAATTCTGGAACTCATATATACCGGTAGTATTTGCATAATACTGAGGAGCTTTTAGGGAGTAGATGGGATAAGCTGAGTTAAACTGGTCATTCTGATTCAAAAAGACCTGCACATTACCACCGCCATCATCCTGATCGCTTAAGAGACGAAATTCATCTGGTTGAGTCTGAGCAGATACGTCAAAATACCAGGGATCGTGGAGTTGTAATTCAACAGAATATTCTGCCACGTTATCCATAATTGAAACATCATTTACTGAAAGAAACCTTGCTTCATCAATATCTGATGGAAAAAATTCTTCTATATGCTCTAGATGGAATTCATTATTATCAGAATTCCAGTGATGATGTTTTAGTGAGCCGCTGTCTAGATATCGTTGATTTGTTTTGATAATCAACGGAGTGTAACCCGGAACAGGTTGCTGGCTGCCTGATGGTATCTGTGGGTTATACCCGGTAATAGATAAATACCCATCCAATAATGTCCCGTTTTCAGAAATATTATTAAATGTAACATCCACTTGAGGATACAACAGTAAACTTAATAAATAGGACATCGATTGATCGGTCATCTGGTCGTGATAAAATGATTCATCGCTTTGTGAAAATATTGCATCAAATGGAGAATAGTCCCAGTTTATTATATCTGCATGTAGTGCCGGATTTGTTGAATATTCTACATTTTTTAAATCTAAAGCCGATTGTGCCCAGATATAGCAAGGTGCATTTCCTGTTGTCATCATATAATCAAGAGCTATTGGATTAACATCAAAACGATCCAACGGCCATGGAAAATCCATTCCAGCGAACATATTTATTGCTCCTGGTATAATGCTCTCATCGCGAAAGGCAGGTAGATAAGATCCTGGTAGTATATCTTCATAAGACATAGGAATCGTTTCTAACGGTAAACCTACAACTGCAAGTGTCATAAGTGAGTTACCTTCCTGACCTTCAGACCAACTACTTTCCATAGTATGATTTGCAATATCACCGCGCCCATTAGAAATACCGACGTTATAGGTTTGATTTGGATAACCATCACCGTTGAGGGCATTTAATTCACTATAAAAAGCCTCATACAATGGACCGCCGTCAATCTCTTCTCTAGTTCCACCGCCTGCTGTTTCCTGATCGTAAAAGTTAAAGCGTAATAATTGTTTTGCCGAAGGTGACTGTAACTGCGCTTGAATTATTGACACCATTGGATTATTTATGGCATCATTATTAATATTTCCAAAGAAATTCTGCAATTCAGTATTAATATGGGCTCCTTGTTGCGGAGCGTCATAAGAAATAAACATGTTACACCCATGATTTATGTTATTTGCAGGATCTTCAGCAAATGCCAAAGCATATCGTGAAATAACACCGCCCATACTTATTCCTAGTAATTTTGTCGAAAAATTATTGTTATTGTCCGCAATATAATTTAGTGCCCCTAAAACAGTCATTGCGTTATTTTGTAACTCACCGGAACCATCTGCAAAATTAACGAAGAATATATCATATCCTGCCGGACTAAGATATGTCAATATCATGTCCTGCATACGATAGTAATAATAAGATGGCCACGTTGCATTAAAGACATCAAATCCCTCTACTATAACTAATGGATTATCCATTATTCCGTCAGGGCTAATAAATCCAACCATTAAATCCCCATCATCAGTTTTAAATGTAATATCAGGTGTATGTAATGTAGTCACGTCAAAGAAATATTCCTGAAATACAAATTGATTATTATCAACATGTCTTAATTTTAACCTTATTATTTCTGAACCTGTCAGACCTGGTTCAACTTCTGGATAATCAAATGTAATGATGTGGTCACTACTTTGCCATGAATTCGTTTCCCAAACTCCATCATTATTCATATCAACTTTATATACACCATCCAATATAATAGGTTGATCTATTATTAAATGAATTTGAACATACAACGAATACCCTTTCGCAAAACCTTCTTGATGTGTAAGCGTTTCTGAATCGGCGAATGTTCTTGTAGTAGAAAATGTAGGAACTGTAGTTTCATAGAACTGAATTGGAGCATAGCCCTGTGTATAACTAATAGACCATAAGATACCAATCAGAAATAAAACCCATTTAACTTTTCGAGATATAGAATTGACCTGCATGATTCTTCCTTTTGTTTTTGCAGGTGACCCTGTATATTCCACTCAGAAATCACCCTTGTTGTGGTTTTATAATTGCCCTCGGATTACTTGCTAAGGTGAACGAGGGCAATTACTTTTTATTGAATATTAATTGTTTATCGGTATCCCCTTATTATAAATGATTTATATGCAGCATACATCGAGCCGACAAAAACAGCTACATTTATTTGAGTATCCATACCTATAATCGTCCCAATTTCAGGAACCTCTGTATATCGATGAAAAGATAATCCATTGTAATGCCAGATTACAGCATAGGTGCCAGCAGCAAAAATATCATTTCGGTTTATACCGCCAAATGTCTTTACAGCTGTGCCATCTGAAGTCGTATTCCATATCAGATTTCCTTCACCATATAGGTTAGGTGAACATCTATAAAGTCCTAAATGCGTATATACCCAAGCGCTATCAGGTGAATCTACATATACACCCGCAATCCCTCCGGAAATTCGTCCCTGGAGAGTATATGAGGTAACTACCTGATCAACTATTATTCTCCATGAATTCCCATCATAATGCAAAAGTACCTCCTGTAATCCATCGGTATTCGAATCAAGTCCACTTACCCAAATATTCTCCGGTCCAGTTCCACTGATAGAATTCAAATCCACATCTATCCCACTCTCCATCTTTACAAAACTTGAACCGTTATAATTGACGATGGAGCCATTTGGACCTGCGAAATAGATATTATTTGGTGACGAAGCCCAGAGATGTTCAACACTAACATTTGTTCCTAATCCCATGTTCTGTAAATGATATAATGTCCATTCTTGACCATTCCAGTGAATCGGAAAACCAGAAGTCACCCAAATATCATCTGCAGAAAAATATAATATTCCCTTATTTGCGGTATGGCCGGTTAGTACTTTAATCATCTCCCAATCTTCACCATCCCAATGAGCGGCGTTGTAAGTTGAGCTGTCGGTAACAATTTTCCCCACTACCCAAATATTATTCTCATCCACAACTGCCACGTCATTTAAATAGCTGCCATATATCCCTAACGTATCAATTTCCCAGATGAAATTATGGCTGGTAGTGTCATCTGTTAATACAGTTAATGTTTCACTAGTATCAACTCGTTCACCATCATCAAGCCAAAAGGCAGTGTATGAATACTCTGTTTTGGGCAGTAATTGATTATCATTTATAATAGTATCAGCACTGGATACTTCAGCAGCTAATATTATAGAGTCGTTTCTAGAAAGCCCAAACATCCATGAATCGGATGTGTCTTCTATTGAGACTTTGAGGTTTGATGAAAATATACCTGTGGAAACTTCTGTAAGGTGGATTGTTGTATCTCTTGAATCCTGAGTTTCCTTCTTGTCTGGACATCCTGAGAAGAAGATGCATAAACCAATTAATATAATTGTAACTATAAGCTTCATTATTTTTTCATAAATCAAAAATTGTTTCATCAAGTACACCTCAGTTTATTAAGAGTAGATGTTATAACATATAAGGTAAAAACACTATATGATGCAATGAATATTCAATATATCACGACAATACCTAAATATTACACTGAACTGAGTCATCCTTTTCAGATTTTAATCTATCTTCAAGTTTTGTGATAGATTTTTTCATCTAAACCATTCTCAGTTCTCTATCGATGATTCTTTTATAAAGCCGCTCTAATACTTCTATTCGCTTTGATTTACCTATATCATTCTCATCATCGTCTTCCAATTGGCAAATAAGCTGTCGGACATGA
>JABMOV010000087.1 GCA_013203145.1 Fidelibacterota bacterium
ATAATTACGAATTACGAGGTCTCGTAATTGAACTTCTCGTTATTCGTAATTGTTCTGAGGCGTCGACCGGATTCGAACCGGTACAAGACAGTTTTGCAAACTGTTCCCTTAGCCATTTGGGTACGACGCCAAATCTTTTAATCAATTTCAGCTATATACTAAGTGTAAATATCTTAGCACTTTTTGTCCCGTAATCCAAGGATCGCTACACCAAAATATTATCATCAATTGATAAAAAGCCTACAAATTTAGAATTAAAACTGCGCTGTTTACAATCGATAGAATCAATATTTTCTGGAGATTAATATAACCTATCCTGCATATTATAAGAAAAGGAATTTTCTTTAGATATGTTCCAATAATCCTCTAAACGAGTTCAAATATCAGATAGGCAGAAAGAAAGTTTGCAACTGCAATTAGACAATGATAAAAAGTGCTTTTAGGGTCTACAAATTTCATGCTATTCACTTGGTCTTTTGTAATATTATCTATAATTACAAATGGTTTCCTAGCTATCAACCCTTCATATAGTGTATATAATCCCAAAACGATCATTACGAAACCAGCTGCATTAAGAAACAGACTTTGCCAAAACATAAATTTCTCCATGTGTGTTGTATAAAGAATGTATATACTAGGTATAAAATAATGCAATATGTTTGGATATTACTATTTATTGTAATTCTATTGTAATGAGAACACTTAATTTCTAACATGGAAATAAAGCATATAAATATGTACGAACGGTTAAGAGATTTCCATGTCCCTATTCCAATTCTTGATGAATTATTTTCTTCAGAGGACATGACAAAAACTCTATCAGAATCCTGGAAAGAATTGAAAAATGATGGTATGAGAGAAGATGGAATTGCTGAGAATATTGCTCAACTGATTTTTAAAGAACTGAAAATAGATCCAGTCAATTATGAAGATGAAAAATAATAGAGTCTAACTTTTGAGAGATTCTTTTTCTTTTCAAAAGCCTTGAAAACCTGTCTATTCGTTTTCAGCATCATTTCTAATTGATATTTAACTAATTCCGTATTTTTAAATTTAATCGCTTTGAATAAGTGGTTTGATTCATCTAGAATAAATTGCAATTGCCCAGAGCGCGGACTATTAATATAAAGCGCAGGATTATTTTTAACATTTTTTTCTAATAATACACAATCTTTATACACATCATCTAATAAATAAGTGGATGGCTGTTGAGAAAACAACCACCCACTAAGAATACAAATAAAACGTAAAGTAACCTTCAGGTTCTACAGCCCCATACTGCGTTTAAAAGCGTCGCTATTTGGTTCGCGACCAAGAAATGTCCGTACTAAATCAAGGGCCTCTAGGCTCCCACCTGGTGCCAGGACTTCTTTACGAAATCTCATTCCAACTTCCGGATTCAAGATTCCATCACGTTCAAATATGGAAAACATATCTTGGGCAAATACTTCAGCCCAGGCATAACCATAATAACTGGCAGCATACCCATTTAAATGTCCAAATGATGTAATTCGAGCCGTATTTGGTGTCTCATTCCACATCAGTACATCTTTGTGCAATCTTTGTGACATTTCAAGTAGAGTTTCACTTTTCTCTTTACCCCAACTGTCATAAAGCGTCAAATCTTCTGAACCTAAGAAGACTTGAAATGCCATATCTCCACCAGTTGTCATATTTTTGGCTGCTAACATACTTTCCAATAATTTGTCCGGAATCATTTCACCGGTTTCGTAGTGTTTAGCAAATAATTTCAGGGATTCCGTATCCCATGCCCAATTTTCGAAAATCTGTGAAGGGGCTTCTACAAAATCGCGATCCACACTGGTGCCGGAATGAGAATAGTATTTTGCTGTCGTTACCATTCCATGGATCAAATGACCAAATTCATGAAAGAATGTTCCCACTTCTGATTTATGTTTCATCAGGGATGGTTTATCACCAGATGGACGAGTAAAATTACAGACTAGGCTGGCAATTGGATATTGATACCCTTCTGCAGTTTGTTTTCCCTTTGCAATTCCAAAATGAGCTGCATGACCATATTTGTTTTCGCGTGGGAACAAATCAAGATAGAAATAGCCGAGACGCTGATTCGATTCTGAATCAATCACTTCGTACATGGTTACTTCTTCATGCCACACACTTGGGTTCTCAATTTGATTGAACTTCAGACCAAAAACAGTTTGTGTAATAGTGAAAAAACCATCACGCACAGCAGTGAGTTCAAAATATTCTGAAATTTCTTCTTCATTCAGACTATATTTTTCCTCTCCTACTATATTTTCTAAATAATGTAATTCCCAGTAATTGATTTCGGTTTCTTCTTGCCCTGATAGTCTGGATTTCAATTCTAAAAGTTCCTGTATTTCCGCCATATTCTTTTCACGTATGGTCTCGTTCAATTCCTTTTCAAAGTTCCATACTGTCTCTGGATTTTTTGGCATCCGGTCTTCTAATAAATATTCAGCATAAGAATTGTATCCCAAGATTCTCGCTAATTCGTGGTGTTTTTCCACCATTATTGGAATGAGTTCCAAATTCGTATCTGCTGCTTTATTTAGGAACTTTTCACTTAATGCTTTCCGCGCATCTACATCGTTAGACAATTGCATAAATGTTCGACGGGAAGGATAACTGATATCAATTTTGTATACGTCTCCATGTCGGTAAGCATCTTTGTACCAATCTGGTGTACCTTCCATTTGCTCTTCAGTAACAACCAGCGTATCCGTATAACTTGAAATATTATTATTGAATTCCAGTCCGATTTTGCTGAGTTCATTACGTATTACTTTTAACTCATCACGCTTTTCTTTTGGTAACCCGAATCCTTGCCTCAGAAATCCTTTGTATGTGTCATCAAACAACGCAAAATCTTCGCCTTTGAGTTCTTTTGAGGCAGCGCTATTTGCAAATTTTTCCACAGCATTAAATAAATCTTCATTTAAACTGAGATCCGTTTCCCACTCAGAAAATGTAATAATAGATGAATCAGCATTATCCCGAACTAATTCATCGGGATGAACCGAGCCCATGAGATAAACAGGATATTCAACTTTGGCTATTTCATACCAGATATCATCAATAGCCACAATTGTATTTTCAAAAGTATGTTTACCATCTTCAATCGCAATAATCGCATCCAACATTTTCTGGGCTTTTGCCAGTGTCAAATCCGTGGCTTCAGGAATATCCTCTGCTGTCATCTCGGCAAAGGGTATGACCTCATTAAAACCCGTGATAAATGGATTATTAATTGGTTTAATTGATTCGATTGGCTTTACTACTTGTTGGGTTGGTATACACCCAAACAGGATAAATATTATCCCCCATAATGCAATTCGCTTCATTTTTATTCCTTTCAAATGAAATTTATTTTTGGCGAAATATGTATTCTAAATAAAACATGGTCACGACTAACGCTGTGGTAGATGCGCACGTAATTGTCCAACCATGGAACGACTTTGTTCTTTCGTAATCCTTATCAAGTTGCTTTTTTTCAAGGGCTTTAAGCATTTGTTTTCCGTTTTGCGTCTTTCTGCATTTCACTGATTGCCAGACAAAAACAGGAATTTTCTTTACCGGAACATGTCGTAGCCCTTCTTTCTGGGCCAGTACTATTACCTCATGTTGACACGGATCAATTTCCTCAACATGTGTTGAGTCTTGCCCCCAGCTCATACTGGGCCAGTATATTAAAACAATAATTAGTGGAAAAAGTTGTCTTGCTACCATGTTAAAAATAGTCGAAATGTGAATAATGGTAATTCATCAAGTTTCAATTTTGGCCCTGTTACAGTTTCTCCCTGAAATTTCCACTTTTTCTCATCATACCAATTATTCATAAATCCTGATCGCACGTCCAATGCTAACCAGGAAAACACATAGAATCGAAGTCCAATCATACTGGTAAAACCAAACCAGGTTGTTGTCATTTTTTCACTGGATGGTATTCCAATGGAGTTATTTCCAAAACTTGACAAAAGAGTGTCCCATTCATTGACGGTACCTGATGCATCCAAGCGGATTGTTCCACCATTAATCATTGGCCCCAACGTAAAATTCATCTCAAATCGTCGGAAAAACATAAAGTAGGTTTCCAATACAATTGCGCGATACGCGATAGTTCGGGAAAAGTCAGTTCCCAAAATTGTCGACCCACTGTGCCACGAATAATTATTTAAAAGTCCAACTCGTGCATTGTGAAAAAATTCATAGGATAGACCAAAACCATATAAAACATTGGATGTCATAAAATCGGTTTTGGGCATTTCAGTATTAGAATCGAATCCGGTTAATGTAGGTTCATAGAATCCACCACCTACGTTGACCATCCACTTGGGTTGAGCATGTAAATTCTGGAAAACCAGAAAAAATATAATTATGAGAAATGGTCGCTGTAATTTCATATTAGACCTAAATTTACCGATGATTATACTGAACAAAGAAAGAAAATGATTTCCCGGCAAATAATACTATTTCTTTTAATACTTGTATTTTTTCAGACATCCTCTGGAGAGACAGTGAACCATATCATTGTTTTTTATGACGGCAAGGCTAAAGTCACATACATTGACTCCCTGAACGAAAATGAGGTTTTTTGTACTAACAAGGATAGCACTAAAACCAGCTACTTATTAGATCAAATCTATTTCATATATAATGATTTTGGGAAGATGTTTTATAGTAGCCCATCTTTACAATTCCGTATGGATTACATAGAAAATTATGGCGGTACCCTCATTTCTGTGGACAAAGATACTTTTCAATATAAAAAAATTGAATTCAACAGAAATATGCGTAATTCCATGGCATATATAACGACTGAAGCTGATTCGTTTATCGCAGTTCCATTATTAAATATTTACAGGATTGACACGGATTTAGCCTTTATGGAACAATCAGTAAAAAGGGGATTCTACACTGCCATAAGTGGATTTTTACTCGCAACTACTTTTCAAATAATTGGCGATTATTTTGATAAGCGTGAACCTGAAAGTAGTTTTGGTCAAAAAATTGGAGTTCTATCGTCTGCTGTATGGGATCAAGGAAATGATATTCTTCCGAAAGTCTCTGCTGCTGGTCTCAAAGAAAATGGAGTAACCTATCAATCGTTGACTTTTTTGACACCAATCTCAACCATTAGCTGGATGGCGTTCGATTACTTTTTTGAATGGAAATCAAATTATTTCAGACCGTTTACTTTATCTGAGCCGTATCCAAAACAAATGAAAGTCATAAATATTACTACGCTAATAAAATCTTATATAAAACGCTAACTCGATACAATTCTCTTCTTACTTAATTTTGGCACACCAAACCAGCTAACTACTTTATCACCAAATCTTGGAAATAATTGACCGATGGCCAATAACGGTTTTATAGGTCCACTATTTACAATGATTTCTGCTCGGTTCTTTGTTATCGCTTCCCAAACTGCTGATGCTACGGCTTCCGGTGGTGATGTCCCTAATAAAGGTGGTGCATCTACCCCACCGTCATGAAACATTCCTGTATCAGAAATATATCCAGGACAAATAACTGTAACATTTGCATTTGTTTCGTTTAATTCTTGGCGTAATCCATCAGACCACATGATTAATCCGGCTTTTGTGGCAGAATAAATCGTATTGTAAGCAATACCTTTCTTCCCGGCCAAAGATGCGATATTCACGATGTGACCACCATTGTTTGTTATTTCAGGTAACAGCAGGCGAGTTAATTCCATCGGTGCCAAAAGATTTGTGTTAATGATATTTATTACATCCCACTGCGAATTATTCTGAAAATGGTCATATCGCTCAAGTCCCGCATTATTAATCAAATAATCTATATGATGACCATCTGATTTGATTTGATCAATCAGAAGTGGCAATCCTTCAGGTTTAGATAAATCACATGTATAATACTGGAAGTTCTTCTCCCCTATTTCATCTTGAAATTGTTTTAGCTTATCTTCAGATCGAGCAACGCCAAGAACCTTACACCCCTTTTCCATCAGCATTTTAGAAATAATAATACCTAGTCCGCGCGATGCACCTGTTACTAAAGCAATTTTTTGATGATTCATTTGATCTCCAATTCAGTCAGTAGTTAATGGCGTAAAATAAATAGATTTTGAATGTAATATGTCATAAACATAAACGCCCCATTTCTGAGGCGTTTTTAGTGCGAGACGGGTTTCCCGACTCGTCGGGACGTCATCGACTTTGAATTAAGTCTATAATTAGCTTTCTACTCTTCCAACGCTTTATCTCAAACCTATTAATACCTTTCCATGTTGAAATTCTTCGGACACTCCGATTGACTAATTGATTTGATGGGTAATAAGTGGTGGATAAAATGGAAATATTGTTCACAGTGTTTGGTTGTTTTGAATGAAACTACAAGTGGATTGGGAATATTATTAGTATATATTAATATTACACATATGATGTTTTTAATCTATAATTCATACTAATATATTAATTCAAAACCAATACCACTAAATATTCAAATCATAGGGTTATCTCCAGGCAAATATGAAATAAATTGTATGTTTATAACCTAAATTGAGTTTCTGGAAACACCAGTACACCATTTGTGGCATGCTAGTATCACAGAGGGGTAGGTCTGTTTTGTGATAACACCGTGCAACAACTTAACTACCATCACTTCTTTTGTGGTCAATTCATATAATTCAAACCCGATTTTATTATACTGTTTATCGGTTGTGTGAGATTGACATTATGGACATAGAATCTTAATTGAGCTTATTAATATGCTTCCTCGGCGAACAAGTATATCGAATTTAAAGATGGCATCTTTCACTATGTATTTGGCGGATTAGAATTATCAATTAGTAGCTATATTTGAATAATTTTACTTATTCCTGCGAATAGTAAAGTAGTCAATACCCAGCCCATTATAATTTGAAAAATAAACCAAACTCTGATATAACCTCCATGAATAGATATTTTGCGATTACTACCAATATTTATCTCACCAATCGCAGTGCTATATGGATGCCAATATCTTTTCATTTGTAAATCAATAATTGGTACAAATACATCAATTGAATAAATGAATGCATGAAATGCGGGGTAATTATAAGGGAGTTTTTCTTTTGTGGTTATTGAATGAGAAGCGATAATTGGATTTCCGGTAGGTACAATTAGCTGGGTATTGTTACCAATTTTAAAAACAGCAGTCCCTAATAAAATAATTAATAATATCCAAATAAGCGCACGTTCTGGTTTATATCCAAATCCAATTGTCCACCCAAGGATTTTATGGATAAATTTCTCAATACCTTTGATATCCCCCCGTTCAACCCTATCGATATTCTTTTGATATAAAATCTGCTTTGTCAATTTATCATATCCCATACTTTTGAACACTTTTGCCAATTGTTCATATGGTTGAGCAAGAAAACTATTTCCTTGCCTATATATCCATTCTAAACGATCATTCAAAGTTCGCGGTGACTTTTTATGAATATTGTTATAAACAAAACCCTGTAAGGTTAAATTACCTTTTTTAGGCCAACTGTCCTTATCATCCCATATTGTACCAACAGTAGCATCGTCTAAATTCAATTTAACTAACATATTAGTGTCAATATTCCTCCATTGAAATACACCGTTTATAACAGCATTGGACATATTAACAAGCCCTTCTGCTTTAAACCCATCACTAAGCGCTACTGCATTTTCAACAGTCATACTGTAGCAATTAAGTGCCTTCTTCCCTGGATTAAGAAATGTAGAACCTTGACATTCAAATTGCTGACAATAAGAACCTACAAGCACAACTTCCCCCTTAGCAAGAAATCCGTTTTTCATAGTTATGCCTCCTCCAACAGTTATATTTACAGCTGAAAGAGCAACCCCATTTTCATTAAGAAACTTTCCACCATCACAATATAGGTTATTACCAATTTTAGCAGAACTGATGTCGACTTTACCCTTGGACACAAAATTATCTCTTAGATGAATATTTTTAGCAACAGTAATTCCTTCTGCAAACAGAGAAAAACCACCCGGATTTGATAATAAACAATTAGCAGCTTCTAAATTTCCACCTACATTTGCGAATTGAAGTCGTAGCTCACCTTCTGAATTAAAGCCTTCATGTAGCTGTATACTACCTCCCACGTTACATTGATCACCATTTATTGTATAACCACCCTTATTGATTAATTTTGCATTTCCACAATTTATACTGCCACCAACATTACCGCTTGTCAACACAATTGATCCTTCAGCATAAAATCCGTCATTTATAAATAGGTTCTTAGTAATTGTGATTCCACTAAGGTTTAGTGCCATCCCCAGCGGATTAATAAAAGATCCGTTTTTACAATTCATATCTCCATTGATTATTGCTCCGTTGAAACGTATTTCACCAAATGCTGAAAAACCATCATTAAGATTGACCCCACCTTCCACAAGTATCCTATCTGCCGCAAAGGCAATTCCACCTTTATTTATAAATTTTCCATTTTGACAATTAATTCCAGCGCCAACTTGTGCATCTAACAGCCATACTTCCTTAATTGCTTTGAATCCATCATTGAACGCTAAGTTTTTCTTAACTATTAGGCCATTTGCATAAATTGATTGAATGGTTGACCCGGATAAATAAAGCAGAAACAACTCAGCATTTAATAAAATTAAATTATCTGTAAATACACTATTAATGAACATGAGTGGATAAGTAACAGAACAATAAGATAAATCCAATAACCCATCAAATCGTGCTCCATTAATTCTAATACCAAAGTTAGATATTAGTGTTTGTGCATCACTATCTTTACATAGCCATGAGATGACATTGGAGCGCAGGAATTTTTGCTCCTTCCAATCAGCAAATTTTTCTACTTCATCTAATTTTGGTTCACCGGTTCTATAATCTGCCACTTCTCCATTTTGAACAGCTGTTAAAAGAAGTATCTCAGATGTGCTTAAAGAATCAAAGTGCTGATTTGCCAATTGCACTAATTGTATCACACTTTTCCCAGAATTATTGGCACTCCCTGAAGCTAGACTAATAACAAGCACTCCAAACAGTATTATTTCTTTTACTTTATACATTTGTGTTACTCTAGACCTAACCGGACATTCAACCATTTAATTTATGATAGATTTTAACGCTTTGTATGGCGTTTTTCTATTAAATGCTGCGGGTCTGTGCAGGTTATAAAACTGTTCCCAAACCTCCACTTATCACTTTAGAAGTTAGCCTAAAGTGTCCGAGAGGGTCTGAAGTATCATAGTATGCCAATTATAGCCTTCTAATAATCAAGGGGGTCGTTCTCTTTTCGGATAACACCCAAACACAGTTATTTTTTATTGATAACGCAATTTTCAATACCCTGATTGTTTTTGTATAGATATTGTTCTTCATTGCCCAAGCAGTCTGATTATATGATCCAATACTTTCCCTACAGCTTTTAAGATCAAGCTCCGGTTGCTAATAATTATTGGCTGCAAAATATGTCATAAACATAAACACCCCATTTCTGAGGCGTTTTTGGAGCGAGACGGGTTTCCCAACTCGTCGGGACGTCATCGACTTTGAATTAGGTCTACAATCAGCTTTCTGCTCTTCCAACGCTTTATCTCTTTTTCACGTCTAATTGCGTCTGATTTATTATCAAATTTTTCTGAAAATTCTATTCGCCAGGGAATTCCTGACTTTGTGGATTGTGACCAACCCGAATTATGTTGGTCCAGTCTTCGTAATAAATCTGATGTATATCCAACATAGTATCGATCTTTAGACTTTGAGTACAATATGTATGTATAATATTCCATAAACACAAACGCCCCATTTCTGAGGCGTTTTTGGAGCGAGAGACGAGGTTCGAACTCGCGACATCGACCTTGGCAAGGTCGTGCTCTACCAGCTGAGCTACTCCCGCGTGACTTAAAAAGTTTAGCATAATTGAAGGCTTGCTTCAATACGAGCTTTTTTGGTATGATAACACAAGCATGGCGGCCATAGTGTAGTGGTAACACGACAGATTGTGATTCTGTTATTGCGGGTTCAATTCCCACTGGCCGCCCCATCCTCCCTAAAAACTTAAAAACTTCGTTTCTTTATATCCACTCGGTTTTTTAGGCGGTTGCGGTTTTTTCGCTGGCTTTGGCGCTTCAGGGCGCTTAGTAGGCGTCATCATAGGAAACATAAAATTGGGAGCACCGGGTTTTGCAGTGGCGACCGCATCTTCTTTAGCAATAAATATTTTATCGCCTACCCGACATTTATTTTCAACTCTTATGCCAATATCTTTTCCTTTGGCAGCCTTTTCAATTGCTCTATACTTAATCTGCATTGAAGTAACAATCTGAACAAAATCAGTAGTAGCGCCTTTAATATGAATTCTATCCCCAACTTTTAAATGTTGTTTTAACCTAAACGCAGCCACGTTAATTTTTCCAAAAAAATGCTCAACTACCGCAATGGCTTTAGTCACCTTTACTTTTCTACTTTTAGCTTGTCTAGGAGTTTTCTTTTTACCTCTAGACTGTCGAGAAATTTTCTTCATATCATCACAATCCTTGCCGGCTTAAAACCATTAAAATTAGGCACGGCCGAAGCACAAGAGTAAGCTCCAATATTTTTCACATAAACAATATTGCCTACTTCAAGTTCGGGTAAATCTTCGTTATGCGAAAGGATATCCAACGAATCGCAAGTAGGCCCGGCAATAGTACTTAAAAACTTTTGCCCACGGCGCAAAGTTTTAAATTCATAACGGCAATGATCAAAAATCATACCGGAAAAATCTGCGTAAATGCCATCATTAATATAGTAAAAGTTGCGATTATTGCGAAAAGTTCTTCCTACCACCTGGGTAACCAAGGTCCCGGCCGGCCCGGCAAAATAGCGGCCTGGTTCAGCAATGAATTTGGTGTCTTTATCAAACAATCTTTTCATTTTTTTGCGAAGATGACGAGCAATATCTTTTAAAGTCAGATGATCGTCGCGGTCAAAATGGCGAATAGGAAATCCCCCGCCAATATCAAGTGTGTCTAATTTCAATCCTACTCCCTTAGCTTCATTGAAAATTGTCCCGCAAAGGTCCAGTGCTTGAAGAAAGTTTTTCAAATTAACACATTGTGAACCAACATGAAAAGAAACTCCAGCTGGCTTAAGACCCAAAGACTTGGCCTTTTTTAACAAGAAAAGAGCCTGATCAGGATCAGCACCAAATTTTCTGGAGAGTTCTACCGTACTACCATCATTGCTAACTTTAATTCTGACTAAAACTCTGGCTCCAGAACAATGCTTAGCAATCTTATAA
>JABMOV010000088.1 GCA_013203145.1 Fidelibacterota bacterium
AATATTAATACACGGCAATCTTTTAGAACACTAAATTTCTGCTCGGCAGATTGCATTTGCCAGCCATCCTGTCCACTCACAACCAAATCAGCCATATTAGTTCCTTGAACCGAAACGGCTTTTATCACCAATGGATTTCCCTTAACGCGCATATCTTCTGCTGCAGTCTCCAAGGATTTTGAATATCCGGCGACGCCAAATTGGATGGCATATTCGCGGGTGTAGTTACCAGGACCATATACAACTGTCCCATTTTGACTTACAATTTTTGGTGCCATTGCAGGACGTACACCTAATCCTTTAGCGTCTATTATAATACCGGTATAAGGGCCTGTCTGAGCAGGTTGCGCCGTTACACCTTCCGGTTGTGGCAATAACGATGGCGGTGTAACAGTGGTCGACACAGGGATAACAATTTCGGAAATTCCACTCATGGATACTGCCATGGCAACCTCTACCGATGTATCGCTCAAATATTTCGTTTCTCCCACTTGATATGCACCACGAATAACACCGGCAACTTTTTCTTTAACTACTTCATCTGCCATCCGATTCCGCATGGTGGTTTCACTTGTGAGAGTAATCCCATTAACCATTTCAACTAATTGACGTCGGGCATCTACTTTCGCTGCGCGAATTGCCATGGCACGAGCTTGACCAGCATTTACTGCATACTCCGGGATTGAACCTATGCCTGTGGCTGTAATGATACCTTGCGTGTAGTTAATTGCGCCATTTTCGGTTTCTTCAACAACTGCCCCAGGTACGACACCATATCCATATTGACCTAAAGCCAACGAACTCAGTATAAAAACAATTAAACATAATTTTTTCATTATATCCTCCGTCTATTGTTCAACGATTTCAGCCGTAATGCGATTACCGCTTAGACCCGTGATTTTAAAATTAAACCCATCGGGGGCAGTTCGGGATAATCCCATAGCTAAATCCTGGGCTTTTCCTTCAAATTCTATTTCGTATTCGGCAACGCCATCATTAAGTGATTTTGCGTAAGCATTCCGAATCCCAGACACAGTTTGGGCTTTTAAAAATGATTCAAACATCATATATGATCCAAAGTCTGACTTTTGGACGACCATATATATTTTGGTGAAATTCGCTTGTTGGGTACTCCACTTCTGAATTAACTGAGAAATAATATCGCGTCCCATCTTTTCAGCAGCATCATTGGTAGCATTTACGCCAGCTGTGGTTGCTGAAATATGTGGTTTTTTTCCGTGAGCCTGTGGAACGACTGCCAGAATTTCACCCGTATCACCACGGACGATTTTTCCGTTTAAATCTGCCTGTCCTGAATACATATTATACACTTTACCGCCGGAACTTATTTTTGCCGTACCAATCACAATGACTTCAGCGCCGAGGGAACCTGCTATCTTTGCAGCTGCAGCTACGTTGCCACTCAGAGCCTGATTATAATCCTGTTCGCCCTTCAATGCTGCAACCAATTGCCGATCCACAACATCAAACCCCGCATCATAAAACATACTGAGTAATTTGGTTTCTGCGAAATCGGTTGGCGTATTATCAATTAAATTTTCTTCACGCACCAAAAACATGATTCGCGGTCTGTTCATGCTGTTGAGAAGTGTCTGCATTGCCACTTCATTTTGAAGAATTTCATCCAAAATGGCAGTCACTTCGGCTTGGATTTCAACTGTCCAAAGACCATCCGAGTCTTGATTCTCTGATACAACTTCGAATGATTTAACAAATCCCTGCGCCTTGGAAAAAATATTATCAGAAAATACAGCGGAATTTTTCACAATGGTTTCAGATGCAATAATGGCACCCAATCCCTGCTCGACAGCATCTCGTTTTGCTTGCTCGATGGCTGCATCTTTGTTAAGCGCCATCCCTGAACCCAAAATGGTTTTGGATTGCCCAAAACTGAGCCCCGCTGCTAGCATTAGGGCAATTAAAATGAATTTGAACTCTCTTTTATAAAAATATTTCACTACCATACTCCCTCTACGTGACTCATTAAATTATAGGTTCTCATTGCATTTTGCAATTGTCATCTGTAAAATGTGACGAATATCATGGAAACACTATAAGTATTTTTCCCAATTTTATATGCTCATTTGGACATCTACAACACTTAAAGGATAAACCAATGAAAAGAAAACTACTACTATCTATATCGTTACTATTGCTATTTATAACTGGTTGCAGCCAGAAACCCGCCAGTAATGTAGATACGCCTGAGTATCATTTTTCAGCAGGGATGCGACTCATTGATCAGGAAGATTATAATGGCGCAATTGTTTCCTTTGAACATGCCAAGGATTTAGATAAAAATTTCGCACCGGCCTATGGTGGATTAGCCATTGCAAACGCCCATCTGGGTGACACAAAAAAAGCAGAATATTATGTTGGGGAAGCAAAATCAAAAGGTGGCAAAGATGCCGATGTGCTAACTCTGTGCGGTCAGGCATGGATTGTCATGCGAAATGATAAAAAGAATTGGTTTAAAAAAGCAGAAAATGTTTTGGAAAAAGCCCTAAAACGGAATGATAATCATGAGGGCGCACTCTATTATTTAGGATTAGCCAATTTATATAATTATGAATTCAGTGAGGCAGAATCGTACTTTCGCAGAGTAGTTGATCAAAAGGGAAGTTATGCGGGAAAAGCAGATGATAAATGGCAATTGTCGCAGAAAATTGTACGTGCGATGCCCGGAACCACCGTCGGGAAAAAGGTTGCCCTTCAAGATAAAATCACCCGCGCTGATCTTTCTGTTTTATTCGTTGAAGAATTGAAATTTGCGGATCTAATGTCGAAAATGCCCCAACAATCACAAGGCTTCCAAACGCCATCGCAAATGGCAGCACAACAGGTTCAATCATCGCCATTAGATGCATCAGGACATTGGGCTGAAGTTTGGATTAACGACGCAGTGAATTTCCTGATCATGGATGTCTTCCCCGATGGGAAGTTCTATCCGGACGAAACAATTACTCGAGCGGGTTATGCAATGGCAGTACAAAGATTATTGGTTACTGCGACGCGTGATTACAGTTTAGAAACGCGTTATTTTGGCGAAAGCCCCTCACGCTTTGGGGATGTTCCCAGCAGTCATCCTGCCTACAACGCAATGGCATTATGTTCTGAGCGTGGGATCATGAAAGCAGATGTCATTACTGGTCATTTTAATCCTAATGGTTTCATAAATGGTGCCGATGCGTTGCTCATCATTCGCACTAT
>JABMOV010000089.1 GCA_013203145.1 Fidelibacterota bacterium
CATTTACGTTTGGGTACGTCGGGTGCGTCGGTAATACCCGATCCCCATCATTTTCTCTTTAATCACAATGAACCAACATATTCACTTGTCCATAATGGCACGCTAGCAAAGGAAGTCTTGTTGTCTTTATTGACCGAAGAAAACACTGATTCTCTCTGGATCAACAATCACGCGCCAAATACGTATGGAAACGGAGATTGGGCTGGAGAAGGTTGGGAATTCGTCGTTGATTCCGACTTATATTTTTTATGGATTATGAAAAACATTGAAGAAAATGAATATAATGTTGTTGCGGGGTTAACACAGGCTCTTTCAACTTTAAATACTTATATCCCCGGATGCGGCGAAAAAACTATTATATTTTCTGACGGCTCCAGCCTATATCTTTATGGTGCGGCAAACAATCTTCATTACACCGATGGTTCGACTCCCCTGGAAGCTCCATATGCGGATGTTCTTCTTCATCATAAAGCAGTCATGACGGTTCCTCCAACTGAGGGCATTGCAAGTTATATGTCTTGGATCTCTATTGAAGACAATCAACTTGTGGTTTTAACTGATGGTGATGTTACCACAAGCATGGTTGAAGCTTTGCCTTCGCCAGACTCTCCAATACTGCCAAAGGCCATTAATCTTTATCAAAACTATCCTAATCCCTTTAATCCAACAACAACGATCCAGTATGAATTATCGCAAGAAACGATTGTTAAATTGGCGATATATGATTTGGCTGGAAGAGAGGTTGCAGTCCTCTTAGACGGAAAGCAGCAGCCGGGTTTAAAAAACTTAAAATGGAATGCCAGTTCGTACGCTGGAGGTATATATTTTTATAGGTTGGAAACGCCATCCGATCAGGTTTCAGGAAAAATGGTGTTGCTTAAGTAGGAAGTTTGAGTGCTCTCTGTCAAATTCAACCCCAACTGTATGAGCTTGAGGCTCTATGTAAACAATTCGCATTTCTGTAGCCTCCTTTATAAATTGACCTCCCGCGAATTGGATGTTTAGTGCAACAAATATATAAAAATATTTTAATCCGTATCTTTCCCACACTGTTTTCTTTGCAGTCTACTTTTCGCTTCTTAATTCGCTATCCAAAATCATATTTAAATACAACTGGCTGGCTAGAAAGTAATCGCCGTCAATATCCCTGTAAGCCAGACGGATCTCCTTTGCCCTGGTTAAACTATCCGACGATAGCTCTTCTGGAAAAACGATTAGACAAAAAGCACCTATTGTTTGAATATGGAAGCGGTTATTCAACGCTTTTCTTTGCAAATCTTGTGTCAGGCATTGTAAGCGTCGAATACGATAAAGAATGGCTAGACCGCATCAAGTCAATGCAACCAAAAAATGCTGTAGTTCATCATGTGTCGAATGATATTGATGGAAAATATTGTCGATCCATTCTTTCTTCTGAGACCAATTATCATATAATTCTTATTGATGGTCGTGACCGTATAAACTGTATTAAGCAGAGTATCAAAAAATTAACGGATGACGGTGTTATTATCTTTGATGACTCTCAAAGAAGCGAATATCAAGAAGCACAATCGTTTATGAAGGATCTGGGGTTTTTACATCTTGAGCTGGAGGGACTAAAGCCTAACGGCTTCGAATCGGACAGTGCATCCATCTTCTATCGAAGAAACAATTGTTTGGGGTTATAGTCTATTTTGGTCTTTCCTCATGAATTTTAAAGATTGAACGCTGTTATGTCTTCTTTAATGTTCTCAAAGAGTTCTTGAATGCTTTTCTACTAATGACTGAGCCGTGTCATTTCACCCGTTATTTCCATCTAAAATAATTGTAATTTTGAAATTCAAATTGAGGAGACTATGAAACACTTTTACGTTCTTTCTTTCGTTTTTCTTTTTGCGTGTAGCCAAATACCAACCGAAACGGGCGATCTCACGCAAGTTGTCACAGAGGATGAAGTCATGGGACATATCAAAACCTTATCCGATGACAGTTGTGAGGGTCGTTTTCCTGGAACCGATGGTTCATCACAAGCAATCGCTTATATCTCCGATCAATTTAAGAATAGTGGAATTGAACCTGCTGGCGATTCTGGTTACAATCAAAACTTTAGTTTTCTAACCGACCTTTCTTTGGGAAAAGATAATCATTTGTATATCGAAAAAACTTCTTACACACCCGTAGAGGAATTTATACCACTTGCCTTTTCCTCTGATGGAGAGGTCGAGGCACAAGTTGTCTTTGTTGGATATGGGTTTTCAATTGACGGGGATAGCCTGAAATGGGATGATTACTCTGATATTGATGCTGACGGAAAGTGGGTGCTGGTTTTTCGCGGTGATCCTGATTCCGAGAACCCTCACTCTGAATTTTCCCGCCACGCAGCGCTACGGAAGAAAATAATGGTTGCCCGCGACAATGGCGCAGCTGGTATTTTATTTGTATCTACATATCAAGATCAATTTGAACCTGAAGAGCTCATTCCTCTTAAGATTAACCATCGTTTTTCAAGTTCCAGTATTCCAGCTCTTCATATTACACGTGCTATCGCTGATCGTCTTTTGCAATCTGTGGGCTTTTCTGTTAAAACTATGCAAGAAAAAATTGACAGTACGCTAACGCCTCAATCTTTAGATATCACATTAAATGTATCTGCAAAGATTGAATTAAATAAAACATTTGTTGATATACCAAACGTCATTGGTGTCATCCCTGGGAGTGACCCAGTATTGAAGGATGAATATATTGTTCTTGGTGCTCACTTTGACCATTTAGGGTATGGCGGCCCTGGATCAGGCTCTCTCCAGCCCGATACGGTTGCTATTCACAATGGTGCCGATGATAACGCTTCGGGAGTTGCAGGTATTATTGAACTCGGCGAGCGGCTGGCGGCTAATAGGTCGGCTCTGAGGCGTAGCGTTTTGCTCATGTGCTATAA
>JABMOV010000090.1 GCA_013203145.1 Fidelibacterota bacterium
AATACTGGTCCTTTTATTCTTGAGACTTCTGCCTCGGCTTCAGTCTCAGCCTCACCTAGTGTCTCTGCAATACCAACAACTGCTGCTGTGCGTGATCCGGCTTCAATCAAACCTCCAGCGCCCACATCAACGGAAGCATAATATAATTGATCTGTATTTTTTACACTGGAAATATCAATTGGTTTTCCCTTTATTGGCGACTCGGGATAACCTTCCGGGACAGCATACTTGCAAACTGTAGCTTTGCGTGAAAATCTAACCTGTTTTTGATCCAGTGACCCATCAATAATTGATTTGCATATTTCAACAAAATCTGATTCCAAAACAGCCAGAACATTCATTGCTTCGGGATCTCCAAATCGGGCATTGTATTCAATCAGTTTTACACCTTCAGCTGTTGCAATAAATCCACCGTATAAAATCCCCTTGTATCCATCACTAAATTCAGATTTTAGGGACTTTGCAGTTGCAACATTTATAGCCCGAGCTTCTTCAATATCAGAATTGCTCAAAAAAGGCAATGAATGATCCGCGTCTGAATAAGATCCCATTCCACCCGTGTTTGGGCCAGTGTCTCCCTCAAATGCACGTTTGTGATCTTGAACTGGAATCATATGAGCAAGGTTATCACCATCACAAAAACTCATAAGAGAAAATTCTTCACCAATAAACTTTTCTTCTATTACAAAAGAACCTCTAGCGTCAACTAATTCTTGGCAATATAACATTGCTTCTTCATGTGAGTGCAAATGATCGCCGGCTACTTTTACGCCTTTTCCACCCATAAGACCATCATATTTGACAACATAATCTTCACCCAGATCAATCAAAAATTTCTGAACACCAACCATAGAATCAAATACGTTGTATTTTGGTCCACCGGGGACGCTATACTTCTTTAGTAGGTTTCGTGTAAAGCCTTTACTGGATTCAATCTGTGCATGGTTTTTCGTTGGACCAACACAAGGGACTTCTGCTGCCCACAAAGCGTCAGCTACTCCAGCTGCTAATGGAGCTTCCGGCCCAATGATGACTAAATCAATTTTACATTCTTTTGCGAAATTAAGTACGGAGTCTGGGTTGCTAATCGTCCCGGTTTCAAATACTTCACATTGCTCAGCGATACCAGGGTTAACATTTGATCCAAAACAAAATAATGTTGGATTTTGTGGGGAACGATTAAGAGCCCGGGCAATCGCATGTTCCCTTGCGCCTGAACCCACAATACATATATTCATAGTTTCCTCTACCTAAAAATGGAGAGCGTACGTTCATTCCGATCGGCATTCCGTAGCTGCTCCATTTCTTGCATTTTCTGCTCATCCACATCCTTTGTTACATATTCGCCGTTTAGACATGCTACACAAGGATGGTCTATATTGTGATCTCCCTTTCGAGTAACCGCTTCTACCAGATCATCAATTTTTTGATATAGTAGAGCATCTACTCCCATATACTTTTGGATTTCTTCCTCAGAAGATCGACTGGCAATGAGTTCAGATTTGGTCGGCATATCCACACCATAGAAACAAGGATATTTAACAGGGGGACATGCCACAACAAAATAGATTTCATTGGCCCCAAAATCTTTTACCATCTTGACAATTTGACGGCTGGTGTTCCCTCGCACGATACTATCGTCAACAATCATAACCTTCTTATTGCGAATTTCTATCGCCTGTGGCACCATTTTATATTTTACAGATTTCTCTCGTTCTGTTTGCCCGGGCATAATGAAAGTTCTACCGATAAATGGATTTTTATAAAGTCCTTCAGAATAACGCACACCAAGAGCATGGGCCATTGATAAGGCGGCTGTATTTGCAGTGGATGGAGCAGGAATGACAATATCCGGTTTTTTGTCTGGGTATATTGTCTTCCAAGCTTCGGCCAAATTTTGCCCCATCCGTAAACGTGAACGATATACACTTACGTGGTTCATCATTGTGTCTGGGCGGGAAAAGTAAACATATTCAAAAATGCAGGGTGTAAAATCTTTTTTAGCTAATTGGCGTCTATGCACTGTGAAGTCTTCATCAATATACACGACTTCACCGGGCTTTACATTTTCAGCTGGTTCATACCCCAATGCATAAAACATGGTGGTCTCGCTGGAAAAAATAAAATCCGTTGTTCCATCATCATTTTTCCGTTGTCCTCCAGCTAAAGGTCGTATACCATGAGGATCACGGAAGATAACCATTCCTTTTCCAACAATTGATGCTATAACAGAATAAGATCCGCTGGTACGTTGTTGTACCTTCTTTACTGCATAACAGACTTGGTCAAAAAAGTCAGTATCGTCCATCGTTTTACGAGCTTTATTCAGATTGTCTGCAAAAATATGTAAAAGAATTTCCGTGTCGCTATGGGTATTTAGATAACGCTTATCTTCCATGGATATCTCATGAGCAAGCTCTTTATAGTTCACAAGGTTGCCATTATGAGCTAGGGCAATACCATATGGAACATCTGTCCAAAAAGGTTGAACTTCGCCGTCTCCATATCCGCCGTGTGTGGGATATCGTGTATGCCCAATACCGGTGTTTCCTTCAAGGCGCACCATGTTGTTAGCGTCAAAAATATCTCTAACTAACCCAAGCCCCTTTTTAATATGCACACGATGATTATAGGTCACGATTCCTGCAGCATCTTGACCCCGATGCTGAAGATGAATTAGGCTGTCATAGATTTCATTAGCAGCCGGGGAGTGAGACTTTATACCAACAATTCCACACATGAATTATACCTTTTTGGCAATCTTATTGGCCAGACCCGTATAAGAGGCTGGAGTCAATTTTAATAGACGCATCTTGTCTTTCTCTGAGATATCTAAACCCTCAATAAACGTGTGCATTGTTTCCTTTGACATGGTTTGACCGCGAGTCAAAACCTTCAGTTGCTCATAAGCGTCTTCTTTTTGTGCTTTCCGCAGGATGGTTTGAACAGCTTCGCCTAATACTTCCCAGTGATTGTCTAATTCTGCCAGCATGGTTGTCTCATTTACCGTAAGCCGATCCAACCCTTTCATAATATTTTTAATGGCAACAAAAGCATATCCCAAGCCAACGCCTTGATTCCGGATGGCAGTGCTATCAGATAGATCGCGTTGCATACGCGAAACTTGAAGTTTCCCTGCCAAATGTCCTAGAATAGCAGTAGAGAGTCCAAGATTCCCTTCGGCATTTTCAAATCGAATAGGATTAACCTTGTGGGGCATCGTTGAAGAGCCTATTTCGCCTTCCACTTTTTTTTGTCCCAATATACCACGGCTGATATACATCCAGATATCCTTGGACATGTCCAACAATATTCCGTTAATTCTGGTTACAGTATGATAACTTTCCACCAGCGCATCATGAGATTCAATTTGTGTCGTCACGGGATTGTATGCTAAGCCAAGATGTGTAACAAAGTCCTTAGAAAATTTTTGCCAATTTACGTGCGGCAAGCTGATAGAATGAGCGCTCCAGGTACCTGTTGCGCCACCCAATTTTCCTAAAAGATTGTGCTTCTCAAGAGCATCTTTTTGCCGTTTAATACGAGAAACAAAAACAGCAAACTCTTTTCCCAACGTAGTGGGTGTCGCAGGCTGACCATGGGTTAATGATAACATGGAATTATCCGCGTAAGTGTGGGAAAGGGCGCGTAACGTTTTGTTAAGTTTTTTTAAACCTGGCAGATAAATAAACTGAATCGCATCCTGCCACATCAGAGAATAGGCCAAATTATTTACATCTTCAGATGTAAGGGCAAAATGAACCCACGGAATCAACCTGTTCAGTTTTTCTTCTTTTAAAAGTTCTTGAAGATAATATTCCACCGCTTTAACATCGTGGTTGGTCGTGTTTTCAATTTCTTTTACCCGCTTTGCACCGTCTCTATCAAATTGTGTATATAATCCTCTAAGTGTTCTTTGATTTACGGACGATAACGGTTTTAACTCAACAATTTTTGTTTCGAGGCTGAGTGCAATTACATACTCAATTTCTACTTTAAGGCGATATTTAATGAGAGCTTCTTCTGAAAAAAATAATCCCAATTCGTGGACGGTTTTTCGATACCGGCCATCCAATGGCGATATTGCTGAAAGTGTACTAAACGAAGTATCAATATTTCGATGTGGCATAATGTCTTCCTGCTTTAGCTATTGAAATCCATAATTCGTTTCACGGCCAGGGCACAATTCCCCGGGTCTAACACGGTGAGTACCGGAGTATTGCTGGGCATTTGTAACGTAGAATTAATGTTTACCATCATATCAATTTTGTCGGCAAAGGGCGGACAGGCTAATGTTGGCTTCCCAGAATTAGCGGCAACAAATCCAGAAAGAGCATTGGAGCGACCTGCAATGGTGATATATATAATTCCACTGTCATCGGCGTACTTATCTAAAATATCTAATACTTTCTTGGGCTCTTTATGTGCCGATGCAGCGAATTGCTCCCATTCAATGCCCAACGTATCCAGCTTATCGGTAATCTTTTTTGCCCAGGATTCGTCCGATGTTGAACCCATAATAATTATTGTCTTCATAATATATCCTTTTTGTTACACAGAGAGCTCAAAGAAACTGTAAGGCTTAAATCTCTTGTCTGTGTTCTCTGTGTCACTGAATTATATAATTGGTTTCAGATTTGTAACAAGTCGCCCATGGACAGCTTTACCTGCCTCTGGAAACTCAAACTTTTCGCCTGTTATCGTTTCGTATAAGTAAATATACCGATTTGATAATTCCACAATCAGGTCTGTTGGTGCTTCTGGTAGTACTTCATCGTTATAGGGATCGCAGTTTTTAGTAAACCAAAGCCGGAGAAATTCCTTGTCAATATTTTGGGGTTCTTCATGAACGCCAAATCGTTCCTCGTAAGACCCTGCAATCCAATAACGACTTGAGTCGGGCGTATGAATTTCATCAATTAACAAAATATTACCTTCGTCGTCTTTTCCAAATTCATATTTTGTGTCAACTAGAATCATACCATGCTCTAACGCTTTCTCCTGTCCAAACTCAAATAAGGCCAATGCCTTTGCGCTTGCTTCGTCCCATTCTTCCTGTGTTAACCATCCTTCGCTCACAATTTCCGTTGGTGTGATGGGTCGGTCATGCTCCACTTCTTTGGTTGTGGGAGTAAGCATAGGAGTGTCCAGCTTTTGGTTTTTCCTTAAGCCATCCGGTAAAATATTTCCGCAATATTCGCGATCACCCTTGTTATAGACAGTCCATAATGATGTACTGGTTGATCCAGTGATATACCAACGAACAACAAACTCAATTG
>JABMOV010000091.1 GCA_013203145.1 Fidelibacterota bacterium
AAACGTGTCTTAAAAGAAGCAAACCGTCATGGAAAACCTACCCTCATTGCGACTCAAATACTGGATTCCATGATTGATAATCCTGTACCAACCCGAGCTGAAGTCAGTGACATTGCCAATGCTATTTTTGAAGGCGCCGACGGGTTGCTTGTCACCGGAGAAACGGCAATCGGAAACCATCCCGTGAAAGTAATTAATACATTAAAAAAGGTAATTCTAGAAATTGAATCTTCACTCGACTTTGACAGTCCCGGATATGGCGCAGCAGGAGCCCTTTGGACAGCTGAGGCCATTGCGCAAGCAACGTGTAATGTAACAGCTGATTTGAATTTAAAAGCGATTGTAACCATGACCCATTCCGGTAGTACAGCACGAATGATTGCTCGCTATCGCCCCAATGCCCGTATTTTTGCGTTTACGCCTTTTTCGCATATTGCTCGTCGGATGGCGCTGTATTGGGGAGTCTATTCGTATCTTGTAAAAACCTTTCACCATATTGATGAAGTACCCAAAGTTGCTAAAGAAATCCTTTCTAAGGAGAAGCTATTAGACCGCGACGATCAATTTGTCATTACGGGTGGAGTTCCCATTGGGATTTCCGGAACCACAAACTATCTTTCTGTTCAACAAATGGATTAAATATGAAGAATAGACTTTCACATTGGACGTTAAACCTTTCAACAATCCTCTTATTTTTGTCATTCCCTCATCTGTCGCTTGTCGCTCAACATATTGATCACCATGAATGCTGTTCCCTTCCCGGTGTCCTTGAGGAAAGCCTTGATGATAATGCGGAATTAGACAAACCCGAAGACAAAGGCTGGGACGTAAACAAACCTTTTGGACCGACGTCTGAATTCAAAACCCAGGTTAGTGAAGGTACCTGGATGAGTTGTGATGTTTCGCCAGATGGAAAAACAATTGTTTTTGATTTGCTGGGTGATATTTATATCATGGGTATTGAAGGCGGAGAAGCTGTTGCTCTGACAAATGGACCTGCCTGGGACATACAACCTTCATATAGTCCCGATGGACAAACAATTGTTTTTACTTCAGATCGTTCAGGCGGAGACAATATTTGGACAATGGATTTGTCCGGAGAGAACACCCATCAAATCACCAATGAATCGTTCCGATTGTTGAATAATCCTGTCTTTACACCAGATGGAGAATACATTATAGCGCGGAAACACTTTGTGAAATCCCGTTCCTTGGGAGCTGGTGAAATGTGGCGGTACCATATTTCCGGAAAAGGTAGTGGAAACCAATTAACCGAAAAGCGCGACTGGCAGCATGATGCCGGTGAACCGGATGTGAGTCCAGATGGTCGCTATGTATACTATTCGCAAGATGCGAGTCCTGGAAAAACCTTTCAATATAATCGCGACCCTTATGGGACTATCTATGCAATTGATCGATATGATACGCATACAGGTGAAACAAAGCGCATTACTGCTGGTCCTGGTGGAGCTGCAACACCACAAATTTCTCCCGACGGAAAAACACTGGCTTTTGTTCGGCGAGTTGGACTTAAAACAGTATTATTTATTCGCGATTTAGAATCCGGTAATGAATTTTCCGTGTTCAACAAACTAAATCGTGACGCTCAGGAAACCTGGGCCATTTTTGGTGTGCATCCTGGATTTGGATGGACACCGGACAACAAATCGGTGGTGATATCGGGTGGCGGTGTCTTCTGGAAAGTTGACGTTGAGTCTGAATCGTACTCAAAGATACCGTTTACTGTAAATGTTCAGCAAACACTAACAAATGCCATACAATTTGATTTTCCAGCATGGGAAGAAGAGTTTCAAGTCAAGGCTCTAAGAAATGTTCGCGTTAGTCCCAATGGAAAACGTGTGGTGTTTCAAGCATTGGGAAAGCTGTATGTTTCTAATGCTGACCGCGCCAAACGCAAACAGCTCACCAAGAAAAGTTATGGTATTGAGTTAGTCCCTGCCTGGTCTCCAGACGGAAAACAAATTGCCTTTTCAATGTGGAGTGATGACACAGGTGGAGGCATACGAATTGTGGATTCCAAGGGTGGCAAACCAACCGAACTGAATTTACCAAATGGACATTATTCTGATGTGTCGTGGTCACCAAATGGAAAATCTCTGGTTTATAGACGACATGGCGGACATTGGTCCCGCGGCTTTGACAACACGAAAGAACCGGGCATTTATACAGTATCGATTAACGACGCCAAACATCCTACGTTTATTACAAAGGAGGGACGTAATCCACATTTCAATATGGCTGGTGATCGTATTTTTTTATTGTCAAACGAAGACGACTCCAATGCATTAATTAGTGTTGATCTGCTTGGAAATGATCGACGCGTTGTGGCCACTTCAACCTATGCAAATGATATAAAACTATCGCCAGATGAAAATTGGATATCGTTTGAAGAGCGCTATCATCACTATGTTGCTCCATTCATGCATTCAGGAAAACCCATGGACATTTCACAATCACTGGGCGCTGTTCCTGTGTTCCGTCTAACAAAGGATTCAGGGTTTAATCTGCAATGGACTGCAGATAGCAAATCCTTATACTGGACGCTGGGTTCAGAATTATTTTCACGGTTGATTTCTCATTGTTTTGATTTTGTGGAAAACGCTCCTGATTCGCTTCCTGAGCCCGATTCAACAGGTATTTCGCTGGGGTGGAAGGAAACCTCTGACGTACCGAAAGGTATCATTGCTCTAACAGGTGCTCGTATTATCACCATGGATTCGCTAGGTGTCCTGGAAAATGCCACCATAATTCTTAAAGGAAATCGTATTCTGAACATTGGCCCTTCGGATGGTATTAAAATCCCGTTTTCAGCCAAGAAAATTGACGTAACCGGAAAAACAATAATCCCCGGCTTCGTGGATGTACATGCACATATGGGCGTGAACTGGGACGGTATTCAATCTGAGCAACGCTGGCAATACATGGCAAATCTTGCTTTTGGTGTTACAACAACCCACGATCCTTCCAATGATACTGAATTGATTTTTGCTAATTCTGAGCGACAAAAAGCAGGTAAACTTTTAGCGCCACGAATTTTCTCCACAGGAACCATACTGTATGGCGCACAAACCGATTTTACTGCGGAAATAAATTCACTTGAGGATGCACGTTCTCATTTAAAACGAATAAAAGCTTTCGGGGGTTTTTCTGTCAAATCATATAATCAGCCAAGGCGCGACCAACGCCAACAAGTACTTAAAGCCGCGCGGGAATTAAACATGTTGGTTGTCCCGGAAGGTGGTTCCACGTTTCAACATAATCTTAATATGATCGTGGACGGTCATACGGGAATTGAACATTCTCTCCCTGTGTCGCCTTTATATCGCGACGTCGCCGAATTATTCTCTGCTTCTCATGTTGGTTATACACCAACCTTGGTTGTGAGTTATGGTGGTTTATGGGGCGAAAATTATTGGTATCAGCATCAAAATGTATTTGAACACGAACATTTACAACAATTTATGCCTCAGGCTTTATTGGATCAAAAACGTCGTCGTAAAATGGTAGAGGACGATGATTACAATTTTATCGAAAATGCCAAAGCCGCGAAAACATTGCTGGATGCTGGTGTAATCGTAAACAATGGAGCCCATGGTCAATTAGCCGGATTGGGTGTACATTGGGAAATGTGGATGATGGCTCAAGGCGGAATGACGCCACTTGAAGCCCTGGAAGTATCAACGCTTAATGGTGCAAAATATATTGGAATGGAAAACGATATTGGGAGTCTATCCGTTGGAAAACTTGCAGATTTAATTATTTTAAATAAAAATCCTTTAGAAAATATTCAAAATAGCGATTCGGTTGAGATGGTCATGCTGAATGGTCGATTATATAATGCCAAAACGTTGGCGCAGGTTGCACCAGAAAAAACAAACGCACCTAGCATGTGGTGGAAATAACGAATTAAATTATTCCGTGAGCTTGGCGAAGTATCGCCTGTTTTATATGTGTTTGATTCGTCGTTCACTCCAACTGGTGATATTTTAAATTATTACAAGTGATTAATTAAGGAGCCTTACTTATGAAAAAACTATTGTTTACACTATTTATTGTTTTGACAATATTTGCGTGTACACCTCAACAATCTACAGTGGCGCCCGAAGCAACATCCGATCCCATGGCTATGGTTTTACCCGTTGATCCGAATGTCATCATCGGAAAGCTGGATAACGGTCTAACTTATTATATCAGAAAAAACACCGAACCAGAACAGCGCGCTGAATTGCGTCTTGCTGTAAATGCTGGCTCTGTTATGGAAAACGATGATCAGCAAGGTTTGGCACATTTACTGGAGCACATGGCTTTTAACGGCACTGCCAACTTTGAAAAGCAAGAACTTGTAGATTATCTGGAATCCATTGGAACAAAATTTGGCCCTGACTTAAATGCCTATACCAGCTTTGACGAAACAGTATATATGCTCAAAGTTCCAACGGATAGCGTAGAGCAATTTTCTACAGCTTTTCAAATTCTAGAGGATTGGGCTCATAGCATTACGCTAGATCCTGAAGAAATTGATAAAGAACGTGGAGTCGTACAGGAAGAATGGCGATTACGTCGCGGGGCAGAAGCGCGGATGCGCGACAAGCAATTCCCCATTTTATTTAAAGATTCTCAATATGCGGTTCGTCTACCGATTGGACAATTTGATGTCATTGATACGGCACATTATGAAACAATAACGCAATTTTACACCGATTGGTATCGACCAAATTTAATGGCCGTTATTGCCATAGGAGATTTTGATGTAAACTGGGTTGAAGATAAAATTAAAACCCATTTTAATAAACTCTCCAACCCAGAAAACGAACTTGAAAGAACCCTCTTTAATGTACCTGATCATGAAGACGGTTTGGTTGCTATTGCCACTGACCCCGAAGCAACATCAACCCGCGTGTCGGTATATCTTAAACGGGATGTGGAAGAAACAACGACGCTGGGCGATTATCGTAACCAACTTGTGACGAATCTTTTCTCGGGGATGCTTAACAGTCGTTTGGAAGAACGTACCCGGGAACCAAATCCACCTTATATGTATGGTTTTACTGGTCAAGGTCGATTCGTACGAACCAAAAATGTTGTCTATTTGGGTGCAGGAGTACAAAACGATAAAATCGTTGATGGGTTGACTGCTTTGCTGGTTGAAGTTGAACGATCCAGACAACATGGTTTTGCTGATAGCGAACTTTCACGTCAAAAAACAGAGTCTTTGAAATGGATTGAAAAATCTTACAAAGATCGGGAGAATCAATCGTCAAGAAGTTATACATCCGAATATATTCGGAATTTCCTGTCAAATGAAGCCATCCCTGGAATCGAAAATGAATTTGAATACTATAAAAAATTGCTTCCTTCAATTACACTTGACGAAGTGAATGCTGTTGCCAGGGAAAATTATTCAAATGACAATCGGGTGCTTTTGGTAAATGCCCCCGAAAAAGAAGACATCGCAATTCCGAGTGAAGATGAGTTACTGGCATTGTTTGATAAAGTCACCAGCATGGATATCGAACCTTATCAAGATGAGGTCTCTGACGAACCTCTTGTAACAAATCCACCCAATCCGGGTAAAATAGTAAATGAAGCCCTTTTTGATAATGTGGGTATCGTGGAATGGACTTTATCTAATGGCGCTAAAGTGCAGTATAAGATTACTGATTTTAAAAATGATGAAATCCTATTCGGTGCGCAAAGTCCCGGTGGTCATTCACTTGTTTCAGACGAAAATTACACGTCCGCAATCACCGCGACCAGCATTGTGAACGAATCCGGATTGGGATCTTTTGATCTCAACTCTTTTCAAAAAAAGCTTAGCGGTAAAATAGTATCGGTTTCGCCGTATATCAGCGAATTACAAGAGGGTTTGCGCGGCAGTTGCTCTCCTGACGATTTAGAAACATTAATGCAACTCATTTATCTCCTGTTCACAGAACCTCGCGCAGATTCTGTTGGATATAACGCTTATGTTCAACGCATGCAGGGATGGCTTGAAAATCGTTCTTCCAGTCCTGAAAGCGCCTATCGTGATACTGCGAGTGTTACTCTAGCAAACTATCATTTTCGCAGTCGTCCATGGACAATGGACCGAATAAATGAAATTGATCTTGAAAGCGGGTTTTCCGTTTATTTAGATCGCTTCAAAGATGCATCCGACTTCACCTTTTTCTTTGTTGGCAATGTGGATGTTGAAGTATTCCGAGTTTTGGCAGAGAAATATATTGGTGGACTCCCCGCAATAAATCGCGATGAAAGTTGGCTTGATGTTGGTCGACAAGCACCAGAAGGAACTGTTATTAAAGCAGTCCACCGTGGAACTGAACCAAAAAGCCTGACGCAACTTTCATTCACATCGTCTTTTGAATGGACGCCCTATAATGCTTACATCCTTGGAGCATCTGTCCAGGCCATGCGGATTAAGCTCCGGGAAGTACTTCGGGAAGACCAAAGTGGAACTTATGGCGTACGCCTATCGGGTAAAGGAACTCATTTCCCGAATGAAAAGGCCAGTGTAACGATATCCTTTGGAGCAGATCCTGAGCGTGTTGATGAATTAACAGAAATCGTTTTTGCTCAAATAGACAGTCTCAAAGAATTTGGTTTGACCGATAAGTATGTTAATAAAGTCATTGAAACTCACCGTCGTGAACGTGAAACCAAACTAAAAGAAAACGGCTATTGGTTAAGTGTTATGAAATCTTATGATTTCCACGAACGTGCATTTACAGAGTTTGAACAATATGATGAGTGGATTGGAACATTCTCTAATGATCATATAAAACAAACCGCCAACAATGTCTTTACGGATCGTTATGTAAGAGTAACTCTTTATCCAGAAAAAGAATAATATGTTAGAAGTGTAGAAGCGCATTGCAATGCGTTTCTATTAATTCCCGTGGTTATCTCGATTTGATTGGTAGAGGCGTAGCTTGCTGCGTCTCTACAAAACTTCATTTTACTTGGCGGGGATGGATACTCGCAATTCGTAATCGCGGAAGCGATAATAGAATGAATTAGATATATTTCAGCACTATTCGTATTAGTTTCCGTTTAAACGCATTATACGGTGGTGTAATTAGCATTATTGGGCTGAATCGTGATTGTCTTAGAACCGCACGTCGATTTGAAAATGCTTCAAATCCAAACCATCCATGAGCTTTTCCGATACCGCTATTATTTACGCCGCCAAAGGGGAGATTCATTTGTAAATAATGCATAACCGTATCATTAATGCAAGTGCCTCCGGCGCTGGTTTCTGTGAGAAGCCTCTGTATGATACCTTCGTCCTGACTAAAAATATATAATGCCAAGGGCTTGGGGTTTGACTCTATGATCGATATGGCCAAATCAATTGTTGAATATTTAATGATCGGTAAGATGGGCCCAAAAATTTCATTGTCCATAATTGGTGAATCTGGAGAAATGTTCGAAATAACGGTAGGGGAGAACCATTTGCTTTCTTCGTTTGTATCTCCACCGATTTCAAGGATTCCACCCTTTTCCAAGGTGTTCTCGGCAGCAGTTTTCAGTGAATTAAAGTGCCGGTTGTGTACTAATCTGCCAAAGGATGCTGAAGCTTCTCTCTCTTTGGCTGTTTTACCAAATACACGATCAATTTCATTCTTTAATGCGCCCACTAATTCATCATGGATATCTTCATGCGCCAATAAGTAATCAGGGGCAATACAGGTTTGTCCGCTATTCAGAAATTTCCCGTAGACAATCTTCTTGACTGCATCATGTATTCTAGCCGTTTTATCTACAATCGTCGGTGATTTGCCGCCCAGCTCAAGGGTAACCGATGCCAAGTGCTTTGATGCAGCTTTCATTACTTTTTTGCCAACTTCAGGACTTCCGGTAAAAAACACGTGATTAAATGGTTTTTCCTGCAGGGTTTCTGCAACGTGGTAATCTCCCTCAACAACAGCGACCTCATCTTCCGGAAATAGCTCTGTGACCATTTCATTAAGAATTCGTGATGCATTTGGTGTGAATTCCGACGGTTTAATTATTGCACAATTCCCAGCAGCTATGGCTGAAACCAGCGGCCCAATAGAAAGTGTGAGAGGATAGTTCCAGGGGGCAATAATGAGAACCACGCCTTTTGGTTCATATTGAATCCAAGATTTTGCAGAAATGGTCGCTAAGGTTCGACGAACAGATTTTGGTCGCATCCATTTTCTCAAATTTCGGATGGCAAATTTCAACTCTGTGGTATTCATCCAAATTTCTGTAAGATCAACTTCTTCCAATGGTTTTTTAAAATCAGAGGATACTGCCTCATGGACTCGAGAACGGTTTTCCTGAATCCAGTTCAGCATACGTTTCAATTTGAGAATTCGTTCTTCAGCGCTGGAACGATTTACTAACGACTGTCGAGCTTGTTGTTTATTCCAAATTTCATTAATGCGCGATTGAATATCTTTCATGTCATTTTCCATTGGTTTTCCTCTTTCGACCGTGTATAATTCTACCAATTATGGTAGAAAGTTCGCTTTTTTGTTCTGATTTTTCCAATAGAGTTTATACATCATATTTCCGGTATGATTTTGATTGGAAGCTTTAATTAACTCAAGCCATTCTATTCTTTTTTGTTCTGATTTTAAAAAGGCATATTCAGAAAATTCTTTACACTTTTCAGGTTCAATCTCCTCCGTCATTTTTATCCACTCTTCTTCTATTTGGTTTCTTTCCTCTTCGTAGAGAGTAATTGACATTGAAAAATTCTTTAAACTACGACGATGGAGTTCTTCGTGCCGCCACCACAATGATTTATCCGAATATACGCCTGTTCCATGTCGGGCGCTTTCAGGTAACAGTACATCTGAAACCCAAATGGGCTTAAAGATTGATGTGCAGGGCGATGATGTCCCCGTTAACCATGCCATTGATCCTGATGGTTTTAGATGGGTAACCATTGAACTTGTGCTTTGAGATGCATGGCGCGAAACAGGATAGGCAGCGTGGGCGCATACCTTGTTCATAAACAAATGTTTATGTGGTTGATATTCATTAACGCCGTGATCTCTTAAGGCTGAAAACGCATCCTGAATGGCAAAGTCTTTTTTAACATTATTCAAAGAACAGTTGCGTCTCTGGCGACTACCAGAAAAAGTAGTATAAAACCAATCCGAATAACATTCTGAGAAATTGAAAACGGCACCCTTTTTTAACCAGCCTTTGCTTTGGGCATGATCGATAACTTCTGGATGCGACAGATCATATTCTTTTCCAACGGTAAGTCCATTGCTGATTGCATAATATTCCTTAATGTTTTTTGCCACCCAATATTTACCTGCGGTTTCCAAGACCCAAGCTGTGGAAGAATCGGCAATAAGAAAGCTGCTATGGTAGGTTAATTTTTTATCCTCAAATCCACAGGGACCTCCCTGACCATATTCAGCCAATAATTCTGTAATCACCTCGACCGCTTTCTCTGAAGATGGCGATCGCTCCAGAGCCAGTCTCAATAAGTCCATACCGAGAAGTTTCCCATCGGATTCCATGGGCTCTTTCGTAAAAACCGCTTCATTTCCGATAGCCACACCAGCATCATTGATTCCCATTTCGGCGCCCCACATCCAAAAAGGACGACTTAATAAAACGCCGTGTGTTTTCTCTGTTTGGGGAATTTGAATATACGTGCATTGTACATTCGTAGAATTTTCGTGTTCTTGTGGTGGGTAATAATCTAAAAGTTGTGCTTCGTTTGGTTCACGATCGCTGTTTTTTCCAAAGATCACCGAACCGTCTTTTGTCCTGGTCTTTAGCGCGACAAACGTATCACACATCTCTACCGATGCTCAATCTCTGGCAATATAAATTCATAGCGCGATTGTAATATTTGCCTCTGTAAAAAACGGTCTATTTTCCTAAACGAGAGAAAAAGCTTCCAGATCAATTTATCGCTTTGATAATATGATTCTATATCTTTCATTCTCAGCGGTATTTCAAGATGGTGATTAGCGATTCCAAGAATAGTCTGAATATAGTCGGCAGCTTGTTCTTTAAAACAGTTGGCTGCTAAATCTTTATAAACTTCCCGGCGATCATAATACCGATTCATCACTTCTTCTAAAAACAGCCACCGGATGATCCATCGCAAAAACGAAGGGGCGCTTTTCAAAAACAATTCCGGATCCAATTGCTCTACTTCTTTAAGACGATATAGTGGCGTACTAGTGTCGATATAGATCATGGTTCGCTGGCCCGTTTCGTCTTCATACCAAACCCAGTTGGATAATTGTCCATCAATGGCAAGAGCTACGAGAGGATGATAACTTTTGTTAAACGACCAGACTTTTTCCAAATGATCTGCTATTTCAGTAAGCATCATTTGAATTTCTTCACGATTCTCACCGTGAATACGGTTGTGACAAAAATGCTCCTTTGGATAAGCCCGTTGGATGATGTACAAAACAATGGGGCGCCCCGGAATGTCTACAATTTCGGTGTGAGATTCCGGCAAAGCCAATCCCGCATCATTAAGATATGCGCAATATTCATTGTATTGAGTTAAATAAACTTCAGCGGCGTCTATCGTCTCGAACAACGGCATACGTTTGTATGCCCAATCTTTGTTACCGTTCAGTTTAAATACAGTAGATATTTCCCCATAGCCCAACACTTCAACCTGAAAAGCGGAATCGTAAGGATTCCAGGGTTTTAACGTTTCTTCAAATTGGTGTAAAAAGGCAGTGTCGGGTTTTGACATTATTTTTTCGCTTTAAATTTATTGCTTAAAAATGATAATGTGGATTTGGCTTTCAAAAGTCGGCGTAATCTTTTGGCCCGGGTTAGAGATTTATCCAATGCTTCCATAACCTCATCAATGGAATGTATATCCATTGTAAGCGGTGGTAAAAATTGACAGACAGATGTATCATTGTTTGCATAAACAAGTAGCAGATTGTTATCATAAGCCGCTTTAGTGAGAGCAGGTCCGCTTATATCGTCTTGAAGTGTCAATCCGATCATTAATCCCAGCTGCCTATAGCCAGTGAAGAATGGGCGATGTTTGGTGGTGAGCATTTCAAGCCGTTTCCCCAGTCTGTCAGACAATTCATTCACATGTTTTAGAAAATCAGGACTTGATGAAATATCCAGCACTTTATTTGCAGCCAAGCACCCTAACTCAGATCCTCCAAAAGTGGAAATGTGAATGAAGGGATCATCGTGAAAAACAGATTCCAGTTCATCTTTAATTACTGTTGCGGTGATGGGATAAATTCCACCTGATAGGCCTTTCCCGAGAATGACTATATCGGGAATAATGTCATAATGTTCAAATGCCCACAATTTTCCCGTTCGACCCAAGCCCGTTTGCACTTCGTCCAATATAAGTTGTGCGCCCCAGTGATTACAAATTGCTCTTACTTCCTGGAGATATTTTTTGCTGGGTACAACCATGCCTAATGTGGCCGGTATTGTTTCTAAAATAACCGCGGCTGTATTATCCATTTCCCGGTTCAGAATCTCTGCGTTTCCAAATGGAACTTGAACAAATCCTGGGGCAGGGGGACCAAATGGTTTTCGATATTTCTCATCGCCGGCCGCCAACGCTAATCCTGTGTGCCCGTGGTACCCGCCCTTAATTGATATAATTTTAGTTTTGTTTAAATATGCGCGAGCCACTTTAAACGCCAAATCAACAGCTTCGCCACCACTGACTCCAAAGACAGTATAGTTCAAATTTCCAGGCATTAGTTTCGCCAGTTTTTTTGCTGTAGCAGCGCGGAGCTGACTCATCAAATGATGATTACCAATATCTATATCATCTAATCCCGTCTTGATAACATCAATAATTTCCTGGTTTCTGTGTCCCAGATTAAAGACGCCGCCATTGCAATGGAGATTAAATAGTTTTTTCTTTCCGTTTATATCCCAGAGCCAGTTTCCTTCTCTCCGACCCATGACGAAATCCATACCATATTTTTTAAAAAATGTGGCTTTTCCAGAAGAAACATGTTCAGAAAAATCAGATATTATATCGGCTTTACTATAATCCTTAGTCATGCCGTGAATCTAGTGTGGTTTTATGATATTCACACAAAATATTTAGAGAGCAGAAGGAGGTAAATCTTATGTTGGTTACCGTGGATTATCCGCGAAAAACTTCATTTTCGTCGTGAGGAACAGAAACAATTTGAGCCTCAAACTTTTTCTTGAGCCATTGCTTAATTATCGCTCTACTTGCCGGAATTAGCAAAAGAAACCCTGTAAGGTCAGTTAATAGACCCGGGGTAAGAAGAACGATCCCACCGATGAGCACCATGAGCCCGTCCACCATTTTATCCGTGGGCATTCGTCCCATTTGCAATTCTCGTTGAACTTCCATCCATAACGTCCATCCATAAAGACGCGCCAGCCATGCGCCAAGGATTCCTGTGCCAACAACCAACAAGACGGTTGGCCAAAACCCCATCATCTCCCCCAGCCGGATGAGAATCAGAATTTCTATAAGAGGAACACCAATGAAGAGCAGTAATAGTCGTTGAAACATCATAGTGAAGTTTTAAGGTTTACATATAAAGGTTCAAGGGTTCATTTATATTATTTCTTGCGAGAACAGTTATCGAGGAAACACTCTGACAACTTTCAACGGATTTCCTTCTCAAAGTTGCTTATGTTCAAGGTCAATTTCGGAGTTTTTTTATGAGTAAAACCAAGCGGATTGTTATTCGCATTATTATCTCTATAGTTATTATTGGCATTGGTGGTCTAATAATGGTCACACTAATGAACGCCAAGAAAGAAAGCACAAAGCGCGATATCAAACCAGAAGCGCGAAAAGTGCGAACTATAGCGCTACAGTATAACGATGAAGACGTGACGGTAGAAGGAAATGGCCTCATTCAATCGCAACAAACGTTACAACTTATTGCCGAGGTGCGCGGTTTAATCACTTATTCAAAAAATAATCTCAAGAGTGGAACCTTTGTTGAAGCTGGTGAAGCAATATGCAAAATTGATGTGCGAGAGGCTGAAAACAATCTACATTCAAGGCGTTCTGAATTCATGCGCGTTCTTTCTGCTTTTCTTTCCTATGCAAAATTAGAAGGAGATTCATACTATTCTAAATGGTATGATTATTTTACCCAGTTAGACCTTAATACAGAAGTGCCCGACATTCCTGAAATCACTGATACCCGAGAGAAAATTCACGTTAGTAATCACAATGTACTTACTCAATATTATTTGGTTAAAAATGCTGAAATCGCCTACTCAAAACACAGCATCGTTGCGCCTTTTGAGGGTTTTCTCACTTCTGATGGAGTTCTGGAAAACAGCTTCGTAAACACAGGTCAAACCATTGCGACAATTCAAGATGCGCGTCATTTGGAGATCTCCGTTCCACTACTCCTTGAAGATGCGCGATGGATCAATTTTGATGAATCTGCGGACGTATTAATTCAGTTTGGCGAAAACGCCACGGATGTCATTTCTGGTTTGCTTATCCGCAAAGATACACGTATTGAACGGAGTTCTCAGTCCATGAATGTGCATATCGCATTTACAAACAAGGATATGGTTCCGGCTCTGTTTCCCGGCAACTATGTTACTGTATTTATTGCAGGAGTTACTCTGAACAATGTTGCTAGAGTTCCACGGTATACTCTCGACAATCAGGATTATATTTATTATGTCGAAAATGGAATTCTTGGTCGAGATGAAGCTACCGTTTTAGCTGTTCAAAAGGATGATGCGCTTATAAAAAAATCTCTCCCGGAGGGTACGCGAGTGATTACGACTATCCTGCAAAAGCCATTACTTGGAATGCAAATACATGATATGGATAGCGAGCCCGTAGCGATTGATTCGCTCGTGATAAACAAAGGAGAATAAACGATGAGCTCCTTCATTCATTATTTTATTCGCCATATCAAGGTTACCAACTGGATCATGCTGGTTATCTGTCTGTCTGGAGTCTTTGCGTTATTTAATCTTCAGAAACGCATCAATCCGAAATTCGAATTGCAGGAAATTTCTATTGATGTCCCCTATCCAGGTGCCTCACCCACAGAAGTTGAAGAGGGGATTGTTATAAAAATTGAAGAATCTCTCCGTGGTTTAGAGGGTATTTCTGATGTCTGGGCGCGCTCGACGAATAACTACGGCTCCGTCACAGTTGAAGTTGATGATGGCTACGATATGAACAAGGCTATTCAGAATATTAAGAATGCTGTGAATTCCATTAATTCCTATCCTGTGGGCGCTGAAAAACCTGTTGTATACCAGGAAACAACCTGGAATCGCGCCATTATGATAAGCATCTATGGCCCCGATGATTTATTTGTGACAAAAAAAGTGGTGGATGAATTCCGTGATGAATTATTAAAGACCGGAAAGGTCTCTAATATTAGAATTTGGGGATTACCTGACCGTGAAATTTCCATCGAGGTTTCACCCACAACCTTAGAGCGCTACAAGCTTACCGTCAACGATATTGCTCTGGCTATTCGAAACTCCAATTTGAACATATCTTCAGGGTCGGTGTTGACAGAACAAGAAGAAATTCTTATCCGATCCTACGGAAGAAAATATGAGCAAAAGGAATTCTATGATATAGAGGTGGTTTCTTCCATTGGCGGAGAAAAAGTGCGGTTAGCCGATATTTGTGATATTCGTGAACAATGGCCCGAAAACCGATTTTACTCCGAATTTAACGGAAATCGTTCTGTGGCTTTTAATGTTATGTATAACAACAATGATGATGTAATAGAAGTCGTTGATATAGTTGAAAAGGTTCAACAGCAATTTAGCGAGAAATACGCTGGACTTGTTTACTTCGAAACCTTCATCAAGGAAACCGATGATCTTGAAGAACGGATGCGCGTTTTAATCCAAAACGGATTGATTGGTTTGTCTCTAATCGTTGTTTTATTGGGCATATTTTTAAATATACGACTCGCGTTTTGGGTCTCCCTTGGAATCCCAATATCGTTTTTAGGAATGTTCTTTGTCCTTTGGGCCACAGGCATAACAATCAATGAAATGTCGCTATTTGGAATGATTCTCGTGGTGGGGATTCTAGTGGACGATGCTATCATTATTGGGGAAAGTATTTATGCCCAGGCAGAAAGCGGAAAACCAAAATTGCAGGCTGCAATTGATGGAACGCTTGACGTGATAAAACCTGTAATAATTGCGGTATTAACCACAATTATTGCCTTTATTCCCTATTTTTATTTTTACGGTCAGCTTGGAAATTTTGTTTGGCAAATTGGTGCTGTGGTCATTTTCAGCCTTCTTTTTTCACTGGTTGAGGCTATTATTATACTGCCGGCACATATAAAACATTCCAAGGCTCTTGACGACGCTCGCCACAAACGTAAACATAATAATCCCTTTTTTGAAATGATGCGATCTGGTTTAAACAAATTTCTCATCACATTCTTCGATAAAGTGTATAGCCGTTTTCTACGATTTTGTCTCACCAATCGTTGGAGCGTTATGGCGGCAATGTTGGCCGTTCTTCTTATTATTTCCGGGATGTTCGGCGGTGCTCATGTACGTGCTCAATTTTTCCCAGAAATGGAATTCCCCTTTGCGCGAATATCCATTGAAATGCCCGCCGGTGCTTCAGCGGACGTGGCCAGCGATGTTCGACATCATGTTATTGAAAAAGCATTGGAGTTCGGCAGACTGAAAGAAAAGGAAGACGGTGTAAATCCTATTCAGCGTTATACGTCTTGGCGGGGAGGCAATATTAATATTTTTCTTGGTCTCGTGCCGGCCACGGAACGGGATTGGTCCGTCAACGATTTCATGGAAGAGTTGAATGAATATATAGGCTCCGTTCCAGAAGCTGATAATGTCAATATTGGTACTGCAACATTCGGAGGCCGACCTATTTCGGTGAAACTTCTCAGCTCAGATTATTCTCAACTCCTTAAGGCCAAAGATCTGCTTAAAGCCGAATTAACAAAAATTGACGGAATTAAGGACATTCAAGATGATACACCGCTTGGGAATAACGAATTTATCATTGATCTAAAACCCCGAGCTAAAGCCCTTGGGTTTACATTGCGAGATATTACAACTCAATTACGCCAGGGATTTTACGGACAGGAAATCATGCGACTCCAAAAAGGGCGTGATGAACTCCGGGTCTGGGTACGATTTACCAAGGACGATCGGGTCAGCATCAGTCAAATAGAAAATTTAAAAATTCTGACTGCTGCTGGTGATTATGTACCGTTTAAAGAGCTAGCGGACTATCGTATTGAACGAGGTCTCCGTCAAATTCGCCACGAGAACGGATATCGATCCGTACGAGTTTATGCCAATTTCGATCATGATAAAAATAACCTCGCCGTTGTCCTTGAGGAGCTCGGCTCTGAAATTGTACCTCGTGTATTGTCACAGGTAGACGGCGTGAGTAAAAGCGCCGGAGGGCAACAAGAGTATATGGAAAAAATGATGGGATCCATTACATATTCCATGTCAATCGCAGCTGTTGCCATTTTTACCATTTTAATGTTTTTACTTAAATCCTATTTCCAGACCCTGCTTATAATGTCTCTTATTCCCCTTGGTGTAATCGGTGCGGTTATTGGGCACTATATGAAAGGGATTCCAGTTTCTATTCTTTCGTTTCTTGGTATTGTGGCCTTGGCGGGAATTATCATTAATGACTCACTAGTTCTTATTGATCGCTACAACAATTTAATTCGAAAGGGAATGGATGTAAGGGATGCTGTTTGGGAAGCAGGGAAAACACGATTTCGCCCCATCATTCTCACGACAATAACAACGGCTGTCGGACTTGCTCCGCTTATTCTTCAGAGAAGCCAACAGGGACAATGGTTAGTGCCCATGGCATTATCTGTTGCAGCGGGACTTATATTCGGTACAATGATCACGTTATTGTTGCTGCCATCTGCTATTTATTGTGGCAGTGATATTCGATCATTGTTGAACCGACTGGGTAATAAAATGTTTGATAAAGAGCTAAAGTCAAGATTGGAACTGGAACCGGCGTTTAAAGCGTCGACCAATGCACAAGATTAAAACGAAGACACTGCTTTAACTATTAATATTATTTACGGTATAAATCCTTAACAAAGCGGGAATCTTCGACCGAAAGAGCTTCTCCCAATTCTGCTGCCGCATCGACTTGATCCACATTTCGTTGACCCAAGAGTATACATCCCGTGGGGGCATCCGTGAGAAGCGCATCAACAACGCCGTGGATTACAGGCTGAGGATGGTCTTTAAACTTTTTCTCCAGCACAACTTTGTTTTCCAACATCCTTTGGATAACGTCGGCATCTCCAAACTCATTTACATTTTGCCGAAAATCACCATCTGGGAAAGTCGCGGGTTCAGTGTATTTCCCTGTAAGCAGACCATGCTTTAAGGGAGAAAAGAAACATACACCAATATTATGGTCTTCAATCCAATCTTTTAACCCGCTGGAATGATGCATGTCATCAAAGACGCTACGGTATGGTTGAACGGCATCGGGATCGACACGTTCAATATATTTCATGATTTTATTACTATCCCAATCCGACAATCCAATAAATCTAATTTTACCCTCTTCCTTAAAACGGCGCATTAGTTCTACGGCATCCTCAAAAGCGGTATCACTATCAAAGTTGCAATGGTGGAAATAATATAGATCAATTTCGTCAACCTGTAGATTTCGCAAGGAATGCTCTACATGCCTGCGCATCATGCTCGGATGATACCAAGTATCAAATCCTTCCTTATTCCAGCCTACTTTTGTAGCTAGAAAAATCTCTTTTCTTGGAATGGTGCTCCACATTGCGCCAATAATTTTTTCTGAGCGACCATTGCCATAAACGTCTGCCGTGTCCCAATGGTTAATCCCAACTTCCCAGGCTCGTTGCAATGCAGCTCGAGAATCCTCGTCGTTCTGTCCAGTCCAACCTATAGATGTGTCTCCGGATTTATTCCCACCGCCATACGACCAGGTTCCCAGGCTGATGGTTGATACTTTTTCATTTGTACGACCTAAGACGACTTGCTTCATTTCTCACTCCGGTAACATTTAAAATATTGGTTCAAATTAGTCGTAAAATTACGTTGTTTTATTATTGCTTACATTAAACGTCTCAATGGAACCAGTGTAGTATTTTTAATTAAACATCAATAACATAGTTGCTTACTTATGGTACTTAAGGAAACATTACCTCCAGCAAAACAGAAAAACCTGATTTTATTTCTCGCCGGTCTTTGCTTGATTTTGCTCCAGTTTTTCATGATCCGCGAAGTTACTGCATTGCTTACTGGTACTGAGCTGGTCATTTTTCTGGTGGCGGTCGCATATTTTTCAGGATATTCTGTCGGATATATTTTGTCTGACAAACTTTCTTTATTGGCCATTCGAAGGTTTACGCTTCTTTTTTGGATAATCCACTTATCCCTACCTTTTTCTTTAAGATACTGGATGGGTTCGGTCGCCACTGATTTACCGTCTGTTGCTTTTGTTTTTATCATCTTTTTCACCGCTTTTGCACTCTCATCGTTTTACAGTTTGTTGCTACCCCGGTTTATTGATATGTCCTCTGATGGTGCAGATTCTTTAGCGTCGCTTTACAGCATTGAGTTGATTGGAGCGATTTTTGGTCTCATTGTAGTGTTTTTGTTTGGCTCTATTACATGGCTTCAACCTGTAATCTATCAGATCGCTCTTGCAGCAATTGTGATTCTAATTATTGGTGGAAATAAAATCAAAATTGTTGCCGGGTTTGCTTTGGTTATATATGGATTTTCTTTCACGACGCTTGACTTCAAAAGTCTCGCTTATCATTACACACATTTCCATGGTATCCCCGGGTGTAAAATTCTATATAGCGTAAACAGTCCGTATCAAAAAATTGATATTGTTGAATCTGCGTTTGGTGAGCGTTACATCTATCTCGATGGGAAAAAGAATTATGGATCTACAGGCCTCAAGCTTTTTAATGTTTTTCTTTCCCAAACACCGGCGAATCTGGTTAAGCCAAAAAACGCTCTCGCATTAGGCGCCGGATCTCTGGAAGCCATAAAATATGTGGGATCGGTTGCAGATCGGTTACGCATTGTTGATATTGATGGAGCTGTCCCCGAGGGTAGCAAATCACATTTCAAGTATACCAATAAATTTGATGAATATGATAATTGGGTATTAACCATAGATGATGCAAAAAGTTTTTTGAATGAAACGGATGAACTCTTCGATCTTGTTACCGTCGATATTCCGGCACCGCTTCAAATTCAAACAGGATTACTGCATTCGGTAGAATTTTATGAAATGGTGAAAGAGCGCCTTGCTCCTGGCGGTGTAATATCGATCTCCCTCAGCGGTACATTCAAACGAACAAATAAAACACCTCGAACCGTGGCTGCTGCCTTAACTCGTGTATTTGATGAAGTACTTATTTTTACACCCGATGTTGCCCATCGATCCTTTGCGATTGCTGGTGACAAATTACCCTTTACACGTGAAGATTTGATTCGCGAAGCTGTTCGATTAGGAGCAGTAGAAGTAAGGGTGTTTGATAAAACGCAGGCAATAAACATTATCGGTACGATGCCGCCAATAACCTATAACGATGTAAGCTATCCGTTAAAAAGAAGTATTCGACGCGTGCGAAAGTCATATTTTTCATCGAAAGGGTCATCTGACTGATGGCGGTTAGAATTAAATATCTATTCGTTATTGTAATGGGTATCTTTTTTGCGTTGTTGCAAACCTGCTACTTTTTTCAATTAGAAATCTGGTTAACAGCTGCTTACCCGTCTTTTTTAACTATTACGATGGCTTGGTTGCTTGGCAATGTGGTTGGGTTGCGTCTTATTTCCGATAAAACAGATTCCATTTTCGTTTCTCGCCGACTTTGGGTAATCCTCAGCGTAATTGCATATTATTCAGTATTGGGTCTTTTACATCTTTTTCCATATCAAATGAATCTGTTGCCTGTTTATGGTGTTCTCATTGGCGTTTCGGGCGTTATGGCAGGACGGTTTTTTGTAAGATCGCGATCTATCTTCGAATCTTCATCCAGACTTTTTCTAATGGAAAACAATGGTTTTATATTGGGCTGGATTATTGGGTTTTTAGGCTTCGTCAGATTTGGAATCTCATTTAATCTCTTCGCGCCACTTATCTTCGGAATTTGTTGCTATGTCCTTATTGTATCTGTTTCGTCCAGCACAAAAGGATGAGAAAACGATTAGTGTAAGCGTTGCTTGGATGCTTTTGAACTAAGCCATTTAAAAAGAGACAAATGCTCTACGCGTTCTATAAGTAATTCTGGGTGCCACTGAACCGCTACCAATAAATCAGGAGATTGTTCACTCTCTACCGCCTCAATAAGTCCGTCAGAGGATTTTCCTGTTGCTATAAGCCCTTCACCCAATTCACGGATTCCCTGATGATGTGTGCTGGCAACTGACGGAGATGTGGTTCCCATGATGGATGCAACCAAAGAGCTTTTCTTAAGCTCTACGTCATGTTCAATCCAGGGACCATTGAAAACACCATGATTAATATGATTCGGAATCAGTGTGTTAATATCCTCATACAAGGTTCCACCGTGAATGACATTAATATGCTGCAAGCCTACACAAATTGCTAATACCGGTTTACCTGCTTTTATTGTGGCTTGGACAATTGCTCGATCAAAAGCTTCACGTTCAGGGGCTAAAGGTGGATCTATAACTAACTCAGGATGTTGGCTGTTATATGTTTCTGGTGGAATGTCATCACCGCCCACCATCATCAATCCATCAATGCGCTGAACTATATCAACAATTGAAATATCGCCTGTAGGATAATGCAACGTAACGGGAACCCCACCGCCTTTTGAAACGGCCTGGTAATACTTTACCTTTGTTCCGTTCCACGTAGCATCATTGTAGTTAAAACAGTATGGATTAATCCCAATCAGCGGTTTTGTCATATTAATTCTCTGTAGAAATTTCACAGAAGTTAGGCTCACCTATTACTAAACTCACACTTCATTTTTATGAAGCAATTAATGAAAATACTAGATATTGGTCACCGGAATCATCATCTCGATACGGCGTTATCCATTCTGGAAACAGAGGTGAGCGACGCCATTTTTGGCGGGAGAATACACGCCATTAAAGTCATCCATGGTCATGGAAAAGGTGCGTTACGAAAAGCCGTACGAGATTGGTGCGATGGTCAATCCGGGCGTTTTATGGCGGTGATATATGGCGAAGATTATGATTTTTTCCACAAGGATTCTTCTGAAATGCGCATGTCTTGCGGGCATCCTCATGATTATGATTTAGGAAAGAAAAATCGCGCCGTCACTTATATTTGGTTGCAATAAAAGTATATAACCGCGAATTACGCTGATTACACAAATTATTGTTTTTATTTATAGCCCATAAATAAAAACAATAATTTTTTGCATGCTTTATGAGAAAAGCTCCTTTGGAAGATTATCCGACTCCCTCTTCCATGAATCCTCTTCCATCTTTTATCCAACCATTCTTAGCAGGGATGCACAAATCAGAGCCGCGTAGGTTCCTAATACATATCCTGCAATTCCAAGCATAACGCCTACCGAGGCCAGAGCTGGATGAAATGCAGCTGCTACGATAGGAGCAGAAGCTGCTCCGCCTACATTCGCCTGGCTACCAACAGCCATAAAAAATAATGGTGCTTTTATCAATTTCATTACGGTTAGCATAATTATAATATGGACTGCTATCCATGATAAACCCATCCCAAATAGCATTGGGTATTCGATAATAGCCGTTAAATCTGCATGCGCACCTATAACACCAATGAGCAAGTACAACATTATTGTTCCTAATTTGGATGCTCCTGCGCCCTCATAGGTTTTTACTTTTGTAAATGATAATATTACGCCGGCGGTAGTAATAATAATGACCGTCCATGTGGTGTGGGATATAATCGCTCCAACGGGTGGGAGCGCCTGACCTGCTAAATACGCTAACCAGGACCCGCCAAATGCAAGCATCATGATTACCATATAATCCGTGACTGTCGCAACTCGGTTTGTCTTTTCTTGAAACGCAATTACCTTATGTTTCAGTTCTTCAATTGCCGAATTATCTGCCTTTAACCAATTATCAATGGTTTGGTAACGCCCCGCTAAAAAGAGCAGGGTTCCTGTCCAAATGTTTGCCACCAAAACATCGACAATCACCATCGTGCCCAACATGGCATCCGTGGCGCCTACTGATTTACCAATGGCAATGAAGTTTGCTCCGCCGCCAATCCATGAGCCTGCGAGAGCCGCCATTCCCTTCCATACATCTTCAGGTAATTGATTGTGAAACAATGCCAACGCAATGGGACCTCCAATGACAATCCCTACCGTACCGGACAAAAACATGATTACGGCTTTGGGACCCAACCGCATAATGCCAACAATGTCCACCGCTAATGTGAGTAGCAATAAACTGGCGGGCAGTACAAATGTTTTAATGGCAGAATAAATGGGGGCGTTTTGTGGAATAATATGAAGCGAAGACAAGATAGATGGAATGAAATAGGCAAACACAAGCGCCGGAACAACTTTGAATATTTTACCTGTTCTGGGGTGATTTGCTGCTATAAAAATCAGCGCAGGGATTGTGGCTAATACGGCTAATAGCCCAAATGGATGTTGAATATATGATGTTTCCAGACGTTCCTCCGTTCCTTAAAAAATTCCTGCGTAGCGTTCCATCAGAAATTCTTTCAATGGTAAACCTCGACGCCAAAACTGATCCTGAACCTGAATGCTGGGTGACCCACCCTTTAGAAGCGTGTCTAAATATCGCTCTAAAAATATGCCTTCAGATTTAGGATTGTCTTTTTGTCGCTCGCTCAAACCTTTAAAGGCAAGCTCGCTGAACTGTTCAATCCATTGACGAATGGTTTTATTGCCGGGACCCATAATATCCAGACCGAGTTGATTGGCGCTACGTTGAAGTTGAATCCGTTCTTCTTTGGTCCATGCGTTGACGATCTCATATACTTCACCGCGCACTGTATTTGAATATAATAGTCCAACCCAAAAAGCGGCTGGTGCTAATTCAGATCCCATTGGAGGGCGATCAGCATTACGCATTTCTACGACTTTTTTAAACCGTACATGTGTAAACAGTTGGTGCAACGCCAGTTGAATAATATCGTCGGATAATGCATTTGCATCTTCTAATAATTGCAACCATTTTCCCATGGGACCGTCGAATGGGAGTAATTCGTCATCCGTGCCACGGATAAATATTGCAGGTGTCATTTGGACGAGTCTGCTATAACCTTCCAACAACCCCTTTTTCTCAACAATGCCAAAATCCATAAGACTTCCACAGCGTTCGTTGTCGGTATTGTTCCAGATACGGTATCGCAGATTCTCCATATTTGCTGGTTTCCCATTCCAAAACGGACTATGGGAAAACATCATAGA
>JABMOV010000092.1 GCA_013203145.1 Fidelibacterota bacterium
ATAAGCAGTGATTTCTTTTACTTTTATATCAGCAGCTGGTCCCTCATCCAATTTTCTGCTTTCACGCATGACGTTGCCGTAATATTTTTTTGCATCTTCCAAATTCCAACGATGATATAATTCATACTCACCAAATAAAAAATATGCTTCAGCAGATGCCTTTGTTTTTTTATACGATTCTGTAATAGAAGCCAATCGTGTTAAGGCTTGTTCCCATTCGTCCTGCTCTTGATAGAGTTTTGCTAACTCTAATTCTAAGTCAGCGTGGATAGAGCTAAAACTTTCATCCAATAACATTATTTTTATTCTATCGGATGCTTTATCCAATTCACCCATTTCCCTGTAGATTCTTACCGTCATGAGATTCGCTTCTTCTATATACGTTTTTGATAGCGAATATTTCATCACATTCTTAAAAGCTTTTAGCGCACGATCCAAATCACGACGCTCATAGGCTAGGTTAGATATGCGGTGATAGATTTGTCCTCGTTCTGAATCAGTAGATGATAACTTGGCTGCTTCTTCTAAACTTTCAAATGCTTTATTATCATCATTTATCTCAAGATATATATCCGCGAGAGATAAATTCACAGAAGACATTTCCTTTTTGTCTTCTGAGCCTTCGAGAATCTGTAACAGATCATCAATAGCTGGCTGAATTTTTCCAAATTTCCATTTACATAATGCCAACCAATAATTTGCTTCGTGAGAGTATTCAGGTAGTCCTTGTTGTTGCAATTGTTTAAATATTTTTTCAGCAGTCTTGTATTCGCGTTTATAAAACCTTGCTTTTCCAATGAGCAATAGCGCCGGGTCATGATATTTGGAATCAGGGTATTCAGCTATCACTTTATTGGATTTCTCAATGACCTTATTATAAGAGTCTATAGCAGATGCAGGCAGTGATTCCCCTGCATTTTCTAACCGAATTTTCTCTGCTTTTACATAGTACTGTTCGGCATTGTAAAACGTATTAAAATACGCACAACCAGCCATGGAGATGGTCAGGAGTGTGATCCAAATTTTATATCGTTGAAATTTCTGCATGAATTCGGTGCGAAAATTCATAGTAAACTGTTCAATATCCAAAGATTTCTTACCCTACTATTGTGAAAATGGTTAAAAATAAAACAAAGGGGTTAGATTTTCGTTCCCAAGAACCTTGAATTGTTACATCTCATGAGTTAATCGTTCATATTCATGATCAGGCGATTTTTCAAATTGGCTAATATTCTTTGTAATCTTACCACAGACATCATCCCGTACACATTTGCCAGCAAGTTTTATGGCGTTTGACATTGCTTTTGCATTGCTTCTTCCATGTGCAATAATTACAATTTTTTCAAATCCTAATAAAGGTGCGCCGCCATATTCAGAATAATCAGTCACTTCTTTTAACATTTCCAGACCTTTACGGAGCATGATTAACCCAATTTTCCAAATAAATTTGGTTTTAAATGCAATTTTACCCAAATGACTGACTGTTTTTGCTGCACCTTCCATAGTCTTTATAACAATATTACCAACAAAACCTTCAGTGACAACTACATCTGCAGCACCACGCAAAAGGTCTTTTCCTTCGATATTTCCAATAAATTTTAAAGTAGTGGTTTCCGACAGCATACGGTAGGCTTCCTGCATTTTTTCGCCACCTTTGGTAGATTCCTCTCCAATATTTAATAAGGCTACATTTGGATCAGAAATGCCACGAACATCAGAGACATAGGCAGATCCCATAATGGCAAACTGAACCATTTCTTCAGCTGAACTTTGAACATTTGCTCCAACATCCAGAATAAGGCACAATAAATCAGCGCGTTTCAATTCATTCAGCGTTGGGTATACTGTTGCTATCGCTGTCCGTCTTACTCCAGTAATTCTAGGAATATTTTTTGCTGCAGAAAGAACGACCGATCCGGTACTCCCAGCACTGACCAAGGCATGTGCTCTTCCCTGAGAGACTAGCCGTGCTGCTTTCATGATTGAGGAATTGGGTTTTGTTTCAACAGCACTTTTTGGTGACTCACCCATTTCAATCTCATCTTCAGCATGAATAATTTCAATAGCATTCTTCGGATATTTCTGTTTGGCTAATAACGGTCTGATTTTTTCTTCATCGCCGACCAGAAGAATACGTACCGGATTTGCATTAGCGGCAAGAACGGCTCCACGTACAATTGGTTCGGGAGCGTTATCGCCACCCATTGCGTCTACTGCTATTATTATACTCATTTATTATCCTTAATAATTATTATTATTGCAAGACTTTATGGAATCCTATTTTTCTTTGCAATTAAATTCAACCCTATGAAAAAACACACAATACCCGATCCATCATTTAATTTTAAACCCAAATTTGTTTGGCCTGAACCAAATACTAATAGAGAATGTCCAAAATGTGAGCAATCACTGCAGTTATTGGATGAAGCTCCAAATTATTTTGGTAAACCTTGGTGGTGCCCAGCATGCCAATGGCAATTCACTGAAGAAGAATTTACTGCTCCTTAAATTACTCAAGCTTCAAATATGTGAGAATACTCTTCGAGCACTGATCCTGCAATCCAATGAACAATTACAGCGTCATCCAAATACCCAACATCTGGAACGCTATCAGGAATCTCATCATCTGATTCATAAAAATACTGTAAAGCAAATAATATTCTATTCTGAGTATTCTCTTCTAGATTTGGAACATTTTTGATCACAGTATAGAGTTTAGAAACATCTTCAATTAATTCTCTTTGAAAAATATTTGTATTATTTTCATTCATCATTAGAGATATTTTCATAGGAATATTCTTTAGAATGCTCTCCTTCGAAGAAATGTCAAAATTGGTTATGAGCTTTTCATACCGCTCTTTATCTTCCTGTGTGATTCTAAATGGATGATCTTCTTTTGTCATAGTTGTAATTTAAGTATCTGATCAATCAAAAGGTTCAAATAGATGAATAGAATATTCGAGACAGTCAAAAAGCGATTAGAGGCGTCATTCGCCTTATCACATTTTGAAATCGATGACTTTGCAAATGAGCATCAACATCATAAACAATTTTCAGGCGGAGCCCATCTAAAAGCAACCATTGTTTCACAAGCATTTGAGGGTTTAGATTTAATTGACCGTCATCGAAAAGTTTATGAGTTAGTAAACGATTTAATGCAAAATGAAATCCATGCTTTAAGTATGAAAACATATACACCTAACGAATGGATATCCGTTCAGGAGAAACAATAATGAGTATTTTTAAAAAAGAAGATTCACCAAAAACAATTTTGGATTTTTCACCATTAGAATTAGTCACTCACGTCGTTGTATGCCTTCAATTGGCGGATGGTAGAATTGAATTTGAAGAACGTGAAGTATGGGCAGATATTTTGTTAGAATTATTCCCCGATTATAAGCAACATCGTGCGCTGGATGTATTAAGAGAAGCTGGACAGCAAATTACAACCATGGATGAATTTGAAAAAATGGATCATGCAGTTCAGTGTTCAGCAAAATTGAAAGAACATTTTTCTACTGAATATTTAAAAGAAAATCTCTTGCCAAAATTGGAACATGTCATAGAGGCTGACGGTATCGTCTTTACCTCAGAAACAAACATGATTGAAAGACTAAAAGAGGTTTTTAAATAAAAAAAGCCCCGCTATTATGCAGAGCTTTTTCATTGCGGAGAGGGAGAGATTCGAACTCTCGAACCAGGTCTCCCCAGTTACTCACTTAGCAGGCGAGCGCCTTCAGCCAGCTCGGCCACCTCTCCAAAATTATTCACGGCGCACGATGCGCCTTCAGTCCCGATTCGTCGGAACCACCTCTCTAAGCACAAAAGATCGATACTCAGGTATCTGAGCATTTTCTTTCCAAAAAGACTGGCGAAATTACATTCTGTGATTCCGCACTCCAATATCATTTAACGATTTTTTCTCATATCAATTTGACACAAACATCTTTCCTGCTAATTGTCTAACGCTGCCCTGCAATTCCATTTGAAGTAACGTTCCTAACAAAAATGTTATATCCATATTCGTCAACTTAGAAAGCTCATCAATATGAACCGGATCATCCTGCAAAAATATTATAATTGTTCTCTGATCTGGAGTCAAATCGATTTGAATAGATTCTTGTTTGAGTTGATTAGGATAAAAAAGGTGTGATTGCAAATTTTCAAGAATTTGATCAGCATCCAGAACAGGAATGGCTCCATGACGGATTAATCTATTGGTTCCGACGCTTTGTTTATCAGTAATCCTGCCCGGCACAGCAAAAACTTCACGATTTTGATCAATTGCGTTCATTGCAGTCAACATGGCTCCAGATTTATCGCCCGCCTCAACGACAATAGTAGCGTGGGATAATCCACTGATTATTCGGTTTCGTTGTGGGAAGTTCCCTGCCTCGGGTTTTGTTCCGAATGGAAACTCAGACAATAGTGCCCCATCCTTTTCCACAATTTCATCAAACAACTTTTTGTTTTCTGCTGGATAAACACGATCCAATCCACACCCCAACACTGCTAATGTTTTACCGCCAACTGATAGTGTTTCCTTATGAGCGATTGTGTCAACTCCTCGTGCTAATCCACTGACAATGATTAATCCATATTTTGAAAGAGTACCAGCTAATTCTTTTGTGATTCGTTTCCCATAATCTGATACCAGTCTTGTGCCAACTATCCCTAAACAATCTTGTTTTGCTGCAAGTCCGTTACCTTTAACAAATAGCAACAATGGCGGGTCGTATATTCTCTTTAAAAGTAGTGGGTATGTTTCATCTGAATAAGAGATAATTCTAATATTTAGTTTATCTGCAATCTCAATTTGGCGTAATCCATAATCGAAATTCGAATAGTCTAAAATGGCTTGTGCAGACGATCGATTTATACCATCCACAGAGCACAAATCACTTAAAGATGCTGCCCAGATATTCTCTGGAGTCTTGAATCGTGATAACAAGCTGCGAACCCGTTGAGGTCCCACACCCGATACATTTAAAAGGTTTAGGTAATCAACCGATATCTTTTGGTTCATCAACAAAATCTGCTATACGTAATAAAACTTCTTTCACGCCTTTATGGCTCACAGAAGACATGGATAAATAAGGAAATGATACATTCTGCCAATGATTGTCTTGATCATCAGATATTGTATCAATTTTAGATCGAATAATTAATCGTGGTTTTTCAAGCAACACAGGATTATAACCACTTAATTCGCCCACCAACGTTTGGTATATCTCTTCTGGATTTTCTTCATTGGTATCGATAAGAAATACCAAAACCTTATTCCGTTCAATGTGTTTTAAAAATCTAAACCCAAGCCCCTTCCCCTCGCTAGCTCCTTCGATAAGTCCAGGGATGTCAGCCATTACAAAGGATTTAAAATCACCATATTTTACTATACCAAGATGTGGCTGCAATGTAGTAAACGGATAATCGGCAATTTTTGGTCGTGCTGCTGATACAGAAGCTAAAAATGTGGATTTGCCTGCATTTGGAAATCCAACAAGACCCACATCAGCCAATACCTTTAATTCTAATTCATAATTGCCAAATTCACCGGGTAAGCCCGGTTGAGCATAACGTGGAGTTTGATTTGTTGATGTATTATAATGCTGGTTTCCTTTTCCTCCTTTTCCTCCTTTGCAAATTACAATTGAATCATTGTGATGAAGAAGATCAGCAATTACCTCTTGTGTTTCTTTGTCTTTTATAATCGTTCCAGGCGGAACTGGGATAGTGATGCTTAATCCATATTTCCCGGATCTCTGATTGATGCCACCTTGTTGCCCATTTTTTGCTTTGTAAACTCGATTATATCGCACATCATGTAATGTATGGAGGTTATGATCAACCAATATAATAATATCGCCACCCTTACCGCCATCACCGCCATTGGGTCCACCCTTCGGGATAAATTTTTCCCGTCGGAATGAAACCATTCCAGCGCCACCCTTACCAGAGTGGCATTCAATAACTGTATAATCAATAAACATATATTTTGAATCTATCTTTTTGAAAAGAGGTTACCAGCCAAATAAACCAGGAACCTCATTTTCAAATTACGATTACATGTTGGATATAATTTCTGATCCGAACTCAGAACATTTGAGTTTTGTCGCACCATCCATCAATCGATGAAAATCATAGGTTACACGTTTTTTTGCAATGGAGCCTTCAATACCTTTAACAATTAAATCTGCTGCTTCCTGCCAGCCTAGGTGTTCAAGCATCATAACACCACTTAGAATCTCAGAACTTGGATTAACTTGGTCTTTACCAGCATATTTCGGTGCAGTCCCGTGCGTGGCCTCAAAAATGGCATGCCCTGATACGTAGTTTATATTGGCTCCAGGTGCAATTCCGATTCCCCCGACAATTGCTGCCAAAGCATCTGAAATATAATCGCCATTAAGATTGAGGGTTGCCACAACATCGTATTCAGCAGGACGTAAAAGAATTTGCTGTAAAAATGCATCGGCAATAAAATCTTTCACCAAAAGTTTTCCAGCAGCCAGAGCATCATTTTGAGCTTTATTCGCTGCGTCTTCACCAGATGCGTCTTTTATTCTATCATACTGTGCCCAGGTAAATACTTTGTCACCATATTCACGTTCTGCCAATTCATAACTCCATGTTTTGAAGGCTCCTTCAGTGAATTTCATGATATTACCCTTATGGACAATCGTAACAGATTTACGATTATGAGCAAGTGCAAAATCTATGGCTGAACGCATTAAACGCTCGGTTCCTTCAACAGAAACTGGCTTTATCCCCAGGGATGCCGTATTGGGGAAACGAATATTCACTACGCCCATCTCTTCCATCAGGAATTTCTTTACTTTTTCAACATCTTCAGATCCATGCATCCATTCAATTCCAGCATATATATCTTCAGTGTTTTCCCGATAAATCACCATATCAACCAAACCTGGTTCTTTTACGGGAGATGGTACTCCGCTAAACCAACGAACAGGTCTGACACAGGCATATAAATCTAATTTTTGTCTAAGAGCAACATTTAAGGATCGAATACCACCGCCGACGGGAGTTGTTAATGGTCCTTTAATAGCAATCAGGTATTCACGGATTACATCTAATGTTTCATCTGGTAACCAATTATTTGTTTTCTCAAATGCTTTTTCACCGGCGAATACTTCCATCCATGCAATTTTCTTTTTGCCATGGTAGGCTTTTTCTACAGCAGCATCAAATACACGAACCGCCGAATTCCAAATATCAGGTCCGATCCCGTCTCCTTCTATAAATGGGATAATTGGATTATCTGGAACCTGTAATTTTCCATCTTTGGCAGTAATTTTTTGACCTTGTTCGGGTACTGTGACATATTTATAGCTAGACATTTTTAATCCTTTGAATTTTCTGATGTTGATTTTTTGGTTGGTTCTTTAGACTCAGGCTTGGGTTCCCCCGATGTGGGTTTATTTTTGTAATCTGTCAAATAAAATCCTGATCCTTTGAAAATAAGACCGGTTCCACCGCTCACTAACCGGCGCACTTTTCCTTCGCATTTTGGACAACTGTCTAATGCATTATCAGACATAGCCTGAAATACTTCAAATGTATACCCGCAGCTTGTGCATAAGTAATCATACGTTGGCATAGATGGATTTTCTCCGTTTTCCGTCTAAAAAAGGTCGCGGAATTTACAAAATACTATTGATTATTTTTAACATTAAGGTATCGTTGAACCACATCGGGTACATATTTTGAAATATCCCCTTTCAGTTTCGATACATTTTTAACTACAGTAGAGTTCAAATGAATATATTTTTCATCCGGCATCATTAATATTGTAGTGACTTCAGGATTCAGATGATTATTCATCATAGCCATTTGGAATTCGAACTCAAAATCACTGACATGACGTAAACCCCTGATAAGAGCAATTGCTTTTTCCTCACGAGCAACATTTACGATCAAATCTGAAGTGGAGCTTACACGAATATTTTTTATATGCTTTGTCGATTCTTCAATCATTTCTTTTCGTTCTTCGGCAGTGAAAAAGGCTTGTTTTTGTTGGTTTTCAGCCACTAAAAAAATGAGTTCGTCAAAAAGACGTGATGCACGTTCAGCGATATCAATATGACCTCTGTGAATCGGATCAAACGTTCCTGGGTATATAACTATTTTCATGATTTATTTCTCCAAAATAACAATGTAGTGTCACCAAAATCTTTTCTTCGGTCAGCCTGAAATTGCGCCAATTCTTTCGCGATTTCCAAAATATAAATTCCATCATTACTTAGACTATCGATGCATTTTTGAATTAGCGATTTAGTGTATTCTGTATCTTCCAATATTTGATATGGTGGATCAGAAAATATTATATCAAATGTATTACGAATTGGGAGAACTTTCATTACATCATTTTTGATGATTTTAATATCTGAGTTTTTAAACTTTATAGAATTCTTCTTCAATAAACTAATAACCTTGGGATGCTTTTCGATAGAAATCAGTTGACGAACTCCACGACTACATGCTTCAAATCCAATAATACCACTTCCAGCATAGGCATCAAGAAAGTTTCTTCCTGTAATATCGCCTAATGTATCAAAGAGACTTTTCCGAATTCGTGATTGCGTAGGACGATATGGAGCAGTTGAAACAGTTTGAATCGCTTGCCCTTTATATTGTCCGGCAAGTATTCGCAACATTATCCTAAGTCAAAAAGTGAAATATAAAATACTGCGCTAAGATGACCATCTGGTTGCTGCGTTATGATTGATTTACGCAATAAAACATTGGATGGGCCATTCCTTAACCACTTAATAAATTCTAAAATATCACTTTTATCTAATATTTGAATTGTAACAGGATGATAAACAGTATTTGCATATTCAATGGGTTGAAAAATATGAGATTCGTTTTCTGGAAACTGTTTATACGTATAATGAATCCATGATTGTATCGGTTTATTATTTAAAAACAATAAATTCTTCATATCAGGAACTATTTGTAATGAACTAATAAATATTTCGTCATCATTTACATTGTTGGTCGATAGTGTACTATTAAATCGTGCTTCAATATCATCAGGAATATCATTCCAAACTATGGTCACGCTGGATTCTTCAATTTCCATACTCTTGAGCATAGATAAATCATATCCAAGTTGGATATTTAGAAAATTCAAATTAGCAGACGATAAATTTCCAATTGTATGAAGCCTTGGATCAACAGTTACAGTTTGAATTGTGACTTTTGGTTCAGGACTAATAAACTGACTAGCAAATTTGATTAATGACTCACTATTCATAACTATATAGCCAATACTACAAATAAGAAAAATGAAGGTTAATATCGGCGAAGGTCGTTTCTTTTTCTGTTTTTTCTCAACGATCTCCGTTTTCTCAATTTTGCTGATTTTTTTTCTTTCAATTAAATCTTCGTCATCTTCATACAAAAATTGATTTGAACTATCATATAAATTCGCAGTAATACTTTCATCACTGCAGCAAATTAACTCAATTAATTTGGATGTTTGTTCGTAGTCAAGAATTTCTTTCTGGTTCTCATCCCGCCAATGGATGGTGTCAGTATTTAAAATCTCTTCGAAATAGGACATATTAGACCAATGAGATTTCTTATTATCTGTAAAAGATCCAACAAAACGAACATTAATCTTTTCTTGTGGATATTCTGGTGTGAACAGCGTATCACGAATGTCAAGGTTCCCAGCCCAATTCGAAAATTTAGGTAACCCGTTTAAGAATTTCAGATCAGATAAAAACGTTCCAATTGGTGTTTTCCCATAAATGACATAACCATGAAGGGTATCAAAAACTATCATGGAGCTGGATAATGTATTCCCATCAATTAGTGCATTTGAAAGCGTAGTCATGTTTGACGGATAACCACCTAACTCACGAATTGATAATTTCAATATATCCGGAAGTAATTTTGGATAATAGGTCACATGTTGCTCATTCATCTGACTCGGTCGTTCAGTAACACAATGCGCATACTTTTCGTGACTATCACACAAGGTTACTTCTTTATGCCATTTAATGTAGTGATTTGGGATTTGGGCCGGAAGACTAGAATCAACTGCTATAACGTCCTGCAAAAGAAGATCATCATCTAAAACTATCTGTACCGTTTCTCCAGAAAATTCAAAATCCTCTGAACATAATCGCAAGGACTCGCTTATTTGATGATTTAACTGGTTTTCGTCAGCAATTTTTGATGTCAGAGGTGCACTAAATGCATGGTAAGCGACATTTTCAATTTCATATATATTATTACTATTAGTCCACTTACATCCGAATAAATGATCATTTGTTAATACAAGAGTAATCACTAGCTAAATATTATTTTAATCCCAACTTGTCGCACCATCTTCAATGTATCCATGATTATAGGCACGGAATGAAAAAATAAAATATCGCGGTTCTTTAACAAATTTTGCAATGGGACTTGAAATACGAAAGCCTTCATTTTCAACTTTAGCTACAAATTGATTAGATGTAACAGGACAATAGAAGAAACTGGAATCAGGGGTGTAAGTATCATAATATGTAGTTAACTCGACTCTCTGAACAGGTTCTTGTGATACAACTTTAATAAATAAAGAATCTTCCATGACATTACTTAATTGTCCAATAGGACTGTAAGATGTATCAATCAGTGATCTATCAATCTCACTTACCGAATTAAGACCATATTTTATATAGGTCACAGTAGTATCATTTATCGTATCTCTCCTTGAACGTTGAAAGCCAAATGTTGTATCAACTTCAACATTAAATCCTTCAGGGATATCAACTAACATTTCTGCACCAAGTAAATGAAGCGTTTGCTGACCAAGGAATGTTGAATCAGCCACTACCGAATCTCTAATAGCATTTACAACGCTCATAGCGCGAAATCCATCATCCTCATAAGATCCGGTTAATGTTTGATAAAAAGTTTGAATACTACTAATAGTACTCATTCTAAAATGTGCTTCTTTTTCTGCAATAGCTTCCTCTTCCCAAATAGCTATCGGTACCGTGAGCACTATAAATAAAAATATCAAAGAGAGTACAATAAACAACTCAAGCAGGTCTGAAAGACGTTGTCTCTTTTTTACATCCATTCCTAATTCCTAATTTATTGAAATTCGCAATTTTATTTTTTCAAAAGTTTTAGGGCCAATACCCTTCACTTTTTGTAAATCCTCAAGCGCTTTAAAAGGACCAAAATCATCTCGAAACCTAATAATGCGTTCTGCCGTAACTGGTCCCACACTTGGTAGTGATGTCAATTCATCTTTATTCGCAATGTTAATATTAATGATTTCTGAGGAAACTATGGCAGGAATTTCTACTCCAATTTTGGATGAATTATTTTCCATTTCTGTTTTTACTGGGATAACGACATCGATAGGTGGTTCTACAAGCCAAATATTTTTTACAAGTCCAGTAATTATACCAATTACCGCAAAACTTATCATAAACAATAATACAAATCGTTCCTTTTCTGTAAAAACCACTTATAATATTCCTTTAGTAAACAGAGTATCCTTTCCTTCTTCTAACTTGGATAATTCGTTTAATAATTCTTTTTCTTTATTGGATAATGATTTTGGCGTATCAATTTGAATCTTTACAAACTGGTCACCACGACTAGACGATCGCAGTTTTGGATACCCTTTACCGCGCATACGTAATCTTTGTCCGGATTGAATCCCAGAAGGGACTTTCAGATTGGCCTTTCCCTCAATGGTTGGGACTTCAATTGTTGTTCCTAATGCACAATCTGAATACGATAAATGGACTGTGATATGTATATCCTGATCGTCACGTACAAAATACTTATGTTCCTTTTCTTCAAAGAATACTACTAAGTCTCCAGGATATACGCCCTTGCTACCCTTATTTCCCTGGCCTTCTAAAGTCATGTAGTTGCCTGAAGCAACACCTTTAGGTACGTTAATCTTTATTGAAACTTTTTCACGTTGTATACCTTTTCCAGCACAATCAGCGCATGGAGATTCAATGACCTCTCCTTCACCATGACAGATTGGGCAATCAGTCACGACAACAGATTGACCAAAAAATGTTCTTGAAATTTGTCGTACTTGTCCACTACCACCACAATGTTTACAACGAGAGGGAGCACTACCAGATCGTGCCCCGCTTCCATCACATGTTTTACATGTTTCAAATCTTTTAATATTTACGGTTTTTTCAATACCATTTAATATTTCTATAGGGTCAAGCTCTAGGCTAATCTTTAAATCTTTTGCTTTTCGTGAATACGTGCCACCGCCCCTGCTACCACCACCAAAAATATCATCAAAGGGACTGCGTCCTCCAAATATATCACCAAATTGTGAGAATATATCTTCCATTGACATGTGGATTCCACCACCGCCACCAAAACCTGCGCTTTGGCCTCCCATTCCTACACCGGCATGACCAAATTGATCATATTGCGCACGTTTATTCTGATCATTTAAAATAGCGTATGCTTCTGCAGCTTCTTTGAAACTTTTTTCAGCTTCACTATTTCCTGGATTACGATCAGGATGATATTTCATAGCAATTTTTCGATAAGCTTTTTTGATCTCATCCACCGAGGCTTCTCTAGATACACCAATTATTTCGTAGAGATCTTTCACGATTTATTAACCACTACTTTCGCATGTCTAATGACACGATCTTTATAAAGATATCCTTTTTCAAATACTTCTAGAATTTCTTCATCATTCTTTCCAGCTTCTGAGCGAATCATTAATGCATCATGGTAATCTGCATCTAATTCATCTCCAGCTGCACCGAACGTTTTTAATTTCCAATCTGACAAAAATTTATCAATTTTGGATTGGATCATATCTGCACCTTTGATAAGAGAGTCATCTATATTTTCTTTCGAATCATGAAATGCTTTTAGCAGCCTTTCAATATCATCGAATAAAGGCAATAATTGGGTAAATACATCCAACCCCTCGTATTCTAATAATTTTGATATCTCTTTTTCTTTTCTGCGTCTGAAGTTTTCAAACTCTGCTTTTAACCTAAGGTGTTTTTCTTCAATTTCGACTTTTTCGTTCAAAATCTGTTCGAGTAATTGTTTATCCTTAGATACTTTTGGTTTTGGCGTTTTCTTCTTTGGCTTTGACTCAGAAGGTGTCTGAGCTTTTTTTGATTCAGATGACATGGTGTAATAACTCCGCAAATTTATTAAGTGTATTTCTCACCGTACGATATGGCATACGCGTTGGACCAACCACAGCTAATTGCCCATGTATTGTGTCCAATGTAAAATTCTGTTTAATTATAGATAACTCCTGGAACCGCTGATCCGTGTTTTCAGATCCGATAATAATATTATCTGGATTCTGTTTAAAATATGATTTGATATTGTCAGATTGAAACCCCACCATCATATCCCGTATCATTTCTACACTTTGCATTTCTGGATATAGCAGTAAAGGCGCCATCGACGATGTAAAAACATGGCTATTGTCTTCAATAGAAAAATAACCCACAGGATTTTTCAGCAGTATCTGTATAATTTCGTGATCCGCATAATCAATATCAATTATACGAGATTTGAAAGTTGATCGAATTTCTTCTAATGTTAAGCCTTGTAGCAATTCTAATAGAATATCAGCAATATTTTGAAGTTGAGCACGGTTCACATCTACATGAAGATTAAATACCATGGATTGAATAAGGCCCGAATCAACTTCAATCACCATCATAATACGATCCGAGGCCAACTCAACCAATTCCAATCCGGTCAAGATACTCTTTCGCACATCAGATAGTAATGCAATACTAAAAAGTTTACTTGTTTCAGACAGAACCGAAGCTGCTGCCTGTAATAAATGATCGATTTGTGTTGTGAATTTTTTTAATTCTTCCAGTGTACTTTCATCTTGAATGTTATTCTGTGAATTATAACATGGTAAAATTTCATCAACATAATAACGATATCCTGCATCCGTAGGAATTCTACCGGCAGACGTAAATGGATGTGTCAATAATCCTAATGATTCTAATTTGGCTAATGTATTCCGTATTGTGGCGGAACTACAGGTAAAATGATGTGTTTTCTTTAAAAATTGTGAGCCAACAGGTTGTATATGATCTATATACTCCTCGATGGTCGCCTGGAGTATTGCCACATCCCTGCTATTCAATTGGATTTCATATGGTTCTAACATAACTGAAAAGTTATATGTCTCTATTGAACTCAGTCAAGATATGATACATTTGATTTGCTTATGTTACAGAAATTTTGAAACAGCACGATAACTACCTAATAATGCAATTACAAAGGCGAGACCGGTCATTATTGTCAGAACCATTAAATCAATATTTAATGATACGCTGATTAATTTTGGTAAATATTTATTTCCAACATTAATAAATAAATAGATTAGCCCACCAGCAATTCCAGATGCGATAATGCTTTGGAAAACAGCTTCCATTACAAATGGTGCCCGAATGAAACCATTTGAAGCACCTATTGTTCTCATTATATGGATCAATTCTTTTTTTGCGTAAACAGTTAGCCTAATTGTATTGGATACAATGACAACCGATAATAGTATTAAGACGATTGCAAAATATAATCCCCATTCGACAGCTAAAAAGTATAGCCGTTCTATCCTGCTTATAAGGCGGCCTTGATGATGGACTTCAGATATACCGGGCAGCCCACTAATTTGGTCAATCAATTTAGTAATGGCCAAATCTCCATCAATTTCATTCTTAATATTCACTACACAACTAGCGGGAAATGGATTATAACCCAGCATTTCATTTACATCTTCACCATATTGTTGTTTAAATATTTTGGCAGCATCTTCTCGTGAAATGAACGTAATGGATCGCACATTGTGAAATTGTTTTATCTGGTTTGATATTTCCTGTGCTTGTTGATTAGATTGTTTTTCTTCAAAAAATACTTCAATTTTATATTTTCCGCGAAAATACTCTATCATGTGATGTGAATTTTGACCAATAAGAACAAAACTTCCAATAAACAGTAAACAAATAACAATCGTTAAAATAGATGCCATTGCTGTCATTTTATGACGCCATAGATTTTTTAATCCTTCGGCTAAGAGAAATGCAAACTTTGACATCATACCTGCAAATGACCTTTTTGAATTTCATAGATACGATGTCCTCTACCCTTAATTAAACTATAATTGTGGGATGCCATTAGTACAGTTGTTCCCTCTTCATTAATTGTTTCTAATAGTGTTAACAATTCAAACGATGTAACAGGATCTAAATTTCCTGTGGGTTCATCAGCTAATAATATATCAGGGTCTTTCACTAATGCGCGGGCAATACATGCTCTTTGCCGCTCACCGCCAGATAATTCATGAGGAAAATGTAATTCTTTTTCTGCCAGGCCAACTTCTTCGAGAGCACCCATGACTCGATCTTCAACCCCGTCTTTATCTGTCCCAAGAATGTGGAGTGCCAGAGCAATATTTTGATACAGATTACGATCAGGCATTAAATAATAATTCTGAAATATATAACCAATATCCCGACGAAATTTTGGAATATGTCGTTTTTTCATTTTGGATGTCTTGATGCCATTCACCATTACTATTCCTGAATCAGGGAATAGTTCACAATAAACCAGTTTCATTAATGTTGTTTTCCCTGAACCTGTTGGCCCAATCAAAAAAGAGAATTCTCCCGGTGATATTTTAAGGTTAACATTTTCAACACCGGCTCCCCGGGGATAGGAGTGCGTAACATTTTCGAAACGAATCATGAGTTAATCTATTATGTCTATACTTATCAAGTAAACAGGTTTCGCGTTACCGTACAAAAAGCATTAATATAAATCCAATATATCCTGCAAATAATAGCGCTGCCAACCAACGAGTCACAGGTTGTTTCATCCAGGCCAATGGAAATAATACAATTCCAAAAACAAGCATAAAAGGAATTTCTAATTTTAATATTTCCGTGGGCACCATAAGTGGTTTTATTAATGCAGTAATTCCAAGAACGGACAGAATATTAAAGATATTGGATCCAATGATATTCCCAATTGAAATTGAACTTTGTTTCCTCAAAGCTGCAAGAAAAGATGTGGCAAATTCTGGCAAGGATGTACCAAGTGCTACGATAGTCATACCAATTACAATTTCACTGATGCCCAATAAACGTGCAATTTTAACTGCGCCAAACACAAAGACTTCAGCTCCAGCCCATAGCAATCCAATTCCACCAATTAGGGCCAGGATTGCAGAAGTCATCGTTTTAAAGTGTTCCTCACGCTCCTCGACAAATACAGGTGGGCGTTTTATACAATAAAGTGTATACCCAATTATTCCTGTAGTTAATAGTGCACCCTCAGCACTTGAAATTATTCCGTTGCTAATAACTCCAATAAATAGAATACATACGATGAGATAGAAGATTAAGTCTCTTTTAATTTCAGTATATTTTATTGTAATAGGAAAAATGATCGAACTAATACCTAATACTAATCCAACATTTGCAATATTTGATCCAACAACATTTCCAATGGCAATTGTTTCAGAGTTTGATAAAGCTGCTTTTAAGCTTACAACTAATTCAGGAAGAGAGGTTCCGAACGCTACAACCGTTAATCCAATGACAATTGGGGAAATATGGAATTCTTCGGCAATATGCACGCCCCCTTTTACAACCCATTCTGCTCCAAAAAAGAGAAGAATAGTTCCTAATAATAGAAAACCGAAACTGTCAAACATCAGAGATACAATTTATGCTCATTAATGTAATCCCAAACTGGAAGAGTCACCATATATCGAATCGTTTTACTCTCAATCCATCTTTTGCGAATATTGGTCGATGCGACCTCAAATCTTGGAATGTTTGCAAATTGAACATGGGCTAAAATATTTTGCTTAATAGATGTGGGTTCAAAGCCCGGTCGTAGAGCAACAATAACATGACATTCATTCATTATTTCATCTGGTTTGTACCACGTATGAAACTCTTTTAAAGAATCACTTCCTATTAGAAAATAGATATCATCCTTTTGCAGTCCATTTTGTTTTTTGAATTCTCTAATAGTATCCAATGAATATGAAACCCCGCCACGCGTTATCTCAATATCGGATATTTCGAAATTGGGATTATCTTCAATAGCCAGTTTAAGCATGGATAATCGATGATCAATTGCTGTAATATGATTATTAACTTTGTGAGGAGCCTTTGATGCAGGTATAAACACTATTTTATCAAAGTCTTCTGCTTCACAAATTGTTTGAGCTACCAGCAAATGACCTATGTGTGGTGGATCAAACGTTCCCCCGAATAAACAAATTTTCATTCTTTATCTTGTCGCGCTAATTTCTTTTCTGCGTTAGCAATATACCCTTCAACTTTGGAATGTAATGTATTATCTGTTATAATTGAACTTGCTTCTTCGTAATACACCTGTGCTTTTTCCAACTCCAAAGCAAGGCAATGACTATGGATAATTCCAACATGTGCCGATTCAAAATATGGCGTATCATAATATTTCTCTAATACTTGTTCAAATGCCAAGATTGCTGAATCGTATGCTCCTAATTTGATATATAGAATCCCTGTCTCATACGCTTTCTCACCCAATTTGTCTCTTAAGCTTATGAGTGTTTCTTCAGCTTGTTCTCTATAATCTGAACCAGGAAAATCTTCGATAAATTCTTGAAGTTTTTCTAAAGCTTTATCAGTATTTGTCTGATCATGATAATACTTTGGAGATTCTTTAACATAGCATTCACAGATTCGCCAGCGTGCTTGTTCTAAAAATGGACTGAATCCCATACGACGCACCAGTCGATCAAATTCAGAGCGTGCTAAAATATATTCCTCATTTAAAAAGTAGGATTCACCCAAATAAAATAACGCATCGTCACCATAATCAGTATGTGAACCACTAAGAGCAACATAATTGAATTCTTCTTGAGCTCTCAGATATTTCTTTTTATCAAAATAGACTATTCCTTTTTCATATCGAGCTTGAATATCTGTATCAGTTTTTGATTTATTGCCAGAACAACCAATCAGAAATAACAAAAATATTATAAGTACTAATAAACCTTTATTTTTCAAAAGTAAATCTCCTAAAATTGTACAGTAAGTGAAATCCCACCAATGCCAGATTTTGATCTATGGTCATATAACAAACCAACATCTGTCTTCACTTGTTTAGTATTATTATGTCTTCTTTTATTCGCGATGAAAACAGCATCTATAGCACTCCATACATGGTTAAAAAGTACGGCTGTCATGGCGTAATTCGCCATTTTAAGGTAATTGTTACTATCAAATCGCATATCCAGATATTTATCTTTAAAATCTGTAGTGACAAGAATCTCAATTGAATCACCAACATCTTTTTCAATTGTCTGAATGGCGTTTACATCAAAATCTGACCAACCTGCAACAAATTGGTCATATTTACCAATATTTTCGTAAAAATCGCGATCTCTTATTACCGCCACCCCTTCTTCATCTACCCAAAATGGATACGCTTCAAGTGAGTCCGAACTAATATACACACCGTGTGCCGTCGCAAGTTCTCCCGTCAAGAAGATTAAAAGTGAATGTGTTCCATCAATAATGACATCCGGGAAATTACTATTCATGTTTTGTAATTCAATTGAATCCCATACCCATTTATCCAGAGACCAATTATTATCAGCGAAAGCTTCATAATCCATCTGAATTTGATCAGCCTGTTTTACAAAATTGAAATATGCCGCTAAACTTGTGATTTCAATTCCTGAAAATAGTCCTACTTTTAACCAAGAATCCTTATTGTAAACCTGGCCTAATCCAGGGATTACAAGAGACATAACCAAAGGTCGCCCAGGGTATATCGTTGATTGATCAGTAGAAAATTCATCTTTGTCTACTGAATCAATAAACGTCGTAAAGTTCGAGCTAAATATCGGATTAACATTTGTAAAC
>JABMOV010000093.1 GCA_013203145.1 Fidelibacterota bacterium
CTCTCTCCAGCCCGATACGGTTGCTATTCACAATGGTGCCGATGATAACGCTTCGGGAGTTGCAGGTATTATTGAACTCGGCGAGCGGCTGGCGGCTAATAGGTCGGCTCTGAGGCGTAGCGTTTTGCTCATGTGCTATAATGCCGAAGAAGAGGGATTGTTAGGTTCAAAATATTTTACAAAGAATCCTTTAATTGATTTAGAAAAAGCCGCTCTCATGATTAATTTGGATATGATTGGGCGATACAATGAAAAACTCGTCGTGGGCGGTGTAGGAACCTCTCCGAATTTTGAAACGATACTGAATGAATTTAATCGCTCTCATAAACTTGAAATTAATTTTAGCAACGAAGGCTATGGCCCGAGCGACCATGCCAGTTTTTATATTGAAGATGTGCCCGTTTTGTTTTTCTTCACAGGAACCCATGAAGATTATCATAAACCTAGCGACGATTGGGACAAAATCAACAGCAAGGGTGAAGTTGACATTCTAAACTATGTTTACGATGTGGCCTTATATTTGAATCAGCTCGACGAAAAGCCTGTTTTTGTTGAAGCGGGACCTAAAGAACAAGAATCTTCAAGACGTAGTTTCAAAGTAACCTTTGGGGTTATTCCTTCTTATGGAAGTTCTGCTGCGGGTTTAGAAATTGATGGCACCAAAAAAGGCGGTCCGGCTGAAATTGCTGGATTGCAAAAAAGTGATATCATCGTGGCTATCGACGGTGGTGAAATCAAAGATATTTATGATTATATGTATCGGCTGGCAGAGTTAAAAGTTGGCCAAGAAGTATCCGTTACCGTTAAGCGCGGTGAAGAAACATTGGAGTTAAAGCTTCAATTATAACAAGTGAATACGTTGAATTGAAAGCCCCTTAAATGGGGCTTTTCATTATACAATAATTTCTATTTTGTTTCTACGCCTTTTTTAATCGCATTTCGCAATTCAATGATAGCGTTGACATAATTATCCGAATGATTATACGAATATATTGATTTCCAATTCTTGGATTTTCGGTTAAAGTCTTTCGATCCAACTTCATATCCGTTTTTTTTTAAATAATTTGCTACACTACCTAAAACGTCTTCCCAGTCAACCGGATTTCGTACGCCATCCTTGTTAAAATCGACAGCATACGCAACAAAACTGCTAGGTATAAATTGACCATAGCCAAAAGCTCCAGCATAAGATCCACCAATTTCTTGTGGATTAATACTATCGTTATGGCAAAAGATTAAATATTCTACCATTTGATTGGTCGCCCATTTTTGGCGTTTCGGCATTGTTTGAATTTGTGTGTATAAAGAGTTGAATACAGAAAACTCGCTATGATGAGCACCATAATTACTTTCCACCCCAACAATGCTAATAATGATATACTCATCAATGCCAAATACTTTAGCCGCCGCGTGCACGGTTTCTCTGTTTTCGTTATGAAACTGTATACCGTTGTTAATTTTCGTCTCTGTAACAAACAGTTTTCTATATTCCTCCCAAGACTTTTTTTCATAGGGCTTTGCAAAGCGTTCTGGAATCTCAGAATGAATACGAACGGCTGTATCTGAAAAAACGGTGTTTAGGTACTCTTTTGGCAGTTTTCCCGCAGCTTTTTCTATTACGGCTAGCAAGACTGTGTCTTGTGAGATTGAATCATGTGTACTGGTATTATTGGCAAATAGAATTGCACATCCAAAAAACATTAGAAATCGATAGTTCATTGTTTAATTTTTTTCTTCATTAAGGGTGGGGAATTTAATAGAATTTTCATGTCTTGACAGCTTTTCCGTGCCGTAATTTCATTTTATGAAGCGTCCCCGTATTCTTCTTGCTGTGGCACTGTTTTCAGTAAGCACATCGTCTGTTTTCGCACGGTTTTTGCCGGATGTTCCTGCAATCGTAATCGGAATTTGGCGAATGTTGTTTGCTGCTGGTATATTATGGTCTTTTAGCGGGTTTCGCCGGTTAGGCAAATTGTCTCCCTCCTCTTACGGCTCAATTTTTATCGCAGGCGTTTTTCTCGGCATCCACTTTGCCTGTTATTTTGGGGCTCTAAAATATACTTCTGTGGCCGCGGCTACTTTTCTTTCCACAACTGCACCTATTTTTACGGTTGTTATTGAACATGTTTATTTAAAACGTCCGTGGAAAGCTCATATCATTGTTGGGGTTTTTCTTGCGCTACTGGGTGCACTAGTAGTTCAATTTTCATTTATGTCGGGGTTTTCAAAATACATGATTGGCAATGCTTTGGGAGTAGCGGCCTCTATCTGTATGACAATTGTATTAATGTTGGCTGAAAAAATTCGGAAAACAGAAGATGCGTTGGTTTACTCACGTTCGATGTATCTTGTGGCCGGACTAATTCTAATACCCATTGCATTGGTTTTAAACCAATCACTTTTTTCATATTCAATTGAAGAATACCGTTGGTTGTTGCTTTTAGGCTTAATACCTACGGTTATAGGTCATACATCCTTTTATTATGCTATCAAGTGGTGGCCGCCAACCATTGTTGCTTCCGTTCCTCTGGGTGAACCAATTCTTGCGTCCTTTTGGGCGTGGTTTTTCTTTGCTGAAATTCCCACTTTGAGTATCGCGGGCGGAGGGTTGTTTATCCTCACAGGTTTGTTCATAATAACATTGCGACAGCCGTCAACAAATGAATTCCAAAGCGATATTATTTGATTTGTTTGTTATTGCCTTTAACGTGTGATACGGGAGAATCGTCCACGCACTAAATCATTCATTGGCTATATTTTTTCAATCGCGTGTCCTTTTTGAGATAGCCTTGGTTTTCTTCTGGTAACAATGCTGCAATATGACACATTAGGTCATCCCCAACATTCTTAAAGGCTTTCTCTTTTTGTTCTTTATTTTTTGGTAGACTGATTGGACCAAATGGTTTTCCTATTTTAATTTTTACGAACGGTCGAACCCCGCGAAATAAGTTTTTCCAAGCCCCGCTAAGCCCAAGTATGCTGACAGGTACAATGGGCGCATTTGTCATCGCAGATAAATATACAACACCGTTTTTAGCGGGTCTGATTCCGTCTGATGTAGATGTGCCTTCTGGAAATATTCCCAATATATCTCCATCCTTCAGTGCTTTCTTTGACAGTTTAATTGTTGATGGAGCAAGCTTGATTCGATTGGTTGGTATATAACCATAAAGCCATGGTGCCCACCAAAAATACCATTCAACCGCTTGATCGCTCGCCATCAAAATGCTCATTGGTCTTCGTATTGCAAACACAATAAATGCTGGATCCAATCTGCTAAAATGATTGATAGCTACTATAAAAGGTCCTTTTTTCGGTAAATAATGTCTGCCGGAAACAGTTGTTCTGGCTATGACTGAGCCAATAAACATTGCTAAATATCCCAAAATATACCGAATTGGTTTTGGGCGGGGTTTATAGGTGTCGAGGTGTGAATGTACCATGGTGAACGAGGAAAATAAACTTTAATACTGTACAAAAAAAGGGGCAAAAGCCCCTTTTCTTTTTATTCTATTCCTTTGTTAAAAAGGTAAATCATCGTCGTCGTCTTTGTCTGCGACCGTTGCTTTGCTGTCATCACCATCTGTCCGCCGACCTAACATTGTAAAGCGCTCTCCAACCACCTCTGTTGTGTAGCGCTTAACGCTGTTTTTGTCTTCCCATGAACGAGTTCTCAGTTTGCCGTCCATGTATAACAATTGACCTTTTTTTAGATATTCGTTTGCCGTTTCAGCTAGTTTGCCAAAAAATACACATCGATGCCACTCCGTATTGTCTTCATAGTTTCCGTCAGAATTCTTCCATGATTCATTGGTTGCTATGTTGAATGTTGTAACGGCGTTTCCAGTAGATGTATAGCGACTTTCGGGGTCTCCGCCTAAGTGACCAACAAGAATTACTTTATTTACGCTTCCCTTTTGCATATATCCTCCTAGAAATATAGGTTAATTAGTGTTTTGTGCTATGGTCAATAGTACAAAGCTCTTTTATTTTGTTCAAGACCTTTTCATAAAAAAACAGGGGTCCGAAGACCCCTGCTTTATAACGTAATTACAGAAACCGTCTATTTCATTAAGACAAGCTTTTTAACCTTGTTAAAGTTATTAGCTTTAATCTGATAGAAATACATACCCGATGAAACCGGTGAACCGAATTCGTTGGTACCGTTCCAAAGAACACTATGGTAACCAGGACTATGCTCAGCATTCACCAAGGTTCTTACTTTTTGTCCCATCACATTATAAATCGTGATTTGGACATTCGATATTTCAGGTATATCATATTCTATCCGCGTTGTTGGATTAAACGGATTCGGATAGTTCTGATGTAATGCAAACACATCGGGAATCAAGGCTTCATCGCCAACACCCAAAAGCGCTTCTACATGCATCATAAATGGTCCGTTTGTTGCAACTGTTTCACCTAGGCCGTCTGAAGCAGAAACATTCCATTCAATCGTAACACCTGCTAATCCACCGTTAACAATATCATCAAAGATGTCTACGTTTTGTACAAACACTGCCAGGCCTGTTGTATCAAGCGTGTGGACAAGTGTCAGTTCTTGGTAGTTCCATTCAATGCTATACTCAATTGGTGCTCCATCAGGATCAGAGGATGGTGTCCAGGCAAACATTGTTGCTCCGCCAAGATCGTTAGGATCAATCCACAACGTATCATGATTTGCTGGAGCCATCAAATTGAATGCTGTTGGCGGATTGTTTACCGGCATTGCACATTCTGTGTTTGTTGGATCAGTCTCAACAAATATCATAGTACCAGCATCTGATGCTACGAATAGAGGAACGACACCCGTAACAAAATAGCA
>JABMOV010000094.1 GCA_013203145.1 Fidelibacterota bacterium
ATGGATACCAAAAATGTATACCCAAACTACCAGGTCCAAGTTCTCCAAGGGATATCCATTTCTCAATCCCTCCAAACAATTTTGGGTATCCATGAAGAATAAACATGAATCCTATGCCAATCCGAATAACCAAGATTGCCATATCGACTTTTGTATCATTATCCCTTAACAAAAATCGAATTGTATCCATTTATTCCTCCTCTTTGATGTCAGTAAACTCAGCATCTAGAATATCATTTTTATTTTTCTGACCTGATGAGTTTTGATCGCCATCATTCTTTAAAACTTTTATATTTTTGAAAAATTTGTAGATAGTATATGATAACCAAGCAATAATAGCATAAAATAAAAATTTTCCCATCTTTAATAGTCTCGTGCTGGATTAAAAAACTTTGTACCTGAAACTGGTTGACGTATTACATCTATGACTTCATTTAAATCTTTATCATTATTAACAAAATCTATTCTATTTGTGTTAATGATAACTAATGGAGTATCCTGATAACTGAAGAAGAATTCATTATATACCTGGTTGAGTGCATCTATGTACTCGTATGAAATACTCGTTTCATACGACCGACTACGTTTCGATATATTTCTCATAAGCGTATCCGTATCCGCTTGTAAATAGATAACTAAATCAGGACTGATTACATTTCTTTCCAATAAATTTGCGATAGAATCATACAAGCCCATTTCATTTTCATTCAAATTCAATGAGGCAAATAATCTATCTTTCACGAACATATAATCTGTGATAAGTAGATTATGGAACATATCCACTTGCCGCAAATCTTGCTGTTGTTGGTATCGTTGAAGCAAAAACCATAGTTGGGTTTGAAATGCAAATCGCTCAGGATCTTTGTAGAATTCCGGTAGAAATGGATTGCCATCAAATTCTTCAAATACAGTTCTTGCGCCAAGCTGTTGGGATAGAAGATTCACCAAACTGGTTTTACCAACTCCAATTGGTCCTTCAATAGCAATATAGTATAAATGTCTCATGCTCGTTTTTCAGGTATGTGTTTCCTAACAATTGTAGTATCAGGACAATGATTCAATAAGTCTTTAACCGTTTTTTTCACCAATGGAACAATGAAATCTGGCACCAATTCGTTAAACGGAACCAGTACAAATTTTCTAATTGCCAGCATTGGATGAGGAATATGTAGTTGGTCCGTATCAATAAAAGCAGAACCAAAGCAAATGATATCAATATCAATAATACGAGGTGCGTTTTTCTTATGATTTTTGGGTCGACCAAGTAATTGTTCAACCTTTTGTGTTTCATCCAATAAGTCAAATGGTCTCAATGTTGTATTAAGTTGGACAACCGTATTAAGAAAAGGAGGTTGATCCTTATTCACCAGCGGTTCAGTTTCGTATAAAGATGCAACTTTGATGTCAGTAATGTTATCATTCATACTAAGTGCAGTAATAGCACTGACGATGTTGGCTTCTCTGTCACCGATATTTGCTCCAAAGGATAAAAATACGGTCTCAGACATAATCGGCACGTGTACGTTTTAGCTCTACTTCTACTTCATCAAGTACACCTTTTACAGGTGCATTGGGTTTTCGTACACGGATGATCAATTTTTCTACCAAATAATTCGTGATTATTTCACGCGCAATTGATTCTGCCAATGCTTCAATGAGAAAGTATTTATGCGTTTTAGTAAACGTTTCAACTGTTTCATATATAGACTGGTAGTTTAATGTATCATCTAAGTTGTCTGATCGCCCCGCTTTTCGTAGCGGGCGATATAATTCCAAATCCACTGCAAATTTTCCGCCGATTTGGTTTTCAGATTCAAGAACACCATGATAACCATAAAAGACCATATTTTTTAATCGTATAATATCCATTATCAAATAATTTCAGTTTTTGGGTTAGTAAAGGAATAAGTTACGCATGATAATTACAATGCAAAAGTGAGTAGACCCGGAATAGAAAAAAAAAGCCCCAACATCAAATGTTGGGGCTTTTTAGTGTTTGAGTGAATGTTTCTAGTACATTCCGCCCATGCCACCCATGCCAGGATCTGGCATTGCAGGACCAGCAGGGTTTTTCTCAGGAATTTCTGTAATTGATGCTTCAGTCGTAAGCAATAATCCAGCAATTGATGCTGCATTTTCAACGGCTACACGAGCAACTTTAGCTGGATCAATAATACCAGCTTTGAACATATTTACATATTCATTGTTGTGTGCATCATATCCGAAATCACCTTTGCCTTCGCGTACTTTTTGTACAACAATGGAGGCTTCTAGGCCAGCATTGGTAGCAATTTGACGAATAGGCTCTTCTAACGCACGTCTCATGATATTTACACCAACGGTTTGTTCTTCAGAAACCTTAACATTGTCTAATGCCTCTACTGCACGAAGCAAAGCGACACCACCACCAGGGATGATACCTTCTTCAACAGCGGCACGAGTTGCATGCAATGCATCTTCAACGCGAGCTTTCTTTTCCTTCATTTCAACTTCAGTTGGAGCGCCAGCATAAAGGACAGCAACACCACCGGAAAGTTTTGCCAAACGTTCTTGGAGTTTTTCTTTATCATAGTCAGAACTTGTTTTTTCAATTTGAACTTTGATTTCATTGATACGTGCTTTAATACGGTCAGCTTCGCCAGCTCCACCAACAATAGTTGTATTGTCTTTATCACTTACAACGCGTTTGCAAGTACCTAAGTAATCCAAATTAGCATTTTCAAGTTTATAGCCTTGCTCTTCTGAAATCATAGTACCACCGGTTAAAACTGCTATATCTTCAAGCATTGCTTTCCGACGATCACCAAATCCAGGAGCTTTCACGGCTAATACTTTAAATGTACCACGAAGCTTATTAACAACTAATGTTGCAAGTGCTTCACCCTCAATATCTTCTGCAATAAGAAGAATTGGTCTTCCTGTTTGTACTACCTTTTCCAATAATGGAAGGAGATCTTTCATGCTGCTGATTTTTTTGTCATAGATCAACACGTATGGATCTTCTAATTCAGCGTCCATTGATTCAGAATTGGTTACAAAGTATGGGGATAAGTATCCACGATCAAACTGCATACCCTCAACAAATTCTAAATATGTTTCAGCGGTTTTGGATTCTTCAACTGTAATTACACCGTCTTTTCCAACTTTTTCCATGGCTTCGGCAATTTTATTACCAATTTCATGATCATGGTTGGCAGAAATGGTTGCCACTTGTGCAATCTGAGTTGTATCAGGAAGATCTTTTGATTGTGTTTTTATGTGTGCAACAATAGCATCTTTGGCGGCATCTATACCACGTTTGATGGACATTGGATTTGCGCCGGCTGTTACATTTTTAATACCTTCGGTAATGATAGATTGAGCAAGAACCGTAGCAGTTGTCGTTCCATCGCCTGCGACATCAGATGTCTTGGAGGCAACTTCACGAACCATTTGAGCACCAAGGTTTTCTCTTGGGTCTGATAATTCAATTTCTTTTGCAACGGTAACACCATCTTTTGTTATGGTTGGTGCACCAAATTTCTTTTCTATAACGACATTACGACCTTTTGGTCCCAGTGTCACTTTCACAGCGTTTGCCAACTGGTCAACACCAGATTTCATTGCTGTTCTGGCTTCCAAGCCATAATCAATAAGTTTTGCCATGTTTAATTCCTTTTTATAATATTGCTAAAATATCGTTTTCACGCATGATTAGATAATCGTTTCCATCTACGGTTACTTCCGTACCGGAAAATTTTCCGTAAAGTACTTTATCGCCGGTTTTGACGGACATTGCTACCAACGTGCCTGCATCACTGTATTTGCCAGGACCTGTTGCTACTACTGTGCCTTGTTGAGGTTTTTCTTTAGCTGTGTCAGGTAATATGATACCACCGGTAGAAACGTCATCCGCTTCCAGGGGCTCAACGACTACACGATCAGCCAATGGCTTCAGATTTAGACTCATGTTTATCTCCTTTTTGTTGTAATAAAACTATTATTTATGTAAAAATTTTCAGCAGTGAAATTATAACTTAATGAGATTGGTTTTCAATACAAATTAGCACTCTATTGCTCAGAGTGCCAATTTTCTAATGCTACAAATAATCTATGCTGCTTGGACGTCTATATTCTATTCTGTTTCTCTAAAACCTATGCGCTCAAACGGATTTACGACACTTGAAAGAATATTGCTTAAATGAGCACTAATCCGTTTTAAATACCTCGCATAGAGTGCCAATGCTGTTGCACTTTGGCTATTAGTAGCGTTTATATCACCTTCTATCAATCTCTTTACAATAGAGTCTGTAGTTCTTCGAACTCCTTTTTTATAGGATTTCATTAGTTTTCTTGCTTTTTTTTCGTCATTCGTTTTTAACGCATCAATAATATTGTCAAATTGATATTTAATATGTTTCTCAACATCATCAAGGGCATCATTAACCTCATCTACTGAAAGCTTGGCAGAATGATATGTAACTAACTCCAGAATGTTTTTACAATAATCGCCTAATCGTTCTATATCAATAACGATGCTTGTAAGAACCATGCCTCCGACTAATCCTGTGCCACCGATGGAACAATGAGTCATTACTTTTCTCCGCACATCCTGTTCATACTTATTTATAATTTTATCTTTTTCGCGGATATCGATATTCACATCGGCATTATCCGTTGTCCGTAACACACGAACGGATTCATTAAACATTTCTCTGGATATGTCTAACATTTCATAGGATTGATCCCACGCCTGAGCTAATAAATTGTCTGATTTCCATGCGCTGATAATTTCTTTCCACATAAGTCTACCTCGTAATGAAGATTAATAGTATAGGAATAATAAAAAACACGACTAAGATATAAACCAACGGTATCCATCGTTTTTCCATGGCTCTATTGGCCAATTTTTGAGCAAGTATTAAGGGTATTTTCCGCAAAAAGGGGATTCCATAAATAATGACGATACCCGTAACATTAAATAAAAGATGTGAAAAAGCTACAGTAACTGGTGCGATTTCACCCGTAACCAAACTTGCAAGAATAGCAGTAATTGTCGTTCCGATATTTGCACCTAACGTATATGGATATATTTGGTGCAAGGTCAGAACACCTGCCCCTGCTAATGGTACTAATATTGATGTTGTAATGGAGCTACTTTGAACCATCACAGTTAACAAAATCCCGAAAACAAACCCACGGATTGCAGTTTTAAATATATACTGATCAAACAATGGTTCAATTTGTTTTATCACCATTGTTTTCAACAAAGTGACTAGATATTTCAAAGATATAAATAAAAATAATAACCCAATAATCAGAACCACTACGGGTTGTTTATCAACCAAATCAATAATCCAGGTAATAAACGGTTTTGTGATGGTTTTTACTGGACTCGTAAATTTCAATCCGCCTGTATTTACAAAGACAATTCCCAACCAATTGGCGAATTTCCCAAGAAAATTTGTGGTGAGTTGTAGTGGAAATAGTATCAATACGGATAAGAGATTGAAAAAATCATGAATTGTAGACGCTGCAAACGCTCTACCCAGTTCCTCTTTCCTCCCAATGTGTCCCATGGATACAATAGTATTCGTAATACTGGTCCCAATATTAGCGCCCATGATAATAGGAATAGCAGTCTCAACCGTTAAGACTCCTCCACCAACCATGCCCACAACCATGGATGTGGTCGTTGATGAACTTTGAATTAAACTTGTTACCAGAATACCTATGAACAGTCCTACAAATGGGCTGGATGTATAACTGATGATTTGATTGGCAAAATCTTTACCAAACAATTTAAATGATGCGCCCATTAAACCAATACTAACAAGAAAAATATAAAGTAGTCCGAGGGTTCCCAGTATAGCGAGAACCTCTTTTAGCCTAAGATTCATATCTATCCTTTTTCATAAGGCGAAAATTAGATTAACGATAGAATCCTGACAATGTTTGTTTGCAGTAAATAATGAAATTTAGATTACCCAGGCATATCACCGGGTTTAAGTAAATTTTCTTCCATTAGTCTAATTTCAGCAATGCCAGAAATGACAATTTCCGGATCGTATTTTAAAGCCTCCAACGGAAGCCGACCCTCATATTCGATATTTGAGAGTAAATATTTGATGCAATTGATACGTGCTCGTTTTTTATTATCAGAACGGATGATTGTCCAAGGAGAACGCGAACGATTGGTCTCAGTTAACATCTGGAATTTTCTAATAGTATACTGATTCCAAAGATCTTGCGCCATTCGATCCACTGGCGAAATCTTATACTGTTTTAACGGATCGTTTTCCCTACTATTAAAACGTCGCAATTGTTCTGACTTGGATACGGAAAAATAAAATTTGAATAATTTTATTCCTTCTTTAACCAGCATTTGCTCAAACAATGGTGTGTATTTTAAAAATCGTTTATTTTGTTCATCCGTGCAAAAGCCCATAACCGCTTCGACACCCGCCCGGTTATACCAACTTCGATCGAATAATACAATTTCACCTGCTTCAGGCAAATGTTGGGAATACCGTTGGAAATACCATTGCGTTTGTTCACGATCACTGGGTTTGTCTAATGCTACTACACGAGCACCACGAGGATTCATATGTTCAGTAATTCGTTTTATTGTACCGCCCTTACCAGCAGCATCACGACCTTCAAAAAGAAATATATAACGCAAACCTTTGTCTTTAACATGATTTTGAAGTTTTAATAACTCAATCTGTAGAGTTTTCAACTCTTTTTCATATTCTAGAACATGCTTTTTGATATAGACAGGGATACGATTCTTCCCGGGTTTTTTGTCCATATTATTGACGGCAACACCTTCGGAGATAATATTTCCCTTTAGTTTTTCTTTTTTTACCGTTGGTTCTTTTTGTTCGGATTCACTTGTCATAGTATTCTCCAAATCTAGCGTTTATAGTGACCATGTTTTGTTTTATGTTTTAACATAATTTTGAGCTCTTCATCACTGGAAATCACAATATTATTGTTAATCTCAAAATTCAGCTTTCTATTTCGCCCTCGGTATCGAATTGAATTCAATATCAATTTCATGGTTTCTAATCTTGCTTTGTGTTTATCATCTGATCTAATAATGTACCAAGGATTAAGCTCCGTATTAGTCTTTTTTAAAAGGGTAAACTTCTTCTTAGTGAAATCATCCCATAACTCCTGAGCCTGTAGATCAACTTCACTAAGTTTCCATTGACGTAATGGATCATGTCTACGTCGATCAAAGCGCCGAGCTTGTTCTTTTTTGCTCACGGAATAGTACAATTTGATAAGTGTTGTTTTTCCGTCAGAAACAAAATTTTCCTCATAGGTATTAACTTGTTGAATAAACTTATGATATTGAGCCTTTGAACAAAATCCTAGTACTGGTTCTACCAATGCCCGGTTATACCAACTTCGATCAAATAACACAATTTCTCCAGCATGAGGAAATTTCTCAATGTACCGTTTCATATGTAATTCTGTACGTTGAATTTCAGAAGGCTTACCAAGTGCAACCAGGCGGTAACGTTTTTCATTCATGTAACGCGTCACTCGGCGAATCGTACCTCCTTTACCTGAAGCATCCCTGCCATCTAAAAGAATAATTACTTTGTGTCCAATTTTTTCGATGTGTTCCTGCAGTTTGATTAACTCAGCCTGATATGGTTTTAGCTCTTCAGAGCGTCTCGTTAACACCAACGCTTGTCTTATCAATTCATCTTCTGTGAGTTGAGCAGGTGAGTAGTATAAATCAATTTTCTTTACATATTCATAAGGATTAAACTTCTCTACATCAGGCATCATCTCTCCTATTAACTAATTTAGTAATGCACTTTTTCTAACGTTATCGGATTCCCAGAAAAGTATAAACTCTTCATAGATTTCATCACGATCAGTAACAATGTGCTGTGCAACCGCATTGCATTCTTCCATTGGAATTTTACCTTCGAATTGCGCTAAGTAGTTTTCAATTGTCTGTTTGGAAGAAAAACCTTTTAGTAGGTCTTTTTCCATTTGTTTCATCGTCGTGCCTGAAAGATAAAAACGTCTCTTCATCCATGAAAATAATAAGTGGAGTTGAATTTCTCTATCATGGATTAAACCAATATAATCCTGGATTTTTTTACAAAGTTTAATCGTTTTTTGATCTTTACCTAGCGGCTCCAATAAGTAACGATATCGTTTTACTTTGATGCGTAATTCATGAATTCTTTCTCGTGAAGGATCATCATTAAATAATGTTGCACGCTTTTGTATTTTCTTTTTTCCTTTTGCAATTTGATGTCTAACACCACTTTTCAATTGAAAATTTTTACCATTTTCAAAAAAAGAACCTACTTTATAAAACTGATCTGAAGTCACTAATTTGTTAAAACTTTTATGTATTTTTTTAAATTGTTTATCACGTTGGTAATATAGATACTTATAAAAATCTTTACCTGCATCACTGGTTATTGCATCAGCTTCGAGATACGCGATTGCTTCATCTATGTCTCGAAGTTTATTTGATGGACGAACTATTTCCCTTACCCATTGACCAAATGTTAAATATCTATCGTTTTTTGTCAGTTTACCTAAAATAATAGCAATAGAGTGAATTCTTCTTGAAACTACGCGAAACTGGTGCAAATCCATCCTCTCACCACTCTTAATGAAGGATTTGATTAACACCTGCATAGTTGTGAAATAATCACGAAGTGCAGAATGTAATATTAATAAATCGGTCGATGGTTCGTTGTTGTCCATCATGATTCTTCCGTGTTACCATTCGTTGGTTCAATCTCAACTTCTTTTTCTGGAATGATTGTCATTAATGTTCGTGCAATGCTGGAAATATATCCGTTAATCTGTCGAAGCATATCCATGACTTCCATGTGCATATCATGGGTAGCAACAGATTCCTGCTTTTCTTTTTGCACTCGTTTCATATGCATTTTACGAAACTGACGTTCCATTTCAGCATATTTCAAATCCTTTTTAATAATCTTAGCAATGCGTTTTCGTTTAAACTTGCTAAAGAATACGCCCAAACGAGATACTTGTTTAATAACCATTAAATGATAATCAACTAGTTCATTTTTTCCTTCTTCTGAAAATTCATTTTTACTGCTCAAGTAAGATTGCGCTAATGGAAGAAGTCTATCTTCAACAATATCTCCAATAGATTCCATATCATTTACGACGGACATAAACCCAAATACTTCTTTGGCCTGTTCATCGCTAAGAGTCTGTCGACTTACAAGTACCAGATAATCGGAAACCTTTTCCTCTAGAAAATCAATTTTTTCTTCCCGCATATGGATACCTTCAATCAAAGATAGATTATTATGGCTAATATCTTTTTTATCCATATCTTCTGTAAAGGGGACGATAATTGCTGACAACATTCGTCGTAATAAACGGGTGATTGTGGAAATCTCCGCCATGACCAATTCAATGGCAATTGCTGGCGTTTCTATCATTCCTTCATCCAAATGAAAAACACGAGGTTCCAATCCTTTATCCACTATTTCCTCTCGAACAGGAAGAATCTTATAGATTAATTTTGAAAATTGATTCGTAAAAGGTAGAAAAATAAAAGCCAGACTTATATTAAATATCGTGTGCGCATTGGCAATTTGTCGCGGTGTTTCTGCTGCTAGTTTACCTACGTCTGTTAAATCTGAAGATGGCGATATCCATCGTACCAAGTCGGCAAAATAGGGAATCCAAAATAAGAACAGTAGAACACCGAGAATTTTATAACCGACATGTGCTAACGCAACCCGTTTTGCATCGCGTGATGCGTTTATACTAGCCAATCCTGCTGTGACACAGGTTCCTACATTTGCTCCAAATATCAAAGGAATTCCCGCCTCAAGAGTCAAGACTCCCTGCACGGCCAAAACAATAATAATTCCGGTAAATGCACTGCTACTTTGGATTAATGCAGTAAATATTGCACCGATTAAAATGCCTATTAATGGGTTTTCCAGTTTTAGCAACAGGTCAATAAACACATCGTGTGTTCGCAGTGGAATCA
>JABMOV010000095.1 GCA_013203145.1 Fidelibacterota bacterium
ATAAGTAAATATACCGTTTTGATAATTCCACAATCAGGTCTGTTGGTGCTTCCGGTAGTACTTCATCGTTATAGGGATCACAGTTTTTAGAAAACCAAAGTCGGAGAAATTCCTTATCAATATTTTGAGGTTCTTCATGAACGCCAAACCGTTCTTCGTAAGACTCTGCAATCCAATAACGACTTGAGTCGGGAGTATGAATTTCATCAATTAACAATATATTGCCTTCATTGTCTTTTCCAAATTCATATTTTGTATCAACTAAAATCATTCCATGCTCTAACGCTTTCTCCTGTCCAAACTCAAATAAGGCCAATGCCTTTGCGCTTGCTTCATCCCATTCTTCTTGTGTTAACCATCCTTCGCTCACAATTTCTTTTGGTGTGATGGGTCGGTCATGCTCCTTTTCTTTGGTTGTGGGAGTAAGCATAGGAGTATCCAGCCTTTGGTTTTTCCTTAAGCCTTCCGGTAAAATATTTCCACAATATTCGCGATCACCCTTGTTATAGACAGTCCATAATGATGTACTGGTTGATCCTGTGATATACCCACGAACAACAAACTCAATTGGGAGAACCCTACATTTTTTACCCACCGTTACGTTTGGATCGGGGATAGAAATAACATGATTATCCACGATATGCCTTGTTTGTTCAAACCACCAGGCGCTGGTCATATTTAAAACTTGCCCCTTAAAAGGAATGGATGCTAGAACACGATCAAATGCGCTTTGGCGATCTGTGGTAATCAATACCAGCTTATCACCCAAATCGTAGGTGTCGCGAACTTTGCCGTTGTACTTTTTACCAGATGGAAGATCGGTTTCAGTTAAACAATTGTTTAATTCAGATTCAATGCGTTTCTGATAGGACTTATTCATAGCTGTAACAATCATGTGACAAAGGGTTAAAGAAAATATGCGAATCTATTACATGTTGAATGACATCGTCGTTTCCATCATTTGAGGAGACCGTCCAGACAATTCCTTTTTCCAAACCAAGAACGCCACGAATTCCCATGCGATCGCTAATATTTTCTAACGTCTTTCGAGCGATCATATCTTCCTTTTGTTGTACATAAAAGTGTGTCCCGGTTGGTAATTCGCTTTTTTTGATTACTCGCTCTTTATTAGAGTTATAAAGTTCGCCGGATTCTGCAAGCTCCTTGAAGAATGTGAGCTTATCTGTACGATTGGTTGTTATTCCCCATCGTACATTTTTTGTAATGGTTATGGGATAACCGGTTTTACGTAATGCATTTTGCACGGATAATGCTTCATTATCGGTAATAATTAAATCAATAAACAATTCTTCGTATGATTTGTCATTTTGATATGGTTTGATTTCATAATGTGGACGATCAAATTTGAGAGTGCAGGATTTTACTTTTTCTTCAGATTCAATATACGTTTTCATAGAAGCAAAAATAGAATCGCCATTTGGAGTTCGTTCGGGATGAGGCATGATTGCCATTGCTGTTCCTGCAGGATTGCTCACAGCTGCCAGATTGTGGATTGATCCATTTGGATTCACAGGAAAATCTGAGATTATGTCTCCATTATCATCACAATAACAAAATACGGTTTGATCATTTTTGATGAGTTCTTGCAGTAATGTTTCTGGCACAAGAAACCGTCCTTCTGCGTGGGCAAAGGGAACGCGGATAAAATCTCCGAGTTTCAATTGGCTCGTAAAAGCTGTTCTTTGGGGAGGAACGTTTAGTTTAAGATTCGCCCAAGCATTATAATATCCTGTGCCGACCACATGTCCGTTTGATATACGTTTATTATCTGTGAGTGCCATACCAAGCCGGTAGTCTTTGACGCCAGGTACAATTCCAGATTCAACCAATATTTGTGCACCGTTACATATACCCAATAATGGTTTACCCGTTTCATTTTCGCTTTTCAATATTTCAATAACTGGATCAAGTGCTGCAATGACACCAGCACGGGAACGATCTTCATAGGAAAATCCTCCAACGATTATGTAACCGTCGCAATCAGCCAATATCTTCGGATTATCATTCCAAAGGAATTCAACAGGCGTCATTCCAACCCGTTTTACTGCTTCAACAGTTTCCCGTTCGGTATTGGAACCCGGGAATTGAATGATCGCAATTTTAGTAATCATTTTTTATTAAGGATGCCATCGCTTCGAGCGATGGCATCCATTCTTATCTCTTTTTTATTTATAAATGCGTCACGATGCATATCAATAAAAGTCTCTATACCGCCAAACATGCGTATACAATTCTCTATATTTAAAAATTGCCCGACCTGATTAACAATACTTGGATATGAACTCCACTTATAGTCAGTATAACTTTCATCTATCCCGTGTTTAACCGAATTAAAATGGATATAATATACAGTCAACAGCAGTTGCTCTTCATTTCTAATAATTTTTCGTTTAAATGGCTTTTGAAATAAACTTCCCACTCTTTCTTCTTGCTTATTAATAGCCTGGCTATAACTAATAAAAAACCTGCGGAGCAAATTGCTTATTTTAACAGAAATATCATCAGATCCGCGATCTTTTACTTTTACAAGAAGATGAAAATGGTTTGGCAATAGGCAAAAACATAATAGAGTCAAATTTCCAGATAGATAATATTTAAATTTGTTAAGAAAAAAAATGTAGTTCGACTCCCGAAAAAATATTGGCTCCTTATTGTTACCTCTATTATAAATATGATAATATTGATTTGTGATAAATGGGGGCATTTTTACCATGTTATGCTTCCATGGATCGTATTGTTTCGCTGGTGAACACCGACTTCAAGGATGCCATCGCCTGAGTGATTGCATCCATTAGTTAATAACCACCATATTATTTCCTGAAACAACCTTCCCGATTTCATAAACCGGGGAGAATTTTTCCAATATATGTTTTATAGGTTTAACTGAGTCCTCAGACACAATAATCACTAGGCCAATTCCCATATTAAAAGCACGATACATTTCGTTTGGTGCAATATCCCCTAGTTTTTGCATCACCTCAAACACAGGAAGCTTTGGGAAAGAATCTTCTTTGATAATTACAGATAAGCCGTTTGGTAATATTCGTGGAATGTTTTCCACTAATCCGCCGCCGGTAATATGAGCGATACCATGGATGGGTAAACCCGAATCCATCAGTGCCATAACATGGTTGGTATAATTAATATGTGGTTCTAATAATGCTTCACCAACCGTAACGGGCAATCCGTCTACGGTATCTGATACATCAAGACCAGCAATATCAAAAAAGACTTTTCGAGCCAGCGAGTACCCATTTGTGTGTAATCCGCTGGAGGGCAGACCCAGTACAATATTGCCGATTGCGATCTTTTCTCCTGTAATGATGCGATCTTTTTCAACTACGCCAGTGACAATACCGACCAAATCATGTTCGTTCTTGAGATAAGTGTCGGGCATTTCTGCCGTTTCACCACCAACCAGCGCCACGCCCGTTTCCCGGCAGGCTTTGGTCATTCCTTTCACCATTTCAGCAACGATGGCTGGATCAAGGTGGTCGTTGGCAATGTAATCGAGAAATGTGAGTGGTCTTGCTCCCATCACAAGGATATCGTTTGCGCATGCGCTTAATAAATCAATTCCAATCGTATCGAATTTTTGCATCTTGCGGGCGATGATAGCTTTTGTCCCAACGCCATCAATACTCTGAACCATAACTGGATTTTTATAATTCCGCGTAATGTCTGAGAGGTCAAATAGACTTCCAAAGGAACCTAATCCCGTGAGCACATTGGGCGTAAAGGTTGATTTCACATCATCTTTAATGCGAGCTACAGCTTCGTTCCCAGCATCAATATCCACACCGGCTGTTTTATAATCAATTTTGCTCATTGTATTCGCAAGTTAATATGTGTTAGAATGTTCATGTGTGAAGGTGTTTATGTGTTATACCGTTTCATTCGTGAAGTCTGCGGGAATATCCTTTGGTTCCCATGAAATATTATATTCGACCGTTGGTTCACTAACTTTATTTGTAGAAATGGAACTGTTAACATATTTTAATAATCCTAAAGTTAATGCGCGTACTTCTTCGGCCTTTTTTTGTAGGCTTTTAATTTCATTTTCAGTTAGATAATTTTGGTCCAACACTACAAAAAGTAAACTATGAACTTCAGTCGCTGAGCTCTGGGAAATATCCAGAAAGCGTATGAACTCTTTTCGATGAAAACGCGCAAATCCCTCTGCAATATTTGTCATAGAAGAGACAGCCGCTCTTCGCAGTTGATCTCTTAAGCCATAGTCTTTAGCAAGTTCATCACGTTTTGTAATACTATATATTCCGTTCACCAGTTCGCGTGCCTTTTGCCAGCAAATTAAATCTTCAAATCGGGTCACCTTGCTCATAACCCTAGCACTCCAACACCTTAACACCATAATACTTAAACACAATTACACACCCTTATAGCAACTTTTCTCTAAGGCCATTTGCCCACCTTTTATAAGCATCAGCAACGACAACATTAATAATATTTTGAATTTGAACGCGTCCTGTATCAATCGTGCGTCCTATAATTTCGACGGAAATTTCTTTTTCTGAACATAGCGCGACTACGAAATCGGCATTATCGGCTTCTATTTCCAAAATGAAACCACCCGTTTGAGAGAATAATAATGTGTCAGTTCGCAAATCTCCAGGAATTGCAGCATCACATCCAATGCCGTTCTCGAACGTCATTTCGGCTAATGCTATTGCAACTCCGCCTTCTGAAATATCATGGGCGGATAAAATATGCCCATCCTGAATCAAGTTTGCAATAGTATGAATTTGCGATTCCACTTCTTTGGCATCTGGTCTTGGCAAATTGGCGCCCAATTCATCAAATAGGGAATAGTAGGTGCTACCACCGCATTCATCCCTACGCTCACCAACCATGACCAATATTGAGCCCGTGGACTTAAACCCCTGCGTAATAGATTTTTCTCCGTCGGGCATTGATCCAAGACAGCTGATAATTGGACTTGCTGGTATCGCCCCATTTTTTGATTCATTATAAAAGCTGACGTTCCCGGCTATTATGGGTGTGGGAGAATTTTCATGTC
>JABMOV010000096.1 GCA_013203145.1 Fidelibacterota bacterium
AAACGGAAATAGGATTCTTTGTCGATATATTTAAATGGATGCCAATCATAGTTTGAAATATGATTGTAGACTACATCCATGATGACGGCAACGTCTGCGGTGTGGAATGATTTCACCATGTCTTTAAATTCATTTACGGCTCGTCCATCTGTTCCATTCCAGACATCCGGCTGCATGGAGCCATCCGTGGCGTAATAGGTTTCAGGAGCAAAGAAAAAGGTGGTCATGTAACCCCAATGATTGCGGGCATATGGATTCCATGAATTGTAAACGGGTGATGATTTGTCTTTATAAGGAATCTCCACATTGGCAAAATCTTGCGCAGGGAGAATTTGTACAGCATTGATGCCCATGTTTTTCAAGTGGGTAATTCCACTCTGTTGATTTGAATTTACTAAACCGATATACGTTCCAGGTTGTGGACATTCAGATGTGGGATGGACAGTCATGTCACGAACATGCATTTCGTAAATAATCAAATCACGGGGATTGATTTGTTGCCATTGATCGCCTTCCCAGTCGTAGCGGTGATCGACAATGAGCGACTTTGCCACATGTCTGTATGTATTCTGGGTGACAGCAGCTTGAGTCCATGGATCAGCCACAATCACGTTTGGATCATTTTGTGGACCTTCTAAACGATAGCCATACAATGTGCCGATACCGGCATCCTTGAGCGTAAGAGTCCAATTTCCGGCATTATCATTTTCCATGGGAATTTCTTTACCAGTTTGGGCATCAAATGTATCAAATAATACTAGAAAGACTTTATCGGACGTAGGTGCGTAAAGTTTAAATTCTGTTTGTTGTCCATTAAAAAAAGCGCCGTAGGGCAGGCGATAGGGCATAGAAGTCTCCTTGCAACTACTGAAAATAAATAAAGTGATCAGAGCGTAAAATAATGTCCATTTTTTCATGAAATCCTCTGTTTTTTGGGTTTTCACTCAGATTTGAGTCACTAAATTAAGCCCATCAGGAGAACATCAACATGCGAAAAATCGTTATCGGAATTCCTCTTTATTTCCTCCTTTCATGCCAACCTTCTTATCAAGACAATACTCTCCATCCAATTCCCACGATAATTGTAGAACAAGGTAAGTCAGCCAGTATTGATTTATCTGTCTATTTTGCAGGTGAAGTAAAAAGTATAGAAGTTCCAGGTCACCCCTTTTTAGATATTACATTTTATGCTCATAATGATAGTCTGGTTATTACACCCCAGGCGGATGCCCCTAGATTATCAAAAATTCCATTAACAGTAAATGGTCGCCAAGAAGAAATCTTGGTTCGAATTCAACCATTAGCTGAACATACGTTTTCTTATAAACCAAATCCCGGGGAAAAACATATTGTTGTTATGGGAGGTTTTAACGATTGGTCACGATCGGCGTTGCCGTTAGAAGATAACGATGGTGATGGCGTTTTAGAACGAACAGTTTACCTGAAACCGGAACGTCATGAATATAAATTTGTCATCGACGGGACAGAAAAAATCGATCCGGAAAACCCGGTTTTCATCTCTAATAATATTGGCGGATGGAATTCCATTTTGGATTTATCTGATCAAAAAGAAACTGCTGCTGGGAAATATGTAAAAAAGACTTTTTCTGGAGGGAAAGTGTGGTTTGATTTTATTCCTCCCAAAGATGGATCAGTACCGGTTTTCCCCTATGTATATTTTAATAATACAGCCTTACATAATGATGCCTTTGATCCGCTTCTAGACGGTGACTTAATGGTGAATTTGAGTAAACTGAAAAATGGAACTTTACGCATCACGGGATTGGATGAAAAAGGTCGTGTAATCAATGATAATATTACGCTCATTCGCAACGGGGAACCGCTAAACCCGAAATCCCATTCTGATAATTGGCATTTTTCAATATTGTATAATTTAATGACGGATCGGTTTCTGGACGGAAATCCCTCGAATACCGTAAAAGCCAAGAATCCTGAATTACATGAAAAAGCAAACTGGCATGGTGGCGATTTTGCAGGAATTATTCAGAAATTGGAAGACGGGTATTTTTCTGATTTGGGAATAAATGCCATTTGGATTTCTCCTGTGCAACGACAACCTGAACAAGGATGGGTTGAGTCCATTCCACCTCATAGAACGTATACTGGTTATCATGGATACTGGCCCATTGCTCCACGAGAGATTGATCCACGTTTTGGTACAGAAGCTGAACTCAAACAATTGGTGAAGATTGCCCATTCAAAAGAAATCCGTGTTATTTTGGATTTTGTGTCAAATCATGTTCATGAGGAGCATCCATATTTCAATGAACATCGAGAGTGGTTTGGTGATGTGCAATTAGCCGATGGATCAATGAATATACGTAACTGGAGCGAGGAGACTCGTCTCACAACCTGGTTCGATACATTTATTCCATCATTTGATTATCTATCTTCTCCTGAAGCCATAGATCAGGTTGTTGATGATGCATTATGGTGGATGGGAACATTCAATTTAGATGGGTTTCGCCAGGATGCCGTGAAACATGTACCGCACGCATTTTGGAAACAACTTACTGCCAGAATGAAAAAAGATTTCCCTATGAAGAATTTCTACCAAATTGGCGAAACGTTTGGGTCAGATGCTTTGATTGGTAGTTATGTAAATCCCGGGGAATTATCGGCACAGTTTAATTTTGCAATCTATTTTAACGCTAGAAATCCATTTGCCAGCGATGAAGCGGATTTTAGTCATATCGCAACAATCGTAGAAAACAATGCGCTGGCATTTGGTCCCGTCAATCTTATGGGAAATATTACATCCAGCCACGATCAAATGAAATTTATGGCCGTTGCCGACGGACAAGTTGGCTGGGGCGATAATGGAACGGAGTTGGCGTTTACCTATCCACCAAAACCATCAGACAATGAACAGACATATTTAAAACTGGCAAATTTCTATGCATTTAATCTTTCCATACCTGGGTTACCAGTATTGTACTATGGAGAAGAGATTGGGTTGATGGGCGCTGCTGACCCGGATAATCGCCGCCCCATGAAATTTGACGACGAAGTCAATATGTGCGGACAAAAACTAAGAGAAACATTTTCATCGCTAAATAAACTTCGTAAGGAACATCCTGCCCTGGCGATGGGTGATTATATACCAATTTCCCAAGAAGGATCAGTTTGGGTATTTGAAAAAAGGTATTTTGATGAACGCATCCTCATTATTATAAATCATAGCGCCAGTTCTAAAACCCTGGATTTCCAAATTGAGGGAAAACCATCAATTGCAATAAACTTGCTGGAAGAATCTAGAGAAGAATTGGTGGACGGTATGTTAAACCATGTTGTAGCACCATATACTCATACGTTTTATGAATTAAAATAGAATAATAGAATTAAACCATTCTCAAAAATGTTTTGGGACAAATTACACTAGGTTTTGAGGGTTGCAACCATAATGCAGCAGAATTAATCGTAAAACAGCGCTAATATGAATTCATTGATATTTGCGATTCGTTCAGCTAATATTTTTAAGATTAATACCCGATATTACTTAGTGTAAGTACGATAATATCATTTCGGGAATGGTGGCTGATAACTATCTGGAAGGATTAACATGAGAAAACCGTTGGTTTTCATTGTTGAAGACGATCTTCAAACCAGAAAACAATTATCCTATATTGTTCATTCTTTGGGATATGAGGTTGTCGGTAACGCCAGTACTGGTAAATCTGCCATTACTAAGATTCAGCAATCTAAGCCTGACGTTATTTTAATGGATTATCAACTTCGCGGTGAATGGAATGGGATAGAAACAACCGAACGTATCGAAGCTCTAGACTGGAAAACTGCAACCATCTTTGTTACAGCTCACGCTGCAAATATTAATCAGAAAGATTTACAAAACATTTCGCCAGACGGATTTTTATCAAAACCAATTAACCCTGAAGTTTTACGCCACGCCATTGATATTGCGGCAAAGCGAATTATCTCTGATCTAAAGATCGAACATTTAACCGGATTACTTCAAATGGTTAATCAGGAATCAACACTTCTATCGCAGCATTATGAAGAAGAAAATCCGCTTTCCTTTTTAAGTGATACATTAATAAAAATTCGTGGCTACATATCAGTTTGGACATTGGTCATTGATGAAAATCGACGACCAATACACTATACCTATTCTGCAGAAGACGATTCGTCTAATAAAGATTTGCAGAAAATAATTACCAAGAAAAAATTACCCGATATCCTCTATAGTCAACTCGATTTGAAAAACAATATTACAATTGTTGCTGACAATCCAATTGGTGGTAAGGAAGATGGACTTTATAGCAAATACATCATAATTGGATTATCTACAAAGCAACGATCTACGGGATTAATGGGAATTCGAATTCCATATTCAATGGAAATCACAGAAGAAGAAATAAGAATCCTGAAGGGGATTGGGCTTGATGTTGGACTCTATCTTCACAATCAACATCTTGAAGGTGAAGCGTATCAACAATTTTCACAGGTGTTTCAAAACCTGCCGGATTATTGCTATATGGTGAATAAAGCAGGGTTTATAATTGATGTGAATAAGGCGGCTGTTAAAGCACTTGAGTATAAAAAAGCTGAACTTATTGGAAAGCATGTTTTTGATTTATACACGGATGTGTCAAAAAAAACGGCCGATTAAGAAATATAGAATTATCGATTAAAACAAAATCCGGCAAAGAACGAAGAGTGCTCTTAAATGTTGATATGGTCAAAAATGAAGAAGGAGAATTTGAATATGCTGTGGCTATTCAAAGAGATATCACTGACCGAAAAGAAGTCGAGAATACATTATTTCAATCGAATAAGCAGTTTAAGATAATTATGGATAGTCTAGAGGCTTTTGTTTATGTAAGCGATATGGACACATATGAATTGTTATATACAAATAAAAAAGTAAAAGAAAATTTTGGAAATATTGAAGGTAAAATTTGTTGGCAAGAAATTCAGTCAAATCAAAAAGGACCGTGTGATTTTTGTACAAATGATAAATTATTAACTAAGACAGGACGACCCCAAAAACCATATAAGTGGGAATTCCAGAATACTACCACAAAAAAATGGTACTTATTAGCAGATCGGGCGATAAAGTGGCATGATGGCAGAATGGTTCGTCTGGAAATTGCTTCAGACATCACCGAAAGAAAGCAAGCTGAAACTGCACTTATAGAAAGCGAAGAGAAATTCCGCAATATTTTTGAAAACATGGACAATGGATATATACTGTCTGATTTAGAGGGTAACATTCAACTTGTTAATTTATCAACAGTAAAGATATTGGGATATATTGAAGAAAATGATTTAATGGGGAAAAATACTAATAAAACACTATTGGAGTTCCTACAAAAAAATGGACACGGTAAGAAGTCATGCTGCTTGATTCTTAATTTTTTTTAAGTGTTTCATTAAAAATTGTTCCGGAGACATATTTCCAA
>JABMOV010000097.1 GCA_013203145.1 Fidelibacterota bacterium
TAATGTGCTTGCGGTTATACCTGTCTTTTAAATGATCCATATATATCTGCGCCGTTACCGCGTCCTTCGTGTAAGGGTGTAAGAATGTCTCGGGAATTGTTTCGGGGATATAGGTATTATCCACGTCATTGATTGGCTCTTGATATTCTTTGCTGTTATAATCCAAATAATATTTAACCGTGTAATCTGTGTAAATCTTATCAGTGGATTTTTTATAACTGGGCTTTTTAGTTGGGTTCTCAACGTAACTGTCAACCCATAATGGGTAGTCACCAACATAAGTCAAAGCCCCAGTATCATCCGCGCTAATATCAAACCCTATAAACCGACCAATGGATGTGGCAGCTCTACCGCCAGAACTCCACCGCAATTCAAAATCACCCGGACCAATACCAGCACTAACAAGGGTAAATTTTCCCGTGCTTGAACTATATGTGACAGTATAATTATCCCCACCTACTGCCTCCAAAGCTACGTCAATGGCAGTCGCTAACGTCGCCCCGGTGTATGAATCCGCCGGGATTGTTGCAAGAAGATCGCCAGCACCACCATCGCTAAAATCAAGAGCGTCATTAGACCCGGTAACAATTACAAATGTCTTAACTGGCTTATGGATATAAATATCGTTATTGTTTGGGACTGAATCGCCTGACGCGGAAAAAGGATCCCCAGTTACCCAAGTTCTAATTGTAGCAAGGTCACGCGCATTAAAAAAATATGTGCTCTTAATTGTTTTGCATATATCATCAATTAACTTTGTGGATTCAATTTGCTCTAAAATTGAAAAACTAAGTTTTGAGGTACTCAAATCGTTAGATGAAATATTAAACGAGTTTTCAAATATCTCTGTATCTGCTAACCCTAATTCATCAACCAATAAACTTTCAACCACGCCCGCCGCATTTTCAATTAAATTCGTCGCTCCATCATCATCAGCATGGGTTTCGGTGTAATTGTTTCCTTCGGGATCGGTTTCAGCCGTTGATCTTCCATTTATCCAAGTCCCGTATTCTCTACCTTCGCAAGCAACATATAATGGAAAGGATGCGTTGGCAGTTAATTTGTATTTTATCAATTTCCATATCATATAAACATAGGCGTGGGAAGTAAAAGTGTTTACCGTTGCTTTTTCATGTTCTATCGATACGGAATTTTCTATCCCGGCAAGGTCTGCGGTTTCAGCCGCAAAAATAATCCTCGTATCTCCTGATTTTGTAATATCGTCAAAAGCTGATGTATTTAATAGTGCATTGAAATCATTGCCTACGCCACCGGTTACATAATAATTCACTTTGGCATACACTTCAACGGCTGTCGGGGATGCACTTTGATTTGTATAATCTGGGAAGTCAATTTCAATATGCGCTTTAGAAAATCGAATGTCACCGGAGACCAATTCAGAACGTGATCGAGAAGCGAAATCCCTATCGCAAGAATTTCCATGAGTCTCCCAATCTCCACCACCGACATTCGCTTCACCCGATACAGTCCCGTCTGGATACCAAAAATCTTCTACTGTCGGATTATTGTCAACGGTTGCAATCACATTAGTTCCTACGGTGGCATAAGATACTTGAGTCGGATCTACTCTAACCATCCGATTTAAATTAGAATCAAATGTCCAAGCCCTAAAATACGCTGATCCAATAGTTTTTAAAGCATGACCCGCCACAATATATTGATGCTTTCCGGCAGAATTAAGACCGATATAAACGCAAGGTGATAAATTATTTTTATAAATATCAGAACCCGGCAGATTCGCAATTTGAACCGCTTCTGTAACTCCTGATTCAATACCTCCATAATTAAATTTATGATCTCCATATATTATCGGCTTCATTTTCCCAAGTGAACTTGCGGGGATTGGTATAGTGCCTGTTTTATCGGCTTCGGTTATTAAGTCCCCCACCAGTTTCCCTTTAATAGCATCAATGTTTTTAATTTTGAACGGGCAATTTTTGTATGTTACAGTCCCAAGACTATCAACTATACCTTTGAAAAATTTAATCGATTCTGCTGTTAATATTTGGCTACCATCATCAAAAAACAATTCAGCAGATACCGCACTGTTTTCAGGGTTTGGATAACTGCCACTTGAAATAAATTTATCACTGAACAAGTCTGGATTTGACACCCCAAA
>JABMOV010000098.1 GCA_013203145.1 Fidelibacterota bacterium
CCATTATTATTTCAATCAGTGTAAAACCTTTTTGGTTCTTCATTTTTTGCTCATTTCTATACAAAGTTTACGTCTAAAGTAGCCACAAGTTACGTGCCAAAACTATATTGTCGACGACAGCTGTTTCTGAAGTTTATAATTAATATCATTATTTAACAACTATAATAGTTCATCTGTAAATATTTTAAACAAAAAGGGCGCTGAACCAGCGCCCTTTAAAGAAATTGTGAAATGAGTTAATTATCGCATCAAAGTCATTTTTACAACCTGAGATACATTATCCACATTGATGCGGGCAAAGTAAATACCAGATGTTGCAAGATTTCCCGTACTCAATTGACCATTCCATTTTGCAACATTGATTCCTGATGTAGCCAATCCTGATAATTTTTGTACTTCACGTCCTGTAATATCAAGGATGGCAATAGAATATGGGCTATTCGCCAAATCATCATTCAGAGCAAAATGAATTTCAGTACTTGGATTAAATGGATTCGGAGCCACATTTGCCAGTTTAAATCCAGCTGCGATACCAACCTGCTCGTCGTTCAGTTCAGCTTTAATACGCACCGTATTATCTGTATGTCTTACCACTTTTTGGTTTATATCTACATCGGCTAATATATATTCATAATTAATGCCTGGAACAACTTGTTTATCTACCCAAACATAATCGGTTCGTGCGGTAGTACTGCCTTGACCGCGTAATGCTTCATCAAATTTGAAATTGGCGATTTCTTCGAAAGCGCTTCCATCTACTGCACGTTCAATTAAAAAACCAAGATTGTCAATTTCAGATTCTGTTACCCAGCTAAGTTCAACTGCGCCTTTTTTATTGGTAGCATCAAATGAGGTTAGCGTGACGGGAAGAGAGGCGTCAGTTGTGAAAGTGGCTACATAGTTGTCTCCGCCGTTATTTAACCAACTGTCTCCTTGTGAAGTGCCCCAACTCTTAGCCCAAATCTTCAGCTTGTAGGCAACTCCACCTGACAGTCCTTGAAGACAATCTACACTTCCGGACCAGATTCCTTGAAAATTATCGCCTCCGATACCGCTTTGGGTCCAGATTGCTTCGGTCGGTCCTAAATATGTTGTTCCCCCGTCCGAAGATGTCACCATATAGTAAAATGATCCACCCGTTCTATCCGCCCCGCCACCATAATATTTCATGTCGCAACCTGAGATAACCAAACTTGTAACTGTTCCAAAATTGTTTCCTGCAAGCTGAGTAGCATAAGAGGGATCATCGCCAATCCAATACCAGCCGGTTGGAGCGGTGGTTCCTGCTCCGTTTACATCAATTTGAATATAGTCTTGATACCAACCTACATTAGCACTAAATAGTTGCGCAGTAATTATAGTAAAAAAGAAAATCAACCTTTTCATCTCATCCCCTCACTTTTATGTGTATCCCTTTATTTCAAGAACAAAATGTCTTAAAAAATGTTCTTTCAAATTAATATCATTTATTTACTTTATCAACCTCAATGAGGCTCTTCCACCTTGCCCATCATCGACGATAAATACAATATCACTATAGGTGCCAGATTGCGTATAAGTTGGAGTCCAGTTGAATACCGCTGATCCGTCTGTGTTATCAGTGAACTGGGCTCCCGTTGGTAGGTTTTGGGCTGACCAGATTAGGCTATCGTTATTGGCATCCGTGGCGGTGAGCGTAAAACTCATCTGATTGCCTTCGGCAATGGTTTGATCATCAATTGTCGATGTAATGACAGGCGCTACATTCGCTGTTGATTGCGATGTGTATGTATAATTATCACCATTATTTGTATCATAATAAAGTGTCATCAAATCTGTGTAATTATCTAGATCATTGCCACTACCGTATGTCAGTGTCGTTGTCAAAATGTAGTAAATGATATCACCCGGTTGCGCCGGAATCGTTGCCTGATATGATGTTCCACTGCCGGTCGCCAGAATAAAATTATCCGTTGACCATGCATCAGCTGTATACAGCAAATATATTTTTTCTTCCGTTACTAACGATTGATTTAATGTAATACTCACAACTACATCATTTGTATCTATCACAGAACCAGCAAGCGGCGCTTGTGATGTGGCGCTGATTTGGGTTGGAGTATCCGATAACGTCATAATTCCCAGTGGTAAATCCGTGCTGGAATAATTATTTGGATCAGGAATTGTAACATGGATGGTTGTATTCGGTGATCCTTTCCAAAGAGCATTATCTCCACCCGGTTCGATAATCCATCGCTGATCATAATCAGTAATCCAGTATCCTGCACCCCAGGTTGTGTTCCAGTCGTTTAATACGATTTTAAATTCGCCATCAACAGATGCCTGAATGGTTTTACCATAATGAGTTGTTGTTCCACCAAGTCCTGTTTTTTCATATGCTTGATTATCAGCATCCAAATCCCAATCATTGTGGCTGCCGGGAACATAGACTATGGTCTGGCTCATCAATGATGCAAATAAGAAAAGAGTTGTTATTCCCTGCTTGACCATCATTTCACCAACATGACTTTTTGTATTGTATTCTCAACTTCAGTATTCACTGAGATGAAATACATTCCGGAACTCATTTGACTGGCATTCCATTGGAATTGCTGATAACCCGGCTCAAGTAAACCATCAAATAATTTCCCTACTTTTCTTCCAGTCAAATCGTAGATCAATATTGATCCATGAATTTGCACCGGTACATCGATTTGGAGATTCACGACAGGATTAAATGGATTTGGCGATGGCGTATGTATCTTGAATTCTGTTGGCAATTGAATCTCATCAATGCTCATCACATCTTCAATATTTATTGATATAGCTAGTGTATCCTGAGCGGCAAAAAGAGGAAAACACAATAGAGCCAGTGCACTGAACAGAATTTTGTTCATTACCATATCTAGTTGCTCCCGGTTTTTTGACCACCTATTAATATTTGGGTTCGACCTCCACTGCCATCATCAACGATAAATAATATATTTTCGTAGGTGCCGGATTGGGTATACGTTGGTGTCCAAGTGAACGTCGCTGTTCCATCTGTATTATCGGTGAATTGTGCTCCTGTAGGAAGGTTTTGTGAAGTCCACGATAAATTGTCCCCATCTACATCTGTAGCAGAAATATTGAATGACAATTCTGTTCCTTCTTCACCATTTTGATCTGAAACTGAAGCTATAACCGGCGCATCATTCACCGCAGTTACGGTAACATTTGCTGTGGTTGTGTCTGCTGCGCCCAGGACATCCGTGACAACTACAGAAAACACGATAGCAGAGGATGTATTATAATTCCCAGCCGGGGAGAGAAAGAGTGTATCATTTGATACTAATCCACTAACAGTTTCAGTTGAACCTCCAATGACAGAAAAGGTAATGTCATCGCCGTTGGGATCAGTTGCGGATAATACTACGAAATGATCTGTGTCTTCGGTCATGGCAATATCGCTTATAGTCGCGATTTCCGGTGCAAAATTGCGGGTAACGGTTAACTCACCGTTTACGTTTGCTGTACCATCCCAGAATCCACCACCACTCGATGAATATCCACCATACTTATGATTGGATCCATCCACTGTAAAGCGACTTGCATAATAATAGGTGCCGGAATCTGGCAGAGCGCTTCCAAGATCAGCTGTATATTCATCATTATTACCGTTGTCTCCTGAATACGCCGCAGATATCCATGTCCACCCGGTGCCGGAAGGATCATCGTTAGTAGTAGAAAAACCAATCCATGCATCAATAGCGGTTCCTTCGCCAGTACCATCGGTTACACCTGGTTCATAGGTTTGGGCATAAATGGTAAAGGTATTGCCAAAGTCTATGGTCCCATTTTCAGGATGCTGAAGATTACACCAATCTAAAGTATTGTTGGTGACAGTAATATTGACTGTGGTTGCATCCGAATCAGCAAATATCGCTGTCGATAAAGCTAAAAATCCGAAAAGTATTTTGAGTGTTTTCATATGCTTCCCCTAAACTACTATTTCATCAGTACCATTTTATTAATTGATATATTTTCTGATGTTTTCAATTTATATATATACATTCCTGAAGCCACTGGATGTCCATTGGTGTTTGTGCCGTTCCACTTTACACTATGTTTCCCGGGCGACATATTCCCATCAACTAATACATTTACTAATCTTCCCTGAATATCGTAAACAGCAAGATGAATTTTCTCATCTGCAGGAATTGAGAATTGAATTGTCGTTTCAGGATTAAATGGATTTGGATAATTCTGATACAATTGGAATGTCTCAGGGATGGATATTAATTCGGATTCATTTGATAACAATCCTGCTTCCGGAGGATCAACTCTTACTGTAGTATAAATTCTAAAGTCTCCCGGTCCGAGGTCAATTCCCATTCCAGTATTGCTTACTTCAATGCTATCTCCGGAGAAATACTCATACCACATTCCATCTTGTTGGAAGTTTGCCGTAATATTTGTTTCAGTTACACCAAAATTTCCTAAAATGGTTACATCCATACTGGAGTGGCTGAGATGAATTCTCCGACCAGTAATATTGTTCCCAACATACATGGAAACAGATGTGGCTGGGTCAGTAAAAACTTCATTTTCACTGCGAAGTTTTAGAAGTGCCTGTATGGTTTTATACAAACGTATCCGATCTGGATCGTTTTGATATTCCCAATGGATGGGTTTTGGATCGGTACGTCCATCAACCGGTAATTCTTCATCATAACCTAATTCTTCAAATTGCCACATCATTTTAGGTCCGGGATAAGTAAAGAAAAAGGCTGAAACAAGTTTCATTCGTTGCAATGCAGTGGGCAATTCCGTGATATCATAGTTACCCGAGTTATTACCCCATTGCAGATTTTTATACATGACCCACTGTTCATCGTGACTTTCCATGTACGTCATTAAGCTTGGTTGACTCCAGCCGCGATTGCCGTAATATCCCCACGATAAATCAGAATTTGCCAACCATCCCATAGAAGACTCAGAATAATTGTGATTCAGATTGCCCCAGAGCATCATGCCCTGACTGGCTAAAAATGTTTCTTCGTTGTTATCAGCAAAATGCTCAAGAATAACATACGAACCCGGCGAGAATGACCATTGAATATTTGCTATACGCATCCAGATATCGATACGAGATTGATCATAATTGCCCCAGGCACCAACATCGCTCCCTGAGTTAGTTTGTGTAAAGCCCTTTGATAAATCAAATCTAAATCCATCAACTTGAAACTCGTTTAACCAGTATTCCAGGTAGCGATCGACCAGATATTTCGTGGCAACACTTTCATGATTCATATCATAACCAACATTAAATGGATGCCTCGCGCTTACATTGTACCATGGATTTTCCGTCAATGGCGTTCCATAATTGCCTTCATTATACAAACGCACCATTGGAGACTGACCAAATGAATGGTTTAAGACTGCATCAAGAATGACTGCGATACCGCGGGAATGACATTCGTCAATAAATGACTTCAATGATTCGGGTGAACCATAATATTTATCCGGTGCGAAATAAAATGCGGGATTGTATCCCCAACTAATATTTCCCTCAAATTCATTTACCGGCATGAGTTCTATGGCAGTAATGCCAAGACGGTCTAAATAATCCAGAGTGTCAATTAGTGTAGCATAATCGTGGGCGTGCAAGAAATCGCGAATTAGTAATTCATAAACGACCAGGGCCTCTTTTGCTGGACGAACGTAATTTGTGGCTTGCCAATTATACGGCTCAGGATTCGTGACAAATACACCCACATATTCATCCGTCTTACCAACGGGGTATTCCTTTAAATTGGGAAATGTGGCTGCCTCAATCCATGGATCATCCCCCTTATGCAAAACCAGTTCTGCGTAAGGATCGGTGACACGAATATCTCCATCTACCAGATATTGAAATCCGTATTCAGTGCTTGGTGACAAACCTGATAACGTAATCCAAAAATATGTTGAATCTGTATTCACACTATCTTTATTCATACTATAACTATAACTTACTATCCAATCATTGAAATCGCCAATGACATAAACATGGTCTTTGTATGGAGCGAATAACGATAATGTTATAGAATTATTATCTACGGTAGTTAAACCGTCCTGTAGATTTTCCGGACGAGTTGCCTCATTTACCGTAGGTATAAAAATAACTTGAGAAATAGTATCTGATTCACCCGTGGTCGCGAGTGCAATTAATTCAACATCTACCATACCTGTTGACGTAAACGTGTGAACATAAGTAATGGTGTCGTTGGTGGTTGACGCAACTTCGACATTGTCTATAATCAGTTTAAGTTGATCTAGTTCTGTCCCCAATGTCGCTGCTGTTGCTTCAAAACTTACTGGCTCATTTTCATTAACAAAAATGGGCGATCTTTCTGGTAATCCATAGTTCACGTTTGCAGTTGGAGTAATAAACAAAGCTGTGACACCTGGTTCATAAAAATCCATGAATATATCCGCTCCGCCAACATCACGACCGGTAACAGATCCATTAGCACTTCGGAATACAAATGCCAGTTGCAGGATTTGTTCCGTGTCCGGACACCCATAGAAATCATGAGGAAAACCAACAACCATTTTGTATAAATCATTTCCTAATGATTCTAACAGTGGTTGATCTGTTTCACCCCATTCTCCAATCACATATCTCCAATCACTTTGACCGGTACTGTTTTCTGTTATGACGCCTGTATGGGCGTAGATAGCCCCAGTGTAACCAGCGAGTCCACTATCACCCAAAGTAGCATCAAAGTAAACGACTACCGAATCCAATTCTGTTGGGAAATCAGGATCGGGATAGACCGGTGACTGCGCTATCATTACAGAAACACTAAAAAGTATTAAAAAGAAAATCCCCGAATTTTTCATTCTATTCCTCTATTTTAACTTCCGTAGATAAGTGGCGGAACCAGTTGAAGTACAATCCAACCGTCAGAACTGCCATGATCAGACCCAGAATAACCACATTTCCCCAAGTCTTGAATACCAGACTCAACATGAATAGGAAAAAAGCAATTTGCCAGGGTACAGCCATGATAGTAGATAGAATATCACGTCGATTTTCCGCATCAATTCCCACTTGCTGCTGAGCTGTGAGTTGTTTCTTAAAACGCCCCCATGAACCGAAGGGTCGAGTTATTTTATAAAATTTGGCTAAGACCTTTTCATCGGTGGGACTGTTAAGAAGCGTACCCAGAATTGTACCGATCAGAGAGGCCGAACTAGCTACCATAAACATGGTATATTCGGTAACGCCGGCAGGAGCCACCGCTTTGAAAATAATTGCCGCAACCATACCTGAAACCGTACCTATCGCAAAACCGTAGCCGTTCATCCGCGACCAATACCAGCGCAGCAACATTGGAATCAGCATACCAGAGCCGATACTCATAGTGATCCAACCCCAGACTTCATTGATATTCTTGAACACCAGCATTAAACCCAGGCCGATAACAACGATCAGGATCGATGCCAAATAGCTCTGCATCATCAGCTGTTTGCGATTGGCTTTTTTATTAATATAAAGTTGATATATATCTTTCACCCAATAGGCAGCGCCGGCGTTTACGGTTGAATCGAATGTTGACATACCTGCTGCCATCAGCCCAGCGATTAGGAAGCCTTTCATGCCAATAGGGATGGTGTTGATAACAGTGGGTAATACCAGTTCTGGA
>JABMOV010000099.1 GCA_013203145.1 Fidelibacterota bacterium
AATTACAAATTGAGCTTATTCAAAACGGGTATCGAATTGCACAAAATTCAAATACAACCTCGATAGAGACTCGACCAAAATCGGAGGGGCTAGATCAATATATAGATAATGATTATTTTCGATTTCATTATACTACTCAAGGACCTATAGGTGTAGATAATGCTGATGTTGATCAAAATAACATTCCTGATTATATAGATAATGTTATTATTATTATGGAAGAAGTATTCGACCACGAAATTTTTTCATTAGGTTATACCCTACCGCCAGATGATGGAGTATTACCACAAACTCATGACAATGGAGGTTCGGATCACTATGATATATATATCACAAATCCAGGTTCTGGAGTATATGGTTTTGTACAGGGAGATTGGGAAATTGGTGACAATCCAAATTCAACTAATGTTATAGAAACCAATGCTTGGTCGAGCTATATGGTAATAAGAAACAACTATGAAGGGTTCCCAAATAATGAGATCAATAATCTTCGTGTAACTGTCGCACATGAATTTTTCCATTCCATTCAATTTGGGTACGACGCCTGGGAAGAAGATTGGCTTATGGAAGCCACTTCAGTTTGGATGGAAGAATCAGTCTATGATGACATCAATGATTGTTATCAATATATGATTTCATGGTTTGAATCACCCCACAAATCTTTAGACTCTCAAGCTGGAAACCGCTGGTATGGCTCTTATATCTTTTTCGAATATATTGATGAGCATCTTGGTGGAAATGAAACCATTCGACGAATTTGGGATAATAGTATTAATAATAATGATAGTCGGGACATCATTGATAATGCCCTAATCAATGAATCTTCAAGTTTTGTTGATGCTTACAATAGTATGGCAATCTCAAATCGTATATTATCCTCAAGTAGTAAAGCTGGTAATTATAGTTATGATGAAGCAGAAGCTTATATTGACTATGCCGAAAGTAAAAATGCCGATGATTTCCCATTGGTAGAAACTATTGAACATTTTTATAGTGGCTCTCGTGATACAATTTATATTTCTAACCTTAATCAATATGGTAGTAATTATATTTTTCTGATTGCCAATGATCCTCTTAAAATATCTCTTAATCCTATTACCGGAGATATTTCTGATTATATGGTGTCGATCATTCTCAGAGATACTAATGGTAACTTTACAATAAAATCCAACCCTGTCATTAACGTTGATCCCGCATCAAATGATTATACTTGGATGTACATCATTGTTTCGGGTATTGCATCAGACGTATCCAACTATAGATACAAAATTGAAATTGAAGATGGGAAATCTGAAGTTGATAACCCCAAAGGATTTGAGATTCTATCAGTCTACCCAAATCCGTATCGATTGAAAACTGATGGCACATTGAATGATATACATTTTCAATTACATAGTTTGGAGACAGATAAATATAAAATTTCTATTATAAATATATTAGGGCAGCATATAAGAACAATATTTGACGGTGTAATAACTGAGGATGCTAAAACAACAATTACATGGTCAGGTAAAAATCAAAATGGTGAACTGGTGTCTAGTGGCGTATATTTTTTGATTATAAAATCAGATTCACAAATTAGTTATCGTGCGATAACAGTACTGAATTAATTCGAATAAATATTATCAAGCTCATCAAGTAATGCGATATACGCTATCTGTCCTTCTTCTACTTTCACTTCATACTCTTTAGGTGGAGTTCCAATTGGTGAAATAAACACAGTACTATTAATTTCTATTTTTGCCAGTTTTTCTATATCCTCAAAAAATAAATCCAATTTTTCTATGTTAAGGTTGATGGTTTGAATTCGTTTAATCTTATTTTGCAAAAATGTTGATGATTTACTTCCATCAACTGAAATACTACTACTGTAAGTCTCCAAGAGTTTCTCTTCGCCTTCGTTAATCGCATTTTTTCTATATTGAAGCTCTAGTATTTTTGGACGTATATCTGAAAGCTGATCACGAATAAATACACAACGGTAGTTTTGTTTTTCAAATAACTCTACCAGTTTTACTTTATGATAGTCGTGAAGATATTGATATCTTTGTATAGATAAATCATTATTTGTAAAAAGGATTGAAAATGTATCATCACTTCCACGACGAACTTTCCCATTTATATCTGGATTTTTTCGTTTTTTTAACGATTTCACTAATCGAAATTGCTTGGTGCCCAATACTTTAACGGAATCATATGATTGTGTATAAACTTCAAAAGAAGGATAAATTTTCTCATAAAAGGAAAAGTCTCTATATAACAACTCATCAAAAAAGGGTCCCAGCACATTTTTTACATTTTCTGATTCGGACTTTTCTGTACTTAACCACTTTTTATATGATTCAAGATGTAACTCCATACCAATAGCTGAATCAAATGGAATTGGTGTTGGCTTATAAGACGAACAA
>JABMOV010000100.1 GCA_013203145.1 Fidelibacterota bacterium
GTTTTAATCGTTTTAGCTGCAATATTCGTTCTCAGTCTTATTTCATTTTTTATTCTTCCCATGGAGCTCATTCCCAAGATCGAAGTACCCTATGCTTTTGTAAGTGCAGTATATCCGGGAGCGGCGCCAGCTGAAGTGGAAGCCGATTTAATCAAACCACTCGAAGATAAAATATCCCAGCTTAATGATTTAGAAAAAGTGGTGAGTTATGCCCTTCAAAATATGGCGTTTATTACGGTGGAATACACGGCAGGAACCGATTTAAATAGTAGTATAGACGAATTAAAAGATAAGGTAAACGAAGCACTTCCAGACTTGCCGGATGATGTAATGAATGTTTCCGTTAAGGAACTGGATTTTAATGATATACCCATTTCGATATTAAATATTTACGGTGATTTAACACCGCGACAATTAAGAGAAATAGGTGAAGATGTAAAAGATCGATTAACACGAATTCCCGGTGTAAATGAAGTAGAAGTTTTTGGGGGTGTTGAACGGGAAATATCGGTAAAAGCTGATCCAAAATTATTAGCCGCAAATTTGATAACCATTCCACAAATTATCAGGGCATTGCAGGTTAATAATCGCAATATGCCAGGTGGCGTACTCAAACTGAATTCTCAGGATATTCTTGTTCGAACCATTGGAAAATTCAATTCAATTGATGAAATTGCTTCCATTATTGTTGGAATGGGTCAATCAGGTAATCCCATTCGATTAATGGATGTGGCAACCGTGGAAGACGGTGCTGAAGAGATTACCTCTTTTTCTCGGTACATGGATGATCCCAGCGTGACCCTATTAATTAGCAAACGTCGGGGTGCTCATATTGTTGAAGCGACTGACATGATTGAAAAGACCGTGGAAGAAATTTCACAATCCTTTCCTGAAGGAGTGAAATTTGCCTATACTGCCCGTCAAGCGACAGATGTTGAACGACAAAACAGGCAAGTCAATACCAATGCAGGGTGGGGAATTATCTTTGTAATTATCGTTTTGTTTTTTGGCATCGGATTCCGAAATGCATTGTTGGTCTCCATGGCATTGCCGTTTGCATTAATGAGCTCTTTCCTATTTATGTATATATTTGGAATTGATCGGACCAATATTTCAATGTTTGGCTTAATTATGGTTTTGGGTATTGTAGTGGATGGAGCCATTATCGTAGCCGAATCAACCTATCGTCATATTGAAGATGGAATGCGGCGAAAAGATGCCGCTGTTGCATCCATTCGAGAAGTGGGAACACCCATTATGACTTCTGTTCTTACTACCATGGTTGCTTTTGCACCCATTATGTACATGAGCGGAATTATGGGACAATTTTTATCCGTAATTCCTAAAGTTGTTATTTTCACTTTGGTTGGTGCATTCTTGGCCGATCATTTTTTGATTCCTGTGGCTGCTGCCAGATTGATGAATCGATCCAGTGGCAAAGGGAAATTAGCTGGTGATTGGTGGGGGAAACGTGCTTATCGAAAAGTTCTGAAATGGGCTTTAGGTCACAGGTTAGTGACATTAACCATTGCTTTTTCAATGTTGATGTTATCGTTTGTAATTGTTGGGATATCAATGAGCACTGACGTAAAACTGGTTAAAGTGGCAATGTTTCCAAAGGTCCCTCAGCCACGGATCGTTGTGGATATCGCCAATGCTCCGGGCAGTCAGATAGATGCTACCGATGATATTACCCGTGAAATCGAAAAATATATTAAAACATTACCAGAAGTGGATCGCTATGTATCAACTGTAGGTGCAAGCGGTGTTCAAAATGTTCGTTTGGCGCAAGGTGGCGGAATCGGTGCTGAAATTGCACAAATAAATGTGGATTTATTAAATGCCGAAGATCGGGATCGAACAGTTGAAGAAGTTATCGATGAATTAAATGGAGTATTTGGAGGCATCCCCGGGACGAAAGTAGTATTTGGTTTAATTCATGAAGGACCACCAATTCCCACCAATGTAGAAGTAGACATTTCCGGTGACGATATAAATGCCATGGAGTTGGTTAGTGATATAATCAAAGATAGAATGGAATTGATTGAAGGAACGACAAATGTTGAATCCAGTCAAGGTGTAAAACGTACCGAGTTTCAAGTCGAAGTTGATCATGAACGTGCTGCCTGGTATGGTGTATCTGCGGATGACATTAGTCAGACCATTACGTCAGCACTGTTTGGAGTGGAGGCCACTGAATTCACCGATGGATTTGAGGATATTCCTGTTCGTGTTAAAATTGATTCTAAGGGCGAAAGCGCCTTGGATGATATCCGGAATCTGATGATACCAAGTCCATTGGGAAAACTGGTTCCATTTACAGATGTAGCTTCTTTAAACCTTGCTGCGGGGGAAACGTCCATTCAGCACAGAAATTTCAAACGAAATGTTAGCGTTACTAGTGATTTACTTCCTGGTGTTGACGCCACGGATGTCCAACGGAGATTGACTCCTTTTTTAAATGAAATGAATCTCCCTGGTGGAATATCCGTGGAATACGGCGGTGTAAAGGACGAAACAATAGAATCTTTCGCCAGTTTGGGTCGCGCAATGTTGATCGGTTTTATCATCATAATTATTATTTTATCCATTCAGTTCAAGTCGTTGAAACAGCCAATGATTATTGCCATTACAATTCCACTCTCATTTATAGGTGTTATTTTTGGATTGATGGTCACCCGTGTTCCATTTGGACTCATGGCATTTTTTGGAGTTGTGGCACTTATGGGAGTTGTCGTTAATGATGCCATTGTACTCATCTCCTATGTGAATGATTTGCGTCGTGGTGGAATGAGAATGATGGACGCCTTAATCAAAGGTGGACAAATACGGTTACGTCCCATTATTCTCACAACCGTAACCACATTAGCTGGTATGATTCCACTTGCACTGAACTTTGGTGGCGGAGGCGAATACTGGCGTCCTTTAGCAGTAAGTCTGTTATTTGGTCTGGCTGTGGCCTCAGTATTGACACTGGTAATTGTTCCTGTCCTTTATTCCTTATTTGAAAGCAGAGGCGAACGGAAGAGAATGAAATCTTTAAATACTAAGCTTGTTTGATAATTCACTATAACACAATCATTATTGGTGCTGGCCCTGCTGGATTAATGGCCGCTATCGAAAGTTACCATCCAGATAAAACAACGGTGGTATTAGAGCGCACGACCATTCCGTCCATGAAATTTAAAATGACCGGGAAGGGTCGCTGCAACATCACCAATAGCGCACCTTTAGATGAATTTCTCACACATTTTGGGAAAAACCATCGCTTCCTTCGATATGCCTTCCACGAGTTTTTCAATAATGAGCTTTTAAAATATTTTACTGACTTAGGTGTTCAAATAAAACTTGAACGAGGTGGGCGATATTTCCCGGTTAGTGACAAAGCAATTGAAGTTGTTAATGCCATGCTTGAGAAAGTGAAATCGTTAAACATTCCCCTTCATGTAGGCAAGAAAGTTGACAAGATCATCGTCCAGGATGACGGGACATTTAAAGTCATTGTAAAACCTGTAAATAAATCAGATGAGAGCATTGGAAAAACCATAGAATACACTGCGGATGTGGTTCTCATTGCCATGGGTGGAAAATCCTATCCACGTACTGGATCCACTGGGATGGGTTACAAATTAGCCAAGGATCTTGGTCACAAGATTATTTCCCCAACGCCGGCATTGGTCTCTTTAGTTACAGCGGGGAAAACAGCCAAACATCTCCAGGGATTGAGTTTGAAAAATGTTCAAGTCAATGTTTGGTGTGAGAATAAAAAAAGCGATGAACGATTTGGAGAAATGCTTTTCACCGATAAAGGTGTTTCAGGTCCGATAATATTATCATTGAGTAAAAATATTATACTTCAATTACTTGAAGATAAATCTGTTTTCATTTCCATTGATTTCAAACCAGCTTTAGACGACAAACAGTTAGATGCTCGATTATTGAGAGAAATTAATGAACATGGCAATCAAAACTTCTCAAGTTTATTGAAGAGTTTATTGCCTAGAAAACTCATCTCGGTTTTTGTTGATAAGCTAGGTTTAGATGCAGATAAACTCTTAAATCAAATCACCTCAAATGATCGAAAACGAATACGCTTACTGTTAAAAGACTTCCGAATGGAGGTCACGGGATATGGTTCATATGATGAAGCGATTGTAACTGCTGGTGGCGTAAGTATAAAAGATATAAATCCGAAAACAATGGAATCTCGAAAAGTGAAAAACCTGTATTTTGCCGGAGAAATCATCGACATTGATGCTGATACGGGTGGATATAACATTCAAGGAGCATTTTCTACTGGTTGGGTAGCAGGTAAGAGTATTCGTGATAAGTGGAATTATATATAACGGAATGCTTTTTATCTAGGGTTGTATTCCGACATCTTAGAGGTTTGACTAAAAATATGTTCTTACTGCAAATTCAAACTGATCTATAAAAATCTTTTTAAATGCCGTGATATTATTTTGCTCATAAAATATGAGCATCGCTTTTTTATACTCAACTGAATCAATTGTTCTGAATGAAATTGGACAATAGCCATTACTAATTAATACAGCATTACTCACTATTCTTGCTGTTCTTTTGTTTCCATCCATGAATGGTTGAATATAGGATATCAGAACTAGGACGAATAAAGCTTTTTCAAATATGCTATTACGATTGTTTATCAATTTGCACATATCACGTAACGCCTCTTTTATTTGGTATTCATTGTCCAGAGGTTTATAATTAGTCCCAGTAATTCCAACTCTTCTCTTCCGGATATTTTTGTCAATATCTAAATCCTTTACTAACAAATTATGGATATCTTCAATTTTGGTTATTGTCAAAGGTGATACGTAAGTTGGGTCATCAAAAATGAAATCCAGTGCTTTTTTATGGTTGAAAAGCATTGTCGCTTCATCTTTTCCTTTCCCTGCAGCTGTTTCTTTCTCTTTCAACAAGCGTTCTGTTTCCAACAGGGAATACGTATTTCCTTCAATCTGGGAAGACTTCCAACTCAAGTCTATGGCTAAACGCTCTAGTTCCTTTTTATATTCCATTTCTGTTATAGTAGATATATTATCAATATATTTATTTTGGAGACTCTTTAGATGGTTTGCTTCCTCTTTATTGAACAATGCTACATTACTCATCACGTCAGAGATTAATGAGAAATTGAAGCCATCCTTAATTTCTCGATCATCAAGCTCTTTTTCGAAATAATCTTCTACGTAAATTGGGTAAAACAATTCATATGCAGGACTAATTACATATTTTGTTCCGCGACCTTTTCCAATTGTTAAAATCAAATTGCTTGATATTAGTTTTGTCAATATCCTTTTTACTGTCGCATATCCAATGTTGGTTTTTAATCCATCATGAATATTCTTAGACGATAGGTTGGGGTTTGTATTGACAAACTCTAACACCTCATTCTTTATATTATCTATCATTTGATCCATTTTCTTTTTGATGTGGCTCAACGCAAGAGGCGTTAAGGATCAAATGTACAACTAAATGAGCTGTAAATCAATATTCTATGAGCCATATAAACTTGATTCTACTATTACTATGGCTCATATATAGAAAGAATGAAGCTCAATATCTGCGAATTAGTGAGCTGCAAATTTCCATCTTCTGAGCTATATTGTATTTGTCCATTGCGCATTCTCCATATATTGGGTAGCAGGTAAGAGTATTCGAAATCAATTGGCGTATTGGCCAGCACAATATGTGTACATATTTCAAAAAACAGATTAAACAAATTCGAGGAACTATCTGTAATGCTTAATCAATCTTTATGCATGAATAACCACTACTCCGTCCACCCATTTTCTCAGTAGTTTCACCAACTAAAAATGAACAATATACGAGCACATATTCTCTGGGTCGATGACGAAATCGATCATCTGAAACCACACATCATGTACCTTGAGGACAAAGGGTATAAAATGACCACCGTTACCAATGGTCATGATGCTGTAGAATTGGTAACGAAATTCCGATATGATATTATATTGATGGATCAATTTATGCCTGGCATGGATGGGTTAGAAACGTTACGGCGTATCAAAGAAATCCGTGATACGGTTCCCATTATATTGATCACAAAAAGTGAAGAAGAATGGTTGATGGATGAAGCCATTTCAGAAAAAGTTGATGCGTTTTTAGTCAAACCCGTCAAACCCACCCAAATATTTATCGCTGCCAAGAAAATATTGGAATCCACCAAAATTCTTGAAGAAAAAGCGACGTCTGGTTACTTGAAAGAATTTCAGGAAATCGAATTCAAATTACAGGAGCAATTATCAATCAATGATTGGTGGGAACTCTATAACAAACTAGTGAAATGGCAATTAGAGTTTGATGAGCATAAGGACACTGGTTTAGGGAATATTTTAGAGGAGCAACTTCAAACCTCCAATCGCGAATTTATCCATTTTATCAATTCAAATTATACAGATTGGTTGGCTTCTGAAAATCGACCACGCATGACCGTTGATTTGATTCCTGACAAAGTTATTCCCCATTTAAAACAAGGTGAAAAGGTCTGCTTTATTCTGGTTGACAGTATGCGTCATGACCATTTGATTTCAGTATTACCTGAATTGCAAAAGCATTTCAATGTTGAAATTGATTTCGCCACATCAATATTACCATCAGCAACACCGTTTAGTCGAAATGCAATTTTCAGCGGATTATTTCCTGATGATATTCTAAAGAAATATCCTCAGCAGCGAAAAGATATGGAAAATCATGCTGCCAGTCTAAATCAACATGAAAAAGACATGCTCAAGGATCAGCTGAAACGTCACGGTTTGAGCGATAAATCATTACATTACCATAAAATTTGGCACGTAGATGAAGGAAAAAGATTTGCTTCGCGAATGGCAGAATTTATGAAAGTAGATTTGCTCAGTATCGTTATCAACTTTGTGGATATTCTTGCTCATAAACGATCTGAGTCTGATGTCTTGAAAGAAATGTTACCGGATGAATCAGGATATCGTTCTGCTGTAAAAACATGGTTTGATAATTCCTGGTTTTCTGAAGTGATAAAGCAATTGAGTCAAAGCAATTATAAAATTATACTCACGAGTGACCATGGTAGCATCCGCGTAAACCGTGGTGTAATGGTTGGTGCTGACAAAGATACGTCAAGCGGTATTCGATACAAATACGGGCGAAACCTGAATTGCAAGGAACGTTCTGCTTTGGTGATTAAAAATCCAAAAGACTACCGTTTACCTGAATTCGGAACTCAAACCAATTATCTCATTGCCAAGGATGATATTTATTTTGTGTATCCGACCCAACAACACAAGTATGAAGCCATGTATAAGGGGAGTTTTCAGCATGGCGGAATTTCATTGGAAGAATTATTTGTTCCAGTCGTTACAATGAGTTCACGGAAATGATAGTTTTTGGCTCAAGGTTATCATTACAATAAATGATCATTGAGTAAAAAACTCTACAGTTATTACTCCTAAGAAATATGATTAAATCTATTTTCACATCCAATTCTACAGACGAAACTCAAGTCTTTGCGTCGAACATGGCAAAATCATTGCCCATTGGGACGGTGGTTGCTTTGATCGGTGATTTAGGTACTGGGAAAACTACTTTTTCGCAAGGATGCGCCAAAGGATTTGGTGTAGAGGATTTCGTGAATTCACCGACTTTTAAATTGGTAAGCCAATATGATAGTCCAAAGGGTCAATTTAACCATGTGGATTGCTATCGCCTGGAAAATCCCAATGATTTTCTAAATATTGGTGGTGAATTATTGTTAAATCCTGAAGATGGAATTACGTTAATCGAATGGGCAGATATCATTGAGAATATTATCCCTGATGATACAATTATTGTAAGATTTTCACGAAATCCAGAATTCATGGAGCGACGAGTATTGAATATCGAAGGGTGGAAACCGTGAATATTATCGCAATTGAAACGGCTACAGATGTTTGTGGTGTCGCGTTGTTTATGGGTGGAAAATTAGTCGATATTGTCGAAGAAAAAAGCCCACGCGAACACGCAAAAAAACTTCCGATCCATTTTTTAGAGCTACAGAAAAAAACAAAATATACACTAAATGATATTGATGTAATTGCAATATCAATAGGTCCAGGGTCATTCACAGGACTTCGAATTGGATTGAGCTTTGCCAAAGGATTAGCCTATAGTCATGGACTCCCAATAATTCCAGTACCAACTCTGCATTCTCTAGCCCATGGATATAATAATGAAGCTTATAAAAATTTGCTAGTATTATTACATTCTCATAAGAATAGTCTATTTATCCAAAATTTTCAGCATCTAGGTGAATCCATGACGTCAGTAGAAAATCCAGTGGCAACTACTTATGATCAATTGGCAATAGAAAACACAGAAAATGTGATCCATTATAATTGTGCTGAATATTTAAATATAAATGATATGATTGAAGTGCCCCCCTCTGCAAAGTTGGTTGGAGAATGTGCAGTTCAACATTTTGAAGAATGGAAAATTGATGATCCTAAGGAATTGGTTCCGGATTACATATCACCATTTAACCTTGGTAAAGTAAAGAAATGAAAATTCGTTGTGCTTCATTAGACGATCTTGAATCAATTCATGCCATTGAGCAACGATCGTTCAAGCATCCTTGGACAAAAAATCAATTAGCATATGAAATCGAAAATGATCCTGTTTCACAAGTTTACATATTGGTAGACGATGGCATTGTTTTAGGATATATTTTTATTCATGATACTACACAAGAAGTTCAGATATTAAATATTGCGGTAGATCAAGATTACCGTAAATCGGGTTATGGAAAACACTTAATGAATTATGTATTGAAAAATATTTCAAAAAACGCAAATATTTTTCTTGAAGTGAGAGCATCGAATTTTAATGCAATTCAGTTGTATATTGCCGCTGGTTTTAAAGAAATTGGTCGACGGCAAGCCTATTATCATGGCGGGGAAGATGCTATTGTTATGAAATTGAAAAGAAATATTTAGAATTAGTCAGGAATTATATGGTTTGGTTTACACGCAAAGATAAAAAGTTTAAAGACGCAGAAAAAAAAGATATGCCAGATGGTTTATGGGTAAAATGTCCTAGCTGTTCGGAAATACTATACAAACCTGAGCTGGATAAATCACATTCTGTTTGCCGACATTGTCAACACCATTTCCGCGTTTCACCAGACTTGTATGAAATGTTATTACTGGATACGGGCACGGGTAAAGAAATGTTTGGAAATATAGAGGCCATTGATCTACTAAACTTTAAATCAGGGAAAAAATATACGGATCAGTTAAAAACCGCAAAAAAGAAGACCGGGCACAATGAAGCTGTTCGCTGTTTTTCTGGAATGATTAACGGGCATGAAATTATTCTCGGTGTTATGAATTTTAAGTTCATTGGTGGGAGTATGGGATCTGTTGTTGGAGAACGTATTGCACGATCAATTGATCTGGCTATGGAAAAGAAAATTCCGTTTATATTGGTATGTGCCTCAGGTGGTGCCCGCATGCAGGAAGGTGCTATATCATTGATGCAACTAGCAAAAACCAGCGCTCATTTGGCAAGATTCTCAGATGCAGGTGGACTCTATATCCCCATTTTGACAGATCCTACAACAGGCGGAGTTACTGCTAGTTACGGTATGTTGGGGGATGTTATTTTAGCAGAACCTGGTGCATTGATTGGATTTGCTGGTCCACGAGTGATAAAGCAAACGATTGGGCAAGATTTGCCTAAAGGATTTCAGCGAGCAGAATTTTTATTGGAAAAAGGATTTGTGGACCATATCGTCCCAAGGGCAACTATGAAGTCAAATTTATCAAATATAATCAGTCTATTATCATGAAAACACAACCAAAAATCCTTATTACAAATGATGATGGTATATACGCTCCTGGAATCTTTGCTTTATGGGAGGCCATGGATGCTTTAGGTGATGTAGTTATTGTTGCACCAGACACAGAAAAGAGTGCAGTAGGACACGCTATCACCATATCTGATCCCATCAGGATTCAGGAGATTACCCGCCGCGACGGGTTTAAAGGATATGCGGTAAAAGGAACTCCAGCCGACTGTGTAAAAATAGCTGTGCAAGGCATTTTAGATTCTCCTCCTGACATTGTTATTTCTGGCGTAAACGCTGGTGCAAATGTTGGAAATAATATTATCTATTCTGGTACTGTATCTGCTGCAACCGAAGGTACAATGCTGAAAATTCCGTCAATTGCCATTAGCCTGGATGCTGTTCGAGGTGGAAATTATGAACCTGCAAAAACAGTGGCTCAACGCGTTGTACATCAGGTTCTGGACCGCGGATTACCCGAAGGTGTATTATTAAATGTGAACGTACCAAATATTCCTATTACAGATATTCAAGGGATCAAAATAACTAAACAGGGAAATATTTTTTTCAAAGATTGGTTTGAGGGCAGGGAAGATCCACGTGGACATCAATATTACTGGATGACCGGTAAAATAGTAGACCCCGATAGCGACGAAAATTGTGATGGTGTTGCTCTTTCACAAGGATATGTGTCCATAACGCCCATTCATTACCAACTTACATGCGAATCATTTTTAGAACCTCTGGAGCAATGGACATTTGATGAGTAATTCCCATATTGATGGAATTGTTATTCTTGATTTTGGGTCACAATTTACCCAACTCATTGCCAGGCGCATTCGCGAGCAGCACGTTTTTTCAGAGATTCTTCCTCATGATACTCCTCTGGAGGATATTTTACATCGTAAACCTAAAGCAATTATTCTTTCCGGTGGACCATCAAGTGTTTTTTCGGATGAATCTCCAGATTTCGACAATAGAATTTTTGACCTAGAATTACCGATTTTAGGAATTTGCTATGGATTACATTTATTGACTCTTCATTCTGGTGGTCAGATTGAAGGAACAGGTTCCGGTGAATATGGTTTGGCGCATTTGGTAAAGAAATCGGACTCGCCCTTATTGGATGGAATATCGAATAATTCATCAGTTTGGATGAGTCATATGGATCGAGTGACTACAATTCCACGAGGGTGGATAGTCATAGGAACTTCATCCAATGGTGTTGTTGCTGCTTTAAGTGATGAATCTCGCAAACGATATGCTACCCAATTTCATCCCGAAGTTGCCCATACAGCCGAAGGACAAACAATTATCAGCAACTTTTTGTTTAAAATTGCTCATTGTGTACCCAGTTGGACACCTGGACATTTTATCGAAGAACAAATCGAAAAAATTAGACAACAAGTTGGCAATGAAAAAGTTGTCATTGGTGTGAGCGGAGGTGTTGACTCGTCAGTGGTAGCAGCCATTATGCACAAGGCTATCGGAGATAGAGCCATTGGCGTTCTTATTGACCATGGCTTAATGCGGAAAAACGAAGCATCACAGTGCATTACAGCACTACGCGATGGCCTTGGTGTCAATATTTATTTATTTGATGATTCTGAGAAGTATTTATCAAAATTAAATGGCGTAGTTGATCCGGAAAAAAAACGAAAAATTATTGGTAACCAATTTATTAGGTCTTTTGAGGAATTCGCACTTCAATTTGGTGAAGTGAAGTTTCTTGGTCAAGGAACACTTTACCCTGATGTAATAGAAAGTGGCGGTAGCAAAGCAAAAGGTGCGGCTGAAGTCATAAAAAGTCACCATAATGTGGGCGGGTTGCCAGAGGATATGAAATTTGAACTTGTGGAACCATTGCGTGAATTATTTAAAGATGAAGTACGTAACGTTGGTCGTGAACTTGGATTGCCTGAATCCTTGTTGCAACGGCATCCATTTCCAGGTCCCGGTTTAGGCGTGCGTATCATTGGAGAAATCACAAAAGAACGATTGGATATTCTTCGTGAAGCAGATGATATTTATATGAATATTCTCCATGAGGAAGGCGTCTACGATGAAATTTGGCAAGCATTTGCAGTACTCATCCCTGTGAAAACGGTTGGGGTGATGGGAGATCAAAGGACGTATGAAAATTTATTAGGGATACGCGCGGTTACAAGCAGTGACGGGATGACTGCCGATTGGTATCGAATGTCACCGGAGATTTTATCTCGGATATCAAACTCAATAGTGAATAGCGTTCGCGGTGTTAATCGCGTAGTCTATGATGTTACATCAAAACCACCAGGAACTATCGAGTGGGAATAACTTATAAACAGCAAACTTTTAAATTGGGGAGCAAAATAATATGTGCGGAATAGTTGGGTATTACGGTAAACAGGAATGTGTTCCAATTCTGATTAATGGGTTAAAACGATTAGAGTATCGCGGATATGATTCTGCTGGAATTGCAGTTTTGCAGGATGGTGTGATGCACAAAGTGAAGCGTGCTGGAAAAGTAAGAGAGTTAGAAATCGCCCTCGATGATTCTATTATTCGTGGGAATATTGGAATTGCTCATACACGATGGGCAACCCATGGCGAACCCAATGATATAAACGCCCATCCCCATTGGAATACCGACGAATCTATTGCATTAATTCATAATGGAATTATTGAAAACTATCAAACCCTCAAAACCGTACTTTCCCAATCCGGTGTCATATTTCAAAGTGAAACGGATACTGAAGTTTTAGTGCACTTGATTTCTTCCCTTTATAAAAAAGATTCTTTATCCTTCGAAGATGCCGTCCGTGCTGCGTTGCAGCAAGTTGTGGGTGCTTATGGCATTGTTACACTTTGCAAGGATGAACCAGATATACTGGTAGCCGCACGTTTTGGTAGTCCGTTAGTGTTAGGTATTGGGGAAGATGAATATTTCTTAGCCAGTGATGCATCTCCAATTGTGGAATATACTCGCAATGTTGTGTATTTGGACGAGGGTGAAATGGTTACTATTACTCCTGACGGTTATACCATCAGGAAAATTATGGAAAACAAGGTTGTTACAAAAGAAATTGAAACCTTGACCTTATCTTACGAGCAAATCGAAAAAGGTAGTTTTCCCCATTTCATGCTCAAAGAAATTAATGAGCAGAAACAAACGATTATGGACACCATGCGGGGCCGAATTCAGATGTCAGAAGGAACAGCCCATTTGGGTGGGATCGTTGATTTTATGCCACGCATTTTATCAGCAAAGCAATTTTATATTACTGCTTGTGGAACATCCTGGCATGCTGGACTAATCGGTAAATATTTACTGGAAGAATATGCAGGGATTCCTGTGCATGTTGAGTATGCCTCTGAATTTCGATATCGGAAAACAGTGGTGGACGGAAATACGATAGTTATTGCAATTAGTCAGTCTGGAGAAACAGCAGACACTTTAGCCGCAATCCGAAAAGCTAAGGAAAAAGGTGCCTTAACATTGGGAATTTGTAATGTTGTGGGGAGCTCCATTTCTCGTGGAACGGATTGCGGAGTATATACCCATGCAGGTCCTGAAATTGGTGTGGCATCTACAAAAGCATTTACTGCGCAAGTTAGCGTATTAACAATGTTAGCATTAGCTATTGGTAGGCAGCGCGGATTGTCATTACAAGACGGCTTACAAGTCGTGCAAGCCTTGGCAAAAATAAGTGAA
>JABMOV010000101.1 GCA_013203145.1 Fidelibacterota bacterium
CGAAAATCAATTTATGCAGAAAAACCGCCATGATACGTTAACCCCGGTAATGAGTGCCAAAATTATTGTCAATCATGTAAAAGAGGGATTGGCTCTAGCAAAGGAATATGGATTACCGTGGGAAGTAAGCGATTTTATTCCCATGCACCACGGAACAACAAAGACTGAATATTTTTATAGAAGAGCCTTGGATAATAAAGCCGAAGACGAACGTATTGATGATCATTTATTCCGTTATCCAGGTCCCAAACCAAACACAAAAGAAACCGGTATTTTGATGATTTGTGAAGCTGTAGAAGCCGCCGTACGATCATTGAAAGAACCAGATATTCTTCGAATTGATGAGATGATTGATCGCATCGTTCAGAAACGCGTTGAAGATGGACAACTAGATGAATGTCCACTCACACTTGGGGAATTACGTCTCATTAAAGGAACGGTTGATGGTCAATTTGGGATGCTACCAGTGCTGCGTGGTATTTACCATATTCGAATTGAATACCCAGATGATAAAATCATTGAGCCTGTTAAAAAAATCAACGCATGATATCTCTTCAGATTGAAAACGACCCTGATTTAAATCAAATTAATCCAGAAGTAGTAAACACAATTGTAAATCCTCTTTTTTCTGCTTTTGAAATGAAGGATGCATCCGTCACATTTATATTTGCTTCAGATGAAGTTGTCTCTGATATAAAAAAAGAATATTTTCAGGTTGATCAATTCACGGATGTTATTGCCTTTCGTCTAGACGAAGAGGATGAAGTCTTTGAAGGTGAAGTATATATTAGTCTCCCCAGAGCTAAAGAAAATGCCAACACATATAATGAACCCTACCAAAAAGAAATCGCTCGATTGATTATCCATGGCAGTTTGCATCTTTTAGGATTGGATGATCAAACTGAAAAAGAAAAAGAAGAAATGCGTTCCAAGGAAGATTATTATTTAGGACAGGTAGATTGGGAAAAAATTGTGAAAGTAGACATCCATGATTGAAAATGATATTGGGAAGAAATTTGAAGAATTAATAGCTATTGTTCGTGATTTACGAGCCCCAGGGGGATGTCCTTGGGATCGCGAACAAACCAATGCATCACTTTTACCCTATTTTTTAGAGGAAGCCTATGAGGTTATTGAGAGTGTGGATGATGGTAAATGGGATACGTTGAAAGAAGAATTGGGGGACATTCTTCTTCATGTCGTTTTTCAGGCATTGATTTCTGAAGAAAATAATTTATTCACTCTTTCTGATTCACTTACGGGTATTAACAAAAAACTGGTTCGTCGTCATCCCCATGTTTTTGGTGACAAAAAAGCCAATGCTGCCTTCGTGGCCAAACAGAATTGGGAAGCTGAAAAACATAAAGAAAAAAAACGAGATTCCAGGTTAGATGGCGTTCCACCCAATTTACCAGGACTGGTGCGTGCCCAACGTTTGCAGGAAAAAGCGAGCTATGTTGGATTCGATTGGGATAAGGTAGAGCAAGTGTGGGATAAAGTGCATGAAGAAATTCAGGAATTGAAGGAAGCCCAATCTCAAGGTGTGAAAGAACACATGGAAGAGGAAATTGGGGATGTAATATTTGCCATTGTGAATTTATCCCGCTATTTCAAGATTTCAGCTGAGGATGCCCTGCGTAAAACAAATAAGAAATTCATTCGTCGTTTTAGACGAATTGAAACAGAATTAAAAAAACAAGATATACCCATTGAAGAGGCTACATTGGTGGAAATGGATGCTATTTGGGAGGAAGCTAAAAAGGACGAAAATAATTAATTAGTTGTAGGAGTTAGATATGAGTTTTCAAATACTAAAACACATGCAGATTACAGTTCTATTGATATTTGTTTTTAGCGCATGTGAAGATGACCGACAAATAGATACTTCTAAAAGTACATTTTATGATGATATATGTGATATTACTTTTTTTAATGGTTATTATTATTCAACAAACTATGATTTGTCAGGCAACGCCGGTTCTCAGATTGATTTACTACAATTCACTTCAAATAACGATAATATTTCCCTAACTGATCATTTTGATTTAGATTTGAACGGTCAGAGCTTTTTAACAATTACGAATGATAATGATAATCTTTATCTCCAGTCTATGGGGACACATTTAATATTCGGGATTTCTCCAATCGGGGAGCGAATATTTGTTGCAAGTGATACAATTAGCAATAATTGGCGACCAAGCGGAATCGCTTACATAGAAGAAATCGATTCATTGGCAGTATTGTATCGTAATTATCATTCGCCAACTATGTATCGGATGAGAGTTTTATCTAAAAGTATTCATGAAACAGCCAGCAGAGATATCCAGTTTCAATTAACAAATGTAGACACGGGATATCATGGTGTTTATGCCATGTCTTATAACAATTCACAGTTTTTCTTTTTGGGTGTAAATCAATCAGAGCAAGATATATTATTAAAAACAACTTGGGCATTTAATATACTAGAGACGGATACTATCGCAGATAGTACAGTTGTGGGATTATGTTTTAAAGATAATGAACTATATTTGGGATATCGCGATAAACGTATAGAAAAATATAATTAAAAATATATTCATTTTTTTAATGTAGGCAAGGGATATCCCAAGGCTCTCACTGCAGATCGATTTTCGTCGATAAAATCCTTTATGGCATCTATAGTAACGCAGTAAGTAACACCATAATGTAGCGTGCGCTGCGGGGTTACATAAACATCTCCTTCATATGGAATGAATGAGTTTGAATAGTTTAGAACATTCTTAGAATCAGGTGTGAGGAAAAATTCAGTTTGTGCTGATATTGATTTTCCTAGTCCAACCAATTCGAAATTAGGGACTCCGTCTTTTACAGCAAGAACAACGCCGCCACTGAATCCTTTGTTAAATAGAGCATCCACCATGAAAGTATGTTTATCTCCCTTTTCAGATGGACTTACCATTCCCTGGGTGACCATTTTATGACCAATGGGGTAACCCATCATATAAACCAAACTACCCCAAGTGAGGTTTTCACTTTCACCAAAGGGATAGGGGAACGGCGGAATGGAGAAAGGTGAGTCAGAGGAATGTGAAATGCCAAATAAAGCTAAATCTTTGCTTTTATCTACAGCCAAAAGCTCTAAATCTCCTTTAAGAAAATCGTGCTCCACAAAATGTGTACTGTGAGTTTTAATCGCGACACTTTCAATAATTGAAGGATCATTAAGAGATTTCTTTTCAAAGTATGTCCGTATGGTATCGGGGAAACTTCCAATATGAGCACAGGATAAAATAACGATTTTCCGCTGATCATTGGCAATGACTGTTGCAGTACCAAAAGAAGATTTACTAAATGAAATTTGATTAACAAATTGATCATCGATTATTGCCTGACGAAACGTGTTATTGTCAATATTGCTCTCTTCAGTAAAAAAATAATTCTTATAATAAGCCGTGAAATATATTTTCAGTACGGATTGGGATAATCGATTTAATTGCACCGAAACATCAGTGTAGGGATAGGCGCTATCATAAAGACCATCACGGGGGATTTCTAAAGGGATTAAATATGGTTGTTGGCTACAATTCCAACTCAGAAAAATGATCCATAACAATGTAAAAAGTCTCATGATGCATCCCCTAATATTTTAACATACACTTTTCTCACGCGTGGTCCATCAAAATCGCATAAAAATAATCCCTGCCAAGTTCCCAAAATAACATTACCGTCTTCCAGGAGTATGGTTTCACTTGAGCCAATGAGGCTGGTCTTGATATGGCTATCGGCATTTTTTTCATAGTGGCGATAGCCCTTTTCATAAGGCGCAATTTTCTCTAACTGGAATAGAATATCTCGTTTGACATCAGGATCGGCATGTTCATTTATTGTGATACCGCAAGTGGTATGGGGAACGAAAACAGTAACAATTCCATTTTGAATGTCTGAAGCCTGAACGATGCGATTCACATCAGGAGTTATATCAATCATATCGACCCTTTGATGGGTGGAAATCGATAATATTTCCATTTTCTGCTCCCTTATTAGGTCAGAGTTTTTTCGAATAAAAGTCGTGTTTCTGCTTCTGGAATTTTGGCAATTTCCTCTACCAATGTAAACCCGGAATTTTCAGCAAAAGCAATCATGGTTTTATATTTTTTTCGAGTTTTCAATCGAATAGAGGTAAAGCCTTGTTGTACTGCCCAGGATTCTTGTTTTCTTGCGAGTGCTTTCGCAATGCCACCACGCCGATAGGGTGGGAGTACCGACCCCATCCATGTATAAAAGGATCCATCTTTAAATCGATCGAAACCAATCTTAAATCCTATGGGATGTTCTTTATCATAGGCCACAAGGATGAGGTGTTGAGTTTTTTTTAGTCTGTGATTCAGATCTTCAATGGAATAATGGTTTTCAAATTCAGGTGTAGCATGTAAAACGGCTAAAACCTCTATTAGGGTTCCGGATTTGATTGTAAATATTATTAGGTTTTCCGTTCTTTTTTTCTGGCTGCTGGGAATAAAATATTATTTAAAATGAGTCGATAGCCGGGGGAGTTTCTATGCAGGGATAAATCGGTTGGCGGATCTCCAACAAAATGTTGATAATCTTCTGGATCATGCCCCCCCAGGAAGGTATAAGTCCCCTGACCAAAATTTCCGTGCAAATATTTCACCTGATCCGAGGCAGGATCTTCGCCCATGATTACAATATGCTTTTTAATTTTTGAACGGTTGAAGCCTGTTGTTTGTCCCATAAATCCCTTTACCACAGCAACATGGTTTTGTGTTAACATTGTGGGAACAGGATCATATTTGGCGGAAAACTCAAAAAGGGAAAAATAATCTGCTTCCGCACCACGAACAACGGGATTGTTGCTGGGTGGGTAATCAATATCAGCATATTCGTAAACCATGGGATCTGTATAAAGTTTGAAATCTGTAAAGGCAAATGTATTAGTATAATCCAATTTTTCCTGTAGATTAGCTTCTGGTGGAGAACCATCAAAAACAGTATGTACAATGTCAACACCTTGAGATGATAGGGCTATGTCATAGGAATCGGTAGCTGAACACATGGCAAAAAGAAAACCACCTTCCCCCACATAATTTTTAATAGCCATTGCTAGGGCCTTTTTCTCTTCTTGAACGGTCGCATACCCTAAACGCCGCGCCATGGATTCAAATTCTCGTTGTTGATTTATATACCAGGGTGCGTTGAAATAATTTCGATAAAACTTACCATATTGACCTGTAAAGTCTTCATGATGTAAATGAAGCCAATCATATTTGCTTAATCCACCGGTTAGAACTTCTTCATCCCAAAGGGTTTCGTAAGGGACTTCGGCGTACGTTAGTGCAAGGGTTACTGCATCATCCCACGGTTGCTTATTTGGGGGAGTATAGATGGCAATTTTGGGAGCCTTTTCTAATTGAATAAGATCCATGTTTTCTTGGTCCATGTGTCCATATATCTGCAATACATCGGATCCTGAAATGGATTCATAAGACACACCACGAATACGACATTCTTGTGTAATAAATGCATAGTCATCAATAAGAAATGCCCCTCCACGATAGTTCAATAACCATTCAATATTCACATTTTGTGTCAGAATGTAGTAGGCAATTCCATATGCTTTAAGATGGTCTTTTTGGGAAATATCCATTGGGATGAGAAGTTTTTGAGCGCTCAAAAAGGATAAAGAAATAATAAGGAAAACAAGTCTGTATTTTTTCTGCATTAGTGTTCTTTACCTGCTTGTGTTAATTCGCGAACATGCAAACGTACTGGTTCCGTTACCATCGAGGTTGGGTACTTTTCAAGTAGTAGGTGATAGGTGCTTAATGCATCACGGATATTCTTCATTTCAACCTCTTGAATTTCCCCGGTTAGTACAATTGCTTTATCATGAAATGGTGTATCACTTAACAATTCAGCTAGCTTTATCGCTTCCTCAAATTGCTCAAGTTTCCTTCGGAGAATGGCTTCACGAAGGATTACATACGGCATCAGTGGTGCTGAGGGAAATGAATCACGTATATACGCTAATGTTTCTACACTTTCCGATAACTTATACTGTCGAACTAACATTTCAGCTGTGAGATAGAGTCGAAACGATTCACGGTCGTCATCAGATTGAGCCATGCTATATTGTGAAAGGAAATCCTTCATTTCAAGAAAATCATTAAACCAGGGGTTCATGGGAGGTAAACTTTTTATAGTTTCGTCAATGATGATGAGAGCAGAATCAATTTCGCCTTGATAAACCAGTGTTTGAATAAACCGTGCTTTAAATTCAGATCCCCTATTGAAGTCATTGTAAAAATAATTGTGGGCTTCTTCAATCTTTCCTTGAGCCAATAAAATATCACCAATTCGTATACGGAGTTGAGCTTCTAATTCATTGTCCGGATGTGATCTTAAGGCCGCCTCATACGCTTTTAATGCACCGTCGAAATTGCGAGTCAACCGATATTGAAGTTCACCCAACCGGTAATTTGCCTGAGCCGAAAAAGAAGAAGCAGGCATTTTAATTAGAACAGAATCGTAAAGCGTAAAGGCGGTTTGAACGGAGGGGTCAGAAATATTTCGGAATAGATAGAAATGATTTTCAAAAAACACATTATCAGTAAAATAGTGCACCAATGACCCTTGATCATTTTTGGGTAATATTTGATCTTCAAATGTTTGTGCAAGTCCAATGAGAGCTTGACCTGTGAGTTTCGATGGAACTTCTAATCCGGGCGAAAGAAGCGCAGAGTAACTTTCCAGTGCTAATTCAAATTGGCGCTCTAGACGTAAGGATTCTGCAAATGCAAACCAGCGCTGGAAGTCATCGTTGGCTTCTAATCCCATTAATTGATGTTGGTTTAAAGCTTTATTATACTGCTGTGTTTTAAAATAATAGGCACTGAGTAATTCTCGAGTAGGTTTTTCATTGTAAGGGATTTCCGCAAATAAACCTGTTTCAATAAAAGGTTGTGCCTCCGACTCATCGCTCATAAGCAAAATCCTACTTGTCACAAATTTCACTTGTCGTGGTTGATATCTAATAAAAAGTAAATACTCAGTAATGGCACGATTGTAGACTCGACGAGCATAATAGTAATTCCCTGATTCAAGGGCCAATGCTTGAGGCGACTTTAAATTGATTCTGGCACGATGGACCATCGCCACCAAATCCTCCTCTAATGAAAGACGGATATAGGTATTAAATAAGTTTCGGTAATTGGTAAGATTTGGGGGAGATTGATTTTCTATCTCCTGCCAGATACGTCGTGCCTCAAATGGTTTTTCCAATTTGTAAAACATTTCACCCAAACTGAGTTTTGAAGGCGTATCATTTGGGAAATGTTCTAAATGAGATTGAATTAAGGATACTGCATCATTAAGTTTGTTTTGCCTGACATAAATATCACGAAGTCGTCGAAAGGCTTGTGAATGTCCTGGATTATTTTCTACTAAATCTTGATATATAACAGCTGCTTCATCTAGTCGATTTTGTTTTTCTAAATGGCGAGCCGTATTGAATGGAACGGACTGTTCAGGATTCGACAGTATTTGTCCTAGCACCAATGATAAAGTAAGGAAAGGTAAAATGAGTCTAACCATCATTTTCCTTTGATGACTTTTCCAAATTTTCAATTGAATTGATATCATCTGTAAGTGTATTAAAATATCGGCGAATCATATCTTGATAATCGCTTGAATAACCAGCTTTAAGGGCTTCATTTAATGCTTCTAAAGTTAAACTGCGACGTTGACCCATATCTGCTGGTAATCCACCAGGACCAGTGTAAGGAATGAATTGTGAGGCCGCCGTGGATTTTCGGTCTTCTTTCTCACCGCGCTGCATAAGTGATTTTTGACTATCCAACATACGTGACAAAATACGTTGTTGTCGTTCCTGCGTTTTCCGTGTAAAACGTTTTCGTTGTAAATCCTTGATGACTTCATCCATTTCTTTGGCGATCCCGGATAAATCTCCCAATCCTTTTTGCCCTTGAGAAGAACCTGTCATTTCATTCATCATTTCTTGCAAGGATTTCCTTACCTGTTGTTGTCCTGCCATCATGCGCTGCATCAATGATTGCTGTAATGATGATGCCATTTGACCCATGGCCAACTGCATCCCTTGCTGGTTTAATCCCTGTTGTTGCCCTACCATTTGTTGCATTTGCTTAAGAAACTGTTCATAGCCGCTGGCAGAGGATTGTCCAGACTGCATATTCTGTGCTGTCTGATGTAAAGCCATTGCCGCTTGATTTAATGCCTCCATAGCCGTGGACTGGCTTGTTCCTGCTTCACGTGCATTACGCTCAGTAATGCTTTGAGTTGCTTGTTCCATAGAGGCAAAAGATTTTCCCATCATCTGTCCTATTTCAGGAGTTACAGCAAAGGTTTCGCGGGAAAGTTCCATCAAGGCTGACATAATTTGAGCAACCTGATCCTTTAATTGTTGTTGTGCGGCAGCCAAATCTCTCATTCTGGGGGAGTTCCGCGGTGTATTGTTGGTGGTGGTGTTTAACGTTTCCTGGGATTTTGATACCGCCAATACGTCGCGTAGAACGGATTGAAACTGAGCGGCCATCTCCATCCCTGTTTGTTGCTGGAATTGTTGCTGTATCATTTGTGCTTGTTGACGCAAAGATTGAATATCCTGTAATGCCATCTGACTGGATTGCTGTGCCTGTTGAGAATTTTGATTTGCTAATTGATCTATCGTTTCTTCAAGATCAGATTGAGTCTGTTCTGATAGATCAGATGATTCTAAGTCCTCCAAAGATTCAGATGCCTGGGGACTAAACTCTTCCATGGCATCTGCCGCTTCTTTCATGGTTTCACGAATTTTTTCTAGTTCATCAACATTCCAATTTTCCTCTTGTTCAAGTCGCGCAAAAGTGGATTTATCTGTATCGGAGTCTGTCTTATCAATGCGTTCATCAAGAATATCCTGTTGCTCTTCTAATTGCGCAAGTCGATTGAGGACTTCATCCAATTTCTGTTCAGCTTGGATACGCTTAAAAATATCTAAATACCTATCTAGATTTTCTTCCATTTGCTCCATATTTGAGGCAAGATTTTCCATTGCGGATTGCAAATCTTCCATATTCATGGAATCCAGTGCTTGTTGCATATCTTCCATGCTTTTGAACAAATCTTCTGAAATAATGTCACTGAGTAATTGTTGAAGCTCTTGAAATTTTTGGATGAGCTCTTGATTTAGGAGACCATGTTTTTCACCAAATTCTTCCATAGCCTGAAGCTGTTCGTTTAATTTTTGAAGTTTTTGTATTTCTTCGGATGTTTTTTCTAATATTTGTTCAATTTCCTGACGTTGTTCCCAATTTAGATTTTCAGATTTGAGAAGCTCAAGCCTTGAAGATTCGATTTGCTCTTGCAACTGTTGAACTTCTTCAAGATTTACCTGGCTATAGTCTAGTAGTTCAGTCTGTTCCTCCTCCATTTTTTCATATAAATCAGCCAATGAGGGAACTCGGGCAATAAATGTTTCTGAAACATATTTTTTGGGACCGCTGATGATATCATTGTCATACAATTCAAAATGAAAATGAATTTCATCTTCTGGCATAAGCCCTAAATCATCTAATGCCCAAAAAGATTGAATATCCTGACTGAGTAAATAGGGATCACGGATATGAATAGAAAAAATGGAGATATACGGTTCCAATTCAAGATAACTGGGACGCCGGAGTTCATATCCCACCTGTAAATTAGAAAATCCAAAATCATCTTCAATTTTTAAGTGTAGAGGAATAGCCTGATCACTGCCTAAGTCCAATTCTCGCTCAGGTGAAAGGATGGTCATGTTTGGTGACGCATCAGGAAGTATTTGTAAATGGTAGGGTATAGGGTCACGATTGTTAATTCCGCGCTCATCTGCAAAATGAATCGTGAATTTCCCCTCTTGATCTAATGGGAATTGAACGGAAGCATAATTCCCCGAAATATCTAAGGGGATATTTTCATTGTTGAAGAGGATATACCCAGATCCAAGTTTTCGATTGGCTTTGAATTGTATGGATATACGGGATCCCAATAATCCTTGGATATTGGCTTGGTTACCAGAATGTATTTTTGGATCAAGTTGTGAATATTTTGGGGAAATCACCGTGATTGAAAAATCTTCCAACAGAGGTCGATCAGTAACGAGGATATTATAGACACCGGTTTCAACTCGTTCCCAAGGTTCCCAGAAATGAGTAGAGGGCACAAAAGCCTGGTATGTATAATCACTAAAGATTTCAGTTAAATGAAAATTATATAGCCCGCTACTGTCTTGAATAGCCGTATAAATTTTTGATTTCGACTCATTATCAGTAGTCAATTGCAAATAGACTGTATCGGGCTCAGCATCTTGGGAAAGGATTAAAATTGTGGTTGGGTCGCCGCCTAATAAATTGATATCACCCGTTGTACTTTTAAGTGAAAATGGGGTGGGAGCAGGGAAATGTGTACGCGGGTGAAGCAAACGATAAATAGCACCGTGGCTTTCGTCCCACGATACCAAAACAGTTGTTGAAACAAGAACTAGTGCCACAAGAGACCGTAGTTTCCAACGGCGAATGTTCAGACTTGAGAAAATGGCATTGGCGTTTAAGGAGTGTAATTTATCATCAATAGTTTTGATGTAATGGGTGCTTAATTCAGGTGATGCGCTCTGTGTAAGAGTTCGCTCCAACTGAAGAGCATTGATAACAGCATCACCGCGGGAAAAGGCAAGAACACCGATTTTTTTTGCAAGGGTCTTTAATCTAAAACGATGTAAACGATTAAAAAGAATCATCAGCGAAAGAAATATTATAAGTAGTAAACCAAGGTTGAAAAAAATGGAGACTAATACCCAAAGACTGAAACGAATATCAGATGAAAAATAGAACGTGCTTTCACTAATAATGAATACGCCAAGAAGTAATATAAGGATACTATAAAGAACCCAGAATAGATGCTTACTATCAGCAATCAGTGCTGCGCTGCGAAATCGTTTCAGATGTTTCGAAATGGGTTGATTCATTTTATTGTGTCAAAGCGTAATGGATAATATTGACACCCATTTTTAGAGCAGCCTCACGGATTGGTTGTGGATCATGATGAACCTCTTCATCTTCCCATCCATCACCTAAATCTGATTCATAAGTATAAAGCACCATGAGTCTATCATTGTCAAAAAGCCCTAAAGCTTGGGCGGGCTTCCCGTCGTGTTCATGCACTTTTGGCAGTCCCTGTGGGAAAGAATAAAAATTTGAAAAGAGATCATGGTCTGGTGGTAATTCTACAAAATCACGATTCGGAAACACTCGTTTCATTTCTCGTCGCAGTGATTTATCAAGTCCGTAATTATCATCGACATGAAGAAATGCTCCGTTTAATAGAAATTCCCTGAGAATATTGACTTCATTGTCAGAAAACCGAATATTTCCATGCCCGGTTATATACAGATATGGATAAGAATACAGTTCCTTGTCAGTTAATTTGATTCGCGCTTCTTCGCGTTCTACTTTAATGGGAGTATTAATGGAAACATACATTAAAAGATTTGACAAACTACTGGGGTCACAATACCAATCACCCCCACCACCATAGTGAATCCTGGCAATAGAAAAGTTTTGCCCTAAAATGAGGGTTGTTATGTTAATTAGTCCAATCAGTATAAATTGTTTAACCATGAAAATCCTTTAATGGGAAAAACCGATTTTGGTTCCGTCAATAAATTAGGACTATTTCAATGGTTCTCAGCAAAATATTTCTGATAATTTGACACATGAAATACACATTAATCTTATGTTAATCCATTCACTGTATCATTTTTTAGCAATCTTTGATGAACTATGTGTAATATTTTGTATCAATTAGCTATTATAAACGACGGTTATCGACGAAGATTTGGTTTTGGCACGTTAGTTGTAAAAGTTGAGGTGATAGATTTTTAAAAGAAAGCAAACAAACGGAGAGATAGTCATGAGAAGTCAAAAAGGTTTTACCTTAATCGAATTAATTATGGTCATTGTTATTTTGGGTATTTTAGCAGCAGTAGTTGTACCAAAATTCTTTGATTTTACAACAGATGCACATAAATCAAATGTTGAATCAGTAATCGGAACAATAAAAACTGGTTTAGAAATTTATGCCGCTGATCAAATTGTTAACAATGGCTACAAAAAATTTATTAAAGGCGCAGATTTCGCTTTATCCGACGTATTGGATCAAATTCCCGAAAATTGGTCTATAATTGGTGCTTCCGGTGACGCATGCGTAATTAAATATGACGGTGATTCTAATTATAGTGGTGGCGTATTGGTAGACTATAATTGCACTGGAGCAGCTGGAGCCCCATATACAATGATTTTAGATGGTGCTGCTTACGGATGGGCCGACAATAAAACATTCTAGTTAGCACAACTTTAATACTTGAAACAGAGGGTTTTATTACCCTCTGTTTCTTTCTTTAGTCACTTCAAAACACTGAAGATTAACCTTAGAAAAATGTTTAATAACAAGAGACACCAGACACAGCAAAGGAACTCAAATGAGTTTCTTATTTTTGTTTCATTACATTACATTAATGTAAAGTTTTGACTAAAATACATAGACTTAAAGAAATTATACGACGGATTAAAATTGCAAAGTAGCATTGGCACATATTTTGCTTTAAATAGTGAGATGGCAACCAAAATAAAATAAAAGATTTTTACGCAGGAGAACAAAATGAAGATTAGAAATTCAAATGGATTTACGCTTATTGAATTGATTATGGTAATTGTAATTTTAGGTATTCTATCTACTGTATTAGTCCCTAGATATTTTAATTTTGCAGAAGATGCACATAAAGCAACTGTAGATTCATTTATTGGAAATGTAAAATCGTCACTTTTCATGTACGCTAGTGATCAGATTCTAACATCAGGTGTACGTGCCTATCCAGACGGAGATGATTTTGAAAATACTGCAGGATTACAGTTCGGAATAGTTTTTGACGAAATTCCAAATAATTGGAATATTGTAGCTTCCGGGAACAATATGGTGATTTTTGAATATTCAAAAACCGATCCTCTCACGCAAATACGATATACTTGTGATGGAACAGATGTGTATACATTAGAATTAATTCAAGGACCTCCTTATATTTTGAATCCAGATGGCTAGATAATAAATAGTGTTATATAAAAAGGGCGATTTTATTGCCCTTTTTTTTTATTTGTAAAACTTGCTCTATATTAATGAAATCTGCAATTTCCATGGATGTTGACACAACACAATAAACATTTCCTCATCACTTTCTGGGTCTGCACTGCACTAATGGCTTATAACAGCCAACCAACTAGTATTCAAAACCCTGAAGAGTCGATTTCCACTCCCAGCCATTGGAAAGACAGATTATTTCATCGACGAGAATTTCATGAACCCATAAAATTTATACCACTGGAATTGCGATATGGAATTGGATACTATGGCGGTGGTGGTAATTGGGTATTAGATACAAAATCAAATTGGATACGGTATGATCAGGCTGTCACAAGATTTGATGGTGGAGAGGTTAATGGTCGAATTTTACATGCCATTGATTTAGATTTCTTTAAAACCAATTTTACACATTTTATTTTAAAATCAAGTTGGGCAGATATCGTTTCTGGAATCAATTTTCGCTATGCTAGCCTCCTTTATTCAAATTCGCTTCCCATTTCTGAGTGGGGACAAACAAACACAAGCTGGGGAGTTGGGAGCAAACAATTTTCACCTCGTATTTTATCACTTGGATTATCACATTCTTTACATCTTCAATGGTTTGAAACGTGGTTTATACAATCGAATTATACGTTTGGTTTAGCTTCTTCAAAGTTCTATCAAACAACTGATGGTGGCTTGGATGCTGACCCTTCCGGCTGGGGGACAGCGGTTTCCTACTCTATTGGTATCAGATATATATTGGATCCCGGATTGGATAATCGATTTTCCGTTGGATTAGAATTTCACAACGGATATACGAAAATAAACCGTATTTCAGATAATAATGAGGTTACACCAATTAAGGGATTTACGTTACAAGACTTTGGTGTACGATTATCACTTTCGGCATTTTATGGTGGTAAGCGAACGAGCGGTGATTTAGCTAAATCATATTTCTATCAAGGGGATTATTTATCTTCACGAGAAAACTTTGCCGCTTTTATTAAAGAATATCCAAACCATACAAATCGCTATAAAGCGGAAGAATTTCTTAAAGCATGCAATATCAAAATTCCCGAACAGTTATTTATTGAAGGCAAACAGTTTGAAGAACATAATCAGTGGGAAAAGGCCGTAGAGCGATTTGAGCGTGCAAAATTATTGACAAAAAATAGTGAACTAAAGAATTCGGTAAATCATCATTTAAATCGTATTGCTCGCATTCAATTACATAATGCAGAAATATTATTGGAAAATAAATCTGCTCAGGATGCCTATAAGCTTGTGATGCAAACGAGTCGCTATTCTAATGAAGCCCAGGATGAAATGAATCGATTTCAAGCAGAAGCTCTTTTGGCGAAAGCACAAAAGGCCATGGATCACGGTCTGATTTACAAATCGCTGGAATTCATAAATCTAGCCTTAGAGGTTTATCCAGACTTTGCCGCAAAAAGTAGTGCCCTTCGATATCGGGCTGCTGGACTGTTGATCTCAGATGCTAATACTGCTGAAGACAGTGAAGATATCACATTCGCAATTTATTCTCTAGAAAACGCAAAAAAGATTTCCGGCGGTTTGGGTGAAAAAAACGAAAAAATATTAGATGAATTACTGGAACGATTGGCGTTAATCGATGAAAGAGATATCCGAAAATCAGTTATAATTAAAACCGACACGGAACGGCAAAAACTAGAAGCAAAAATTAAGGGAAGGATAAATATTGGAATGACGGTTCCACAGATTCAGGATCGCCTTGGTGAACCGCATCAAAGAAAACTGGAAACGGTCAAGGGGGAAGATATCCAATTATGGATATATCATCTGGAGAAGGGAAATGATCTACAACTATCTTTTCGTGAATTTATATTGTTTAAAATAGACGAAAAGTAATTATCTATAACAAATGAGAGTTTTTCGTTATAAAAGAGACTTCCTGATAAATTACTTTTAACACTCCCGCTGCAGGGACAGCAAACAACATACCCATGGGTCCCATTAAGGTTCCTCCGATAAGCAAAGCAATCATGACCATAATTGGATGTAGTCCCACGCTCTCACCAACGAGTACGGGTGTGACAAGATTATTATCAATTTGCTGAACGATTAAAAACATCACTGCAATATCAAAAATATAAAAGGGCGATGGCACGGGTGTGATTCCAAAAAGTACATGATTCAAAGCGATATCATTGCCAAGATTATTCATTACAGCAATCACTATGGCAGGGATCATTCCTACAAAAGGTCCTACAAGAGGGATCAAATTGGCCAAGCCGGCAATCGTTCCGATGAATACAATCAATGTGAGATTAGCACCGCCTAGGTTCAGGAAAAACAATCCCACAATGGACATAACAGCGACACTAACGGCAGCTAATAATTGTCCAGTGAGGTAATTGGATATTTGATGTTCAATATTGTAGATCATTCTGAGTCCCACTTCAAAAAATTTGTTTGGTAAAAACCGTACCAAAGACTTTTTGAAATGATGGTATTCAAATAACAGGATTATTGTAAAAATAAAGACCATAACGGTTGTGAATAGGAACCCACCAACAGCACCGACCATAGATAATAAATTTTGCAATGTGCTTTTAACGTATCCCTGAATCTTACTCACCAAGGCAGTCTGATTATCGGTTTCATTTAAATCAAAAGCCGGAAGTTTTTCCTGAATCAGGTTTGTGAGATCAGAAATATATTCTTCTTGATTTAGCTTAACTGAAAAGTCTTTGGCCTGATCAACAAAATTTGAAACAAAGCTACCCAAAAATGTCACAATGATAGTGATGGATACAACCGTAATAATGAGGACACTAAATCCGCGACTATTTATTTTTCGTTCTAGATAATCAACCAGAGGTAATAGAATTGTCGTAAACAAAAATGTGAAGATTAACATAGTCACAACATTTGATATGTATGGCCAAATAATATAAATGAAACCAACAACCAATAAACCAACAACCAGGCGATAAAACTTTAACATTGGATCATGTGAGATGGCTTGCGTACTCATGCAGACTCTTTTTGTGTAACAGCAAGCAACTCATTTGTTTTTCGCAATCTGGCGCCCGTTACGCGTGCCAGATTTAATAGAATTTTATTTCCAAGACTGGGTTTACGTTCTATGAGGGATTCTAGATCGGTCTGAGAAAAGACTAAAATAGTAGAACTTTCAATGGCTGCCGCTGTAGCTGAGCGTGTTTCATTGTCTAATAAGGCCAATTCACCAAAAAAATCACCTTGCTCTAAAGTTGCCAAAACATTCTTATTATCGTTGTGATCTTCGATATATATCTCAACATCACCAGCCATAATAATGTACATTGCTTCACCAGGAGCTTGTCTTTTAAATATTATTTCTTTGGGGTGAAAGGCACGTTCATGAATAATTGTTTCAATTTCTAAAAATTCCCTTTCAGATAAACCTTTGAAAATGGGTACCTGTTTAAGGGTCATGACGGTTTTACTTTCCGTCTGCTGCCAATTGCGAAATATATTTGTCCAAATTGCGTTTTTCAAGATTTCCTCACCTGATGATCAGGGAAATTCCCAAACATTTTCCGGTATGTCAAGTAATGGATGTGAAGAAACCATTTAGTTTATTGAATCAATTTTGTGATTGAGACTAAAACAAATAGGCCAATTTTAGAATCATCTTAAATCTAAGAAATCCTTCATTGCTTGCAGACCGACGGACGGGGTATTTTTATGGGATGAAGTTGAACCGGATTACTCTCACAACATTTATTCTTTTCTCCTCCTTTATTATTGCGCAAGGGGGATATCGTAACTATGATTCTGAAATTCAATCTCAGAGTAGCAATATAGAATCTTTAAGAAAAGAAATTGAAGCTACACGTAAGCGAATTGAACGAGAAGGCCGGAAAGAAAAATCCGCAGCCAAAAACATTTCAAATATTGAACAAGAAATTTCCCTTTTAGATAGACTATTATCCGAACTAAAGAGGGAAATACAAAACTCTAAACAGATTATTGTTTCCCTGGAAAACCAGATAACCGAAAAAGAAAATGAACTGATTCGGTTAAAAGATCGTTATGCTCAACGTGTCGTTTCAGTTTACAAGAAAGGCTCTTTATCGCAATTAGAGCAAATATTTAGTTCTACATCCTGGCGTCAGGCTGTATATCGCACAAAATACTTAAGTATTATTTCTGACATAGACAGAAAAACGCAAAAACAAATTCGATCCCTTATTATTGATATCAGTCAGAAAAAATTGAATCATGAAGCAGCTGTTCGAAAAAGCAATTCACTTCAAAAAGAACAGGAACGGGAACAAGATTCCCTGCGCAACAAGAAAAAACAAAAGGAAAAAGAAATAAGAAAAATCCGCCTGAATAAGGAAGAATTAGCGGAAGTAATCCGTGAAAAACAGGCGGGTGTTAAACAATTAGAGGCTGTACGTAAAATGATATTTGAGGATAAGGATCGCTTTGAGCGGGAGGAGCGACTTCGAAAACAACGAGAAGTACTGAGCGCGAAGAGTTTTTCAGATTTAAAAGGGAAACTCCCCTGGCCAGCAGCAGGACGTGTCGTGACAAAATTTGGACGAGAATGGAATCCTAAATTGAAAACCACTACAGAAAACCCAGGGATAGACATAAAAGGTAAACCTGGATCTTCAATTACATCGGTTATGAACGGTATCGTTATTTCTATTACTTACATCAGGGGTTACGGAACTACGATGTTTGTTGATCATGGGGGCGGATATTTTACCGTATATAGTCATGTGACAAATATTCAAGTAAGCATGGACAGTGAAGTCCGGGCAGGCGACGTTATAGCATATATGGGTGATTCTGGATCAGTGAATGGATCAATGCTACATTTTGAAATATGGGGCAAAGACAAGAAAATAAATCCAGAGCTATGGCTGCAAAAACAATAATAAATTTTGGCGAGCAGGTTCACCCTGTAATTTGGTCACGACTAGCGAAAATTGTTTCCGCAGAGCGTATCGGTAATGGATATATTTTTGCCGGATCTGCAGGGACGGGTAAAGAAGGAGTTGCTTTATCCTTTGCAGCATTATTGAATTGTCAAAATCCAGGTGAATCAGCCTGTGGTACTTGTCGCTCCTGTATTCGATTTCTTACTTTACAACACGAACATATAAATATTGTTTTTCCTCTTCCTACAGGAAAGCCATCCACTGGAAAAACAAGTGATCCCATCCAAAACCTTGATGATGACACCGTTTCTATTGTGACAAATAGTATCCAACAAAAAGCGGCAGATCCCTTTTATAAAATCAGGATACCTAAAGCGAATCGTATTCTTATTCAATCGATACGCCATTTACGTCAAAAAATGTATCTAAAGTCACTAGAAAAAGGACAGAAAATCGTTGTGATTTTCGAGGCTCACCTTCTATCTGCCGGGCAGGGTGAAGCAGGGAATGCACTTCTAAAATTACTTGAGGAACCGCCTGAAAACACCACGTTGATACTGGTGACTGATAATAAGGCGGGACTGTTACAAACAATTTTATCACGTTGTCAGCACATTGATTTTCCGCCACTTGAAACAAAAATTGTTTTAGAATTCTTAAATCAATCAGTCAGTCCATCCGTTGCTGAAACGGCGGCGGTTTTATCAGAAGGAAATATGATTCGCGCAGAACGATTATCAAAATATTCCTCAAGCGAGCTTTTGACTCTTCTAAAAGATATAGTTTCCAATTTAAGTGCACCAAATCCCAATGACCATCGTCAGTTTGTTCGTGATATGATGACCTATTTAAATAATGATCCTGAAGAATTTGATTTTCGAATCTCTCTGGCTCAAATATGGTATAGTTTGATAGGTAAACTGCGATCAAATATGTTAATTGCATCAATAAACAAAAATTTCGAATCTGAACTTCTGCTGATGATTAATAAATATCCAAATGCAAATATTGTAGAGATTAATCACGTATTAGAAGATTTAAAGCAAGCACCTCGAAGAAATTTGCATATGACATTAGCCTTATCTACAGCTGCAATTGGTATTCAACATTATTTAGACGGTGCCACACGATTTACTAACCAACATGAAACCATGACTAAATTAGCATAATGAAAAACACATTTTATATCACTACACCTATCTATTATGTCAACGATAAGCCACATATTGGTCATGCTTATACTACCATCCTGGCAGATGTATTGGCGCGATACCACCGTGAGGCAGGCCAAGACGTTTTTTTCCTTACAGGATTAGATGAGCACGGACAGAAAGTGCAGCAAGCGGCCGAAAGCAGGAACATTACTCCTCAACAACATTGTGATGAAATGGCTCCACGCTTTCTTGAATTATGGGAAAAACTTCATATTCAATATGATGATTTTATTCGTACAACTGAACCACGTCATGTTGATGTTGTTCAACAGGTTCTTCAAAAAGTCTATGATTCTGGTGACATTTATATGGATGAGTATGAAGGATTATATTCTGTTTCAGAAGAGCGGTTTATTACAGAAAAAGAATCAGAGTCAGGTGAATTCCGTGACATTACAAAATTGAAGGAAAAAAATTACTTTTTCAAGATGGGTAAATATCAACAGGCTTTATTGGATCATATTGAGTCTAATCCTGATTTTATTCAACCAAAACATCGAAAAAATGAAATCCTTGGATTCTTGCGCAATCCATTGGGGGATTTATGCATATCACGTCCAAAGTCACGTCTAAACTGGGGCGTGGAACTGCCATTTGATGCGGATTATGTCACGTATGTATGGTTTGATGCTTTATTGAATTATGTGACGGCTCCCGGGTATAAATCTGATGATGAAACTTTCAAACGGTGGTGGCCAGCTAATTACCACTTAATTGGCAAAGATATCCTAACAACACATGCTGTATACTGGCCCACGATGTTATTTTCTGCTGGCTTACCACAACCCAAAAGCATTTTCGCCCATGGATGGTGGCTGAGCGGTGAATCTAAAATGAGCAAATCACTGGGAAATGTGGTAAATCCATTGGATTTGATTGATGAATATGGTGTCGATCCCGTGCGATATTATTTAATGCGTGAAATGGTATTGGGGCAGGATGCTAGTTTTACGATAGATTCATTTATTAAACGATATAATAGTGATTTAGCAAATGATTTTGGTAACCTATTGAGTCGTGTAAGCACACTGATTACACGCAATTTTGACGGAAATATTCCTGAATTAGGCAATCCGACAGAAACGGATAAAACCATTGCTCTAGAAGGAGAAAAGACTGTCAAATTGGTTCAAGGTTTGATTCAAAAAATGCGTCTCAATGATGCGATAGAAGAAACGATGCAATTCATCCGCAGTGTCAATCGCTATATGGAGCAACAAGCTCCCTGGAAACAAGTACGAGAAGACAAAGACGCCGCAGGTCGTACTTTATACACGGCAGCAGAAGCATTGCGTATTAGTGCACTACTATTGCATCCGGTTATGCCTAGTCGCACTCAAGTAGTTTTAGATACGTTGAATACTCGTGATACATCACTTAAGTGGGGACGGTTGATTGCTGGAACGGAATTAGTGAAACATGAATCGTTATTCCCAAGAATTGATGTTAAGAAAAAGGATAAAGTACAAGAATCTGCAAAAGAAGAAATACCTGCAGAGCCAGAAAATGTAGTCACATTTGATGAATTCCAAAAATTGAAGTTGAGGACAGCAAAAGTACTGGAGGCTGAAAAAGTTGAAGGTGCTGATCGTTTGCTAAAATTGCAAATTGAAGTAGGGGACAGTAAACGACAAATCGTTGCTGGAGTAGCTGAATTCTATACGGCAGAATCCTTGATAGGAAAAATGATTGTTGTCGTGTCAAATTTAAAACCTGCCAAAATTCGTGGTATTGAATCTAATGGAATGCTACTAGCTGCTAAAAAAGGAAAACAGTTAACATTAGTAACGATTGATTCTGATGAAATAGGGAGTGGTGCTGACGTTAATTAAAATTAATTCTTAAGTATTTCTTCCAATTTTTCAAGTTTAGGATTGATGACAAACACGCAATATGGGGCATTTGGATTATTTCTAAAATAATCCTGATGGTAGTTCTCAGCGATAAAAAAAGTTTCTAGAGGTTCTATACGAGTAACAACCGGTGAGGGGTAAAGATTTGCTTTTGTAATCCTCTTTAATGATTCTTCCGCGAATTGTTTTTGTTCATCATTATGGGTGAGTACAATGGACCGATATTGGCTCCCAATGTCTGCTCCTTGGCGATCGGATGTGGTGGGATCATGGCTTTTCCAAAAGATCATCAGTAATTCATTATACGTAGTGATTTCAGGATTATAGGTTATCTGAATGACTTCTGCATGTCCTGTTTTTCCGCTGCAAACTTCGTTATAGTTTGGATTGTTCTTTTCTCCCCCAGCGTATCCGGAGACAACATCGGTAACACCATCCACTTTTTCAAATACGGCTTCCATGCACCAAAAACATCCACCGCCAAAAGTAGCTTTTTCAATATTATGCATTTGTGCTTCTCCAGATTGAACCAACATAAAAGAAAATACGATAATGAACCCTAATCCAAGGTTTTGATTATTCACGAATCACTTCTCCATTCTTAGGTTCAAGTTAATGAATTGAAGTTGAGAAAGATCCGCGCTTATTTCAATTGTGTCGTGAAGATTACACTTCTAGAATTATGAATGACAGCGGTTCAGCCAGATATGTTCTCTAGATTATTCTAGTATGTTAGATTATGAGTCGAGCTTATCATTTTTTGTAAAAATCAAATAGTCTACAATAAAAGTAAACGCAGGGAAAAGGATACTTAACATGTAGGTTGTATCAGCGCCAATAGTATTAAACCCATCAATTGAACCAATTTCCCTAAACACAACAATAATCATGGTGCAAAGTGTCAATGCCTTCAGAATCCCAAATACCCAAAACTTTTGTAATGTAGTCATAACCCCTCCAGTAAATTAAGTTTTCAAATATATCCAATATTACCATATATAGAGAACAGACTCAAGGTGATTCATCCTACTATTAATAAGTGATACTGTATGTTCTGGATAATTTTTGGTATGGATATAAAATGGGATTCAATTTGCGCTTTACCAGAGTTTTGGAGGGTATATGCCTTTCTCGACCAGCCCATTGATTTGATCAGTTACATGCGCTTTATCTTCTTGATAGGTTACTCCAAACCATTGTTCATCGGTTTGGTATACTTTTACTTTCCCTGTATCGCTGGTGATTAGCTTTTCTAATATTAATGGCAGGAAAAATTCGGACTTCAACTCCTGACTATGTTTTTGTAAAAAATCGCTAAAATTTTCTTCGATATAATCGAAGATTGAAGGAGTAAAGCCCATCATATTCATGGACACATTTGTTTTTTCGGATAGTTCGTGGAATTGATCATTTTCTTCATAACCAAGAATTCCATTATTTCGATATATTTTTGTTCGTTCGTTGATTTTCTCCAGGTATCCATTTTCATTTGCGCTACATACACCACGGGACACTGAACCAAATTCTGAAATAGTTTTAGCCAGTTCATATCCAACAAGACAGTTTTCCTCTGTCTTCTTCAAAAAATGATTAAAGGATAATTCATAGGCAGATCGCCCATAAAAATCATCGGCATTGATAACGGTGAATGGTTCATTCACAACAGATTTGGCCATCCACATGGCGTGAGCTGTTCCCCAGGGCTTTTCACGGCCATCGGGGACAGTAAAACCTCTAGGAAGAACATCCAATTCCTGAAAGACAAAATGAAGATCTAACTTACGTTTAAGCTTATCTTCAAATCGGGCGCGAAAATCAGTTTCCATGTGCTTTCGTATGACAAAAACTACCGAAGTAAATCCCGCTTCTTTCGCATCATATAATGAATAATCTATAATTGCCTCACCGGATGGACCAAATTGATCCAGTTGCTTGAGACCTCCATAACGACTGCCCATTCCCGCAGCCAAAACAATAATCGTTTGGTTCATTTTCCCCTCTTTAATGTACTTTAAACTTAGGCCAAATTCTAAACAGGATCACAGCAGAGATCAGTGAAAATAGTGTCGTAATCATTGCTGGAATTGTATTGCCATAGAGCCAAAATCCAATGGCGAATAAGCCATTATATATAAAAACTAATCCCAAGAAAACTCCTAATAAACTGGTAGAAATATCCCAGGGTTCATCTAAATCAGAAATATCATTCCCCTGGCTTTCAGCTTGGGCAAGGATGACTCTCCATCCAGGACCACCCGGTCGCACTTTTTTATAAAAATTAAACAGAGTTTCATAATCTGTGGGACTTGTTATGAACGTGACAATAATCCATCCGACCGTAGTAATGCCAACTCCAATAACCAGTCGCTGCCATTCGATAATGTAGGGTAATCCTAACCAAGGATGAATAATCTCAAAATATATGGCAACGAGAAAAGAAATAATCATGGCGGATATTTCGCTGGCGGCGTTAATGCGCCACCAAAACCAACGCAACAAAAATAGCAAACCTGTCCCCGCACCAATTTGAAGCATGATATGAAATGCTTGCAATGCATTGCTCAAAAACAGTGCAAGAATTGCAGCCATTATCATGAGTGCTAAAATCGTCAATCGGCCAACATTCACCAGAGATTTTTCGTTAGGATCGGTATTTACAAATCGCCTATAAAAATCATTCACCACATAAGAAGCACCCCAATTGAGATGAGTAGATATAGTGGACATAACGGCAGCGATGAGTGATGCCACCACTAAACCTAATACACCAGCTGGTAAGTACGTGAGCATGGCAGAATATGCCAGATCATTTTTCACAATGTTGGGATCAATATGAGGGAAGGCAGATTTCAGAGATTCAATATCAGGAAATAATACCATGGATGCCAAAGCAACAATGATCCAGGGCCAGGGACGCAATCCATAATGGGCTAAATTGAAAAACAATGTGGCTCCCATGGCATTTTTTTCATCTTTAGCGGCTAACATGCGTTGGGCAACATATCCACCACCACCAGGTTCAGCTCCTGGATACCAGACACTCCACCATTGTACAGTCAATGGGATGATGAAAACAGTAAGCACTAAACTGGAATCGGAAAAATCAGGCAAAAGGGAAATTTTATTCACAACATTAGGATGGGTTAATAAGTTAGTTAATCCACCAATTTCTGGCAAACCAAGAACAACTTTTGCAGCATAAATTGATCCAACCATAGCGATGACAAATTGGATGGCGTCAGTAATAATTACACCTCGTAAACCACCTAGCATACTATACAAAACAACCACAATGGACATCCAGAATACAACGTGGAAAGGGGATAATCCGAGCATGACGCCACCAATTTTGATAGCAGCCAACAATACGGTGGCCATAATAATGACATTAAAAAACACACCTAAGTAAATTGCCCTAAACCCACGCAAAAAAGCCGCCATTTTACCACTATATCGGAGTTCATAAAATTCAACATCTGTGAGGACATCGGAACGTCGCCAGAGTTTAGCATAAATAAATACGGTGACCATCCCCGTTAGTAAGAAAGCCCACCATAGCCAATTTCCTGCCACACCGTGTTGACGAACCAGATCTGTGACAAGATTTGGTGTGTCAGCAGAAAAGGTTGTTGCAACCATGGAAACACCCAAGAGCCACCAGGGCATACTTTTTCCGGAAGCAAAAAACTCATTGGTGCTTGAGCCAGCTCTTCGAGCCACACTGAGCCCAACACCAAGTGAAACCGCAAAAAATGCAATGATCCATAGCCAATCAACAAATTGTAAAATCATAATAAACCTATTTGTGTTAGAATGAAGAAGTTAAAGGTTACCATGGTTTATTCGAAAAATAATTCGATCGTGGTCAAATATAACATAACTTATCAAACTTTTGTCGAGCAATAAGTGTTTCAAGTTGGGTTACTAGAATGAGCTGGTTTCAATTAGTAAACTCAACATTAGTTTATTCTATAAAAAAGACTAAAAATCTATTTCCATAACATAGTTAATCCAACAACCAAGAGTAAAAGAAATAGAATCTTCTTAAAAATGAATTGATTGATTTTGGTATATACAATATTTCCAATATAAATAGAGAGTAGCATTATTGGAATCATTATAGCGGATAATGACAAGATAGATTTATCAATCATTTCATTAAAAACTAGAAGTGGTAAGCGCGAAATATTAATAAAGCCTAAAACACCTAAGATAGTTGCACGGATAATATGTGTATCATGGAGTTTGTTATTTATATACGTAACATAGAGCGGACCACCCGTATTAAAGAGTCCGGAGAAATATCCACCTATGAGACCAAAAAACCACCCCATTCGTTGAAATTCGACTATTTTTTTATCACGAACTATTGCATGTAGAGCATATACAATGATGAACCCACCGAGTACCTGTTTTAATATTTCAGGGTTTCCAAATTTCAACGTGTAAATACCAAGCATCATTCCCACAAAACCACTCACGGCCAACTCAAAGATGATACGCTTTTCCATTTTTCCATGGTTTTGGATAATAAGAATTATACTAAAAAGGGCAAGGAGAAGAGAAAGGAGAACAATCGCCGATTGAAGATCCATGACAAGAAGTAAAATAGGAAGAGCCACAAGAACAGCAGCGAAACCAACGATGGTTTGGACAAAAAAGCCAAGAGCGATGGCAATACCGATAATGATATATGAAAAAATTGCCAGCTCGTTTTAGGTGAGATTATTTCTCTGGAGATTTATCATCATGATCATCGTCGTCGTCTTTCTCAATCTCAAGAATTGTCCCTTCAGAAGATATTTCTATCTCATATTTAACCCCATTTAGCAGCCCTTCGAGCTCATAGATAATACCATCTGCTGTTGTTTCAATTTCAGCTTCGGTGATTACAAATTCCGGTAATGTATCCAATGCTACATTAATAATGGATTCTGGTACATCGTCTAACGGAACTTCTTTTTCTTCTGGTGTAAATGCCATTGACAAACAAATTACTAAAATTACACTTGTGTAAAGAATGTGATTTATTTTCATTTTTGCAGCCTTAATCGATGTATCTAGTGGTTATTCTTCGAGGTATTTATGGATCAGCTGTGCCAATTTATGTCTATCAATTGGTTTGCTCATGTAATCGTTACATCCTGCTACCAATACATTTTCTTTATCGGTAACAAAGGCATGTGCGGTTACTGCAATCACTGGAGTATTTTTCCATTTTTCCAGATTTCGCATAAAATGCACGAGATCCAAACCATCCTCATTTCCCTGAAGTGATAAATCCAATACTAAAGCAGCGACCGGTTTTGTTTCAAGGTGTTCCTTTGCTTCAACGACAGAGAAAGCAAAACACATATCAAATGAATTCCTAAGGGTTATTTCGACTAGCCGTTGTGTATCAAGATCATCTTCCACAACCATTACAAGAGGTTTGTGTAATGGTTTTATTCCTGTCTGACTTATTGCCATAGGTTCAGGTTCCTCAATTATTATTGGATTTTCTTCTATTTTAAATGTCATAGTAAATGTCGTTCCTTCACCACGAATACTTTTAACATCGAGAGGAATATTATCCAAATCTAAACAGCGTTTTGTCATAGCCAAACCTAGTCCCAACCCCTGATACTTTTTAGTATACCCTGAACTCTCCTGTGTAAAAGCTTCAAACATGATTTTCATATAATCTTCTGATATTCCAATACCCGTGTCTTCAATAGATAAAATAAAATTACTTCCTTTTTTACTTAAGTCAATATCTACATGACCTTCATTTGTATATTTGATAGCATTATCGATTAAGTTGGATATTGCCCGGGTCAACGTTGATTCATCTACTTTTATAGGAGCCTGTTTTACTTTGGAGTTGAAAGTGAGATCAATATCAGAATAATCAATAAGTATAGAAAATTCAATCACGGTATTTTTTACGATGGAATATAAATCGATATACTGAGGATTATAATGAAAAGCCCCAGCTTCAATCTGGGATAAATCCAGAATACCATGTACTGTATTAATCAATCGTTGGCTACTATGCCGGATGATATCAAAATAACTATGATCCTCTTCGTTTATTTTGTCCTTCGTTAATTCTTCAATAATTTCTGTAAACCCTGAAATCGCATTCAATGGAGTCCGAATTTCATGGGACATATTTGCAAGAAATTCAGTTTTAACTTTGTTGGCGCGTTGGGCTTCTGAAAGTGCTTTCTCACGCTCTAATTGATATAGCTTAATCTTTGTTATATCATGAATAATTGCTCGCGCTGCAACAACTTTTCCATCTACTATTTCCGGTACCGCATTGACAAGGACATTGAGTTTCTTACCAGATTGCGTTTGCATGACAGTTTCAAAGTTATGAATGCTATTTCCCTGGAGGACTTCGTCCAGCTTTTCCTCGGCTAACTCTTTATAATCGGGATCTATTAATTCAATAAAAGGTTTGCGAATATAATCCTCTTTCTCGTACCCCATTAATTGCAATTCGGCATTATTGGCATCAATGATTTGTCCATTAGTGTCAACAATATGAATCATGTCTAAGGCGTCGTCAAACAATCCTTGATATTTTTTTACACTGTTATAGAGTTCCCGCTGTTTTTGACTAGCTTCACGAATATATTTATTGTTTCGCCATCCGAGAAAACCGATACCAAACATCCCTATAAGCCATATCAAGGAATAGGTTTCATAGAGACCTATAATGACATTTTTGGCAGAAGCGACGAACGACGCAATAGGGACATTTATACTAACTCCCCCACGAACATCTCCAAGTTCGTACCCCTGTTGTTCATGACATTTTAGACATCCCTGTTTAACAATTAAGGGCTCCATATATTTAAGATTTTCATTGCCATCTATCGTGACTATTTCCGATATTTCAGTTTCACCTTGCTCAAATAACTGCAGCGCTTTTCTCTCCCAATCATCTGGGGCATTATCGGGATTTAAAGGAATTAGGCTCGTGATATGACCTTTTGCGCCAAACATATCGCTGTACTCTGACATGAGTTGTCTAAGCATATAAGCCGGGTTCATAAGGGTGAGCTTTTTCCCCTCGAGTGTTACAATATCACGATCTGGGATATGATCTAAATAGGGATTGGGTGGTGTTCGTTCATTAATTGGGACATAGACTCCACCGTGTTTTGTAGCCCACAGACGAAATGCGAGATCTTTTTGAAAATGAATTTTAGCTGTATTTCTTGCCAGTATATAAGTTTGACGATTTTCAACATAAACATTCCATGCCAAAGAAATGCCAATAAATATAGTCCAGGTTACAATCCCCAAAACGAAGATTCGTTTGGCTCTTGCTAATCTTTTCTCACCCTCACGTGGATAACTCAAACAGATCCCCCTGTAAATTATGAGTTAGTTTATTAGGACCTCATTGCAACTCAAATATATATAGAATCCTTTGAATAATCCTAGATGATAGAAATGAAGTAAATTAGGTAGAGATGGTAACTGATTTGGTTAGTGGAAATACACCTTTAATCGATTTTCAAAACCATGCTCAATTGATTATCAGTTATTTGAAGATAATCATTATATGTTTTAGGAAATTGTCTATTTAAATAGAAAAGTAGAATTCCAATAACATTATAGCGTAATTGCGCCTTCTTAGATTCAATTATTGCTTCGTTCAAATAATGTGTTTCAAGAAAATAATCCCATTCTTGTTGATTGACCCGATCCAAAAAAGAATTAATAAGATCAATTGTGGAGTGTTTTTTTGCAATAGTCGAAGGATTCTCGATATAAAAAAGTGTGAAAATACCAGGGTATTGAATAAAATATTTCATAAAGGATTTTGTTCTTATTTTGATCCGATCAAATCCCATATCAAGGTTTTTTGAATCCCGATCAATCTGTTCGAGACATTCCTCTTGGAAATCGACGGTACATTCAAACACCAAATCCTTAATATTCGTAAAATAATTATAGAGGGTGGCATAGGAATACCCAGCTTGCTCAGCCACGTTTCGTACACTGATGGCGCGCATTCCCTCACCACGGATGATTTCTTTTGCAGCCTGAATAAAATATTCCCTCATGCGTTGTTCTTGGATCTTGTTTTGCATTATCGATTCCTATTTAGTCATAATTGAATAGGCAATATTAACACTGTTAATATTATGAACAACGATATATTATACTGATATAATGGGAAAATGGAAAAAAGGACTTAATAGAGGGATCTACAAGAGTTCTTCAATCATCCGTTTATATTCTGCGATGATTTCTTTTTCATTTCCCGGTGTATACGTCATGTGGATAGTATGAAACTGAAAATCTTTATCAATGATGACAACGGAAGGAAGCTCTTCAACACCCATGGCTTTGGTAATTGTGGAATCCTTGTCATAAACGAAATGCAAATTATGCGTTGTATTCTTCACGAAGGATTTCACAGCATCAAAAGAGTCACGACCAACATTTACTGCGATAATGGCCACATCAAGATTCATATTAAAGTATTCCTCAAGGGCGGCCATTTCAGGCATCAGTTGCATTGAGGGCATCGAGTGGGTATCCCAGAAATCCAGCAGCACAACTTTATTTGCTAACTCCCCGGAATGAACCGATTCGCCATCAATTGTCTGAAACTGAAATTCCATAGACGTTGCCGATCGCTTTCCTCCAGCAATAATATTCGTCCATGGGATCACCAAAAAAGATAAAATAATAATAAATGAGAAATTCTTACTTGGAATCAAATCTCTGAATGAAATGGAAATGATTCTGGATAGAAAAGGTTGCAAATTATGTCGCATCCTACTGCTCCCGATTATTGTTGAATAATATTGTGTAATATCATGTGGCTCGGTTCAATAGACACAATTGTTATGCCAAAATCTGGGAATATTTTCTAAGTGCAATACAACCAATAAAATAAAAATTATTACGATCCTTTAAATCTTTAGAAATTATATATAATGCGTATATAAATTATATCAACTTGATATAATTTAATCTTCAGGAGTAGTATCCCAATAATCTATCATCACTTCATGAGACCAAGTCGGTTGAACAATCTTTTCTTTCGGAAGAAATTCAGCCATAATTGGTTTGATATCCAGCACAGGAGTTCCATCAATGGCATCAAGACCTTTCACGCGCAAATGAGTTCCTTTACAATCAATTACACGAACAATAGTAGAACCGATTCGGTTGGGTCGGTTTTTTCCTCGTTGAGCAAAGATACCAACTTTCGGCCAACCACTATTATTTCTGGGATGTCTACTGCCAATCTGAATCTTTTCAGGGGGAACCTGATGAAAGAAAAACAAGATTTCTGCATGGGAGAATTCTTCAATACCCGCTAATGCTTCAGGTGAAAATTGTTTGGTGAGAACTATTTCTGATTCAATATCTCCCCAGTGATCGTCACGAATCTCTTTTCGAGTATTTTTAATAAAGCCAATCGGATTCAATTCTATCATATTTCCCTCAACCTTATCCATTTTTAACCACGGTTGATACAATGCTCATTTATTTAACGTTAACACTATTGCTGAAACTACTGATTCTGGTTAATATTGGTTTATGAAAAATCAACAGACATTCATTCTAGGGTTACTTACAGTTCTAACATTTCAAATAGTGTCACCTCTGCATGGTCAACCTGCAAAATCAGATTATATTCGTGCTTTCTCCGAATTAGGTCTATTTCTATCAATGGAATACGGCTGGAAGGAAAGTATCACACCAGATTCACCACGGTTTACCGAACCGAATAAATTCGATCAATATTTCAGGGATAACCTCATGTGGGACTCAACGAAAATAGATCAGGCCAAGAAGAAGAGCGATCAATTACTCTACGGTGTATTTCTAGGCAGTTTACCTTGGACACCTTTATTATCACACGAGGATTTCAAATCATTATTGCTCGTTAATGTAGAACTTGTGGCGATAAATGGATTAATAACAAATTTTGCCAAAGCTGCTGTTGGCAGGCAAAGACCATCATCCTATTATGGAACCTGGGAGGATGAAGACGAAGGAAACTTATCCTTTTTTAGTGGGCATACCAGCCACGCTTTTGCTATTGGGACATCCACGGCAATGATGCTTTCTCGATCATATCCCGAAAGAGAAAAATGGATTTGGGGAACGACCATGTCATTAGCTGCAGCTACAGGTTATTTCCGTATTGCCGCAGATAAGCATTATATGACAGATGTTCTTGGTGGAGCCGTTGTTGGCTCAATGATTGGATATTATGTGCAAAAACGAACTACTTCGAAATATTTCCCAGCGATTTCAGCGTCGCAAACTCAAAATACTACCCTGTATAGTTTCGAGTGGAATATTTAGTTATACCATATATATAATTAAGATAAATCAGCTTTTCGTTTAGCCGTTAACGTTTCAATATCTAATCGTAAAACCGTTGTACGTTTCAACATGGAATCCTCATAAGTCCATTCGTCTTTTTCAGTATATTGCCCCATTAGAAGATTAAGACCTACCATTTTTTCTTCCTTAGTGCTAAGGATGTGAATTCGACCATAACCTACCACACTTTGAAAGGTCATCGTATAATCACAGGCAATTTCACCAGGGACAAGGACATGATCCGTATCCATTTGAAAACATACATAGTTATTTTTCTTAATTAGATCAATTTTTCGTCCTGTGTTGGCACAATGAAAGTATAACCGAGAAGGATTTCCACGAACATACCCAAAATTCATAGCAACCATATATGGCGTATTATTATCAGCGAAGGCAATCCTGCATACATCAGCTTTTTTGATGATTGCCTCAATATCATCAATCTGAGTGATCTGTCGATCCTTCCGGCGCATTTTTAATGGAAGTTTTTCACTCATCATTTTTTTCTTCATAGTCCCGTTTTTCATTCAAAGTGCTAATAAGAAATAAACCGCCAACGCCTATCATAACAGTTCCGATTGTACCGGGAGTTGTTCCAAGGGACGAATTCATGACAACGCCAAAAGCAATAAGGATTATTGCAAAGAATCCTTTTCGTCTATAAGGAGGGTAAATACGGTTAGTCATTTAGCTCAGTTTCCTTATTATGCAAATGGTTAAAATATATTCGTGCCTATTTATAAATGAATTTCACATTAACATCGTGATTACGCAGTAACTTTTTTTAGTGTAAATGAAAATGTGCAACCATTCCCATCATTGCTCTCTACCGCCACATCACCATCAAGCTTATTTATTATTCGTTTAACGATAGATAATCCTAATCCATGCCCTTTGATAATTTTGTGTTGCACTTTCTCGGGTGCATCAAATAAAATGGCTTGATCATCAGGTGACAATCCGGCACCATTGTCTTTAATCCAAAATTGAATCATATTATTATCAACATCTTGACATCCAATTTCAACTATCGGCGGATTTCCACCGTATTTAATCGCATTACTAATGTAATTATACCATACTTCTTCAATCCATGGACCATAACCCAATACCTGGCAAATTTTATCTTTGAACTGAAACTCTGGTCTTTTTTCGCGGATTAAATAATCCAGTCGTTCCAAAGCTTTATTCATTTGTTCCTTCATGTTTACAGTTTCGAGTTTTACATCTTTTTTGCGCATGCTGGCGAATAGAAGTAATTCATTAATAATGTTGCTCATATTTTTAGAATTTTTTGCAACAATACCGATGAGTTTCTGTCTCTCCTCTGAAGCCATTTCCGGGTTTTTGTGTATCAAATCGCTAAAGCCAACAACGCTTGTGAGAATTCCTTTTAAATCATGGGCAACCGTATGAGCAAATGCATCCAGCTCAATGTTGCGTTCTTTTAATTCATCCTGAGCAATTTTTCGCTGAGTAATATCTGTTATAAAAGCCATCCCAAGTTGCCCGCCTTCAGTACTTAGATAACTCAAGCTGATTTCAACTGGGAACTCTGTTCCGTTCTTGCGGACACCCCATAATTCATAGTCAGATCCCATGGGTCGTACCGTAGGTGCTAAAAAATAGTGTGTAATATGACCATGATGGTTTTTGTGAAATCGCTTTGGAAGTAAAAAAGATATTGGTTGACCTACTAATTCGTCTTTAGTGTATCCAAAAAGGCCACAGCTTCTGTTATTGACACGAATGATTAGACCCTTTTCGTTAATGACTACAACACCTTCAGTAATAGATTCTAATAATGTACGCACCGTTATATCTTCATGGAAAAAACTAAGAGAATCCGATACAACTTTTAGTGTTTCAAATTCTTCTTTAAGTTTATAAATCTGATCTAAAATGTCATCAGTTTTTTTCATAACGAACTCTTAGGTAAATGTGTTTCAAAATATTTTCCATTATAATTTAATGACATTATTTTCTTATTGTCGCGAATAAATACTTTTCTTATTTTGTTCGAATTAAATAAATCTAATTATGTATTTCATTACTATACCCAAATAAATCCAAATTTGCCCATGCTTATAGACACCCATTGCCATCTATATCTCAAGGATTTGGATACTGAGCTGCCTGAAGTGCTACATCGCGCAGAGGAGGCGGGAGTTACCCGCATGATTTGTCCAGCCATTGGAATTGAAACAGCACACACTGCTCTGAATCTTGCGAATCTATATGAGAATATCTATGCCGCAGCCGGGATTCACCCAAATTATACAAGTGATTTACCAGAAGATTATTTGGATCAATTAAAACCATTTTTTAGTGAAAAGAAAGTGGTTGCAGTGGGGGAGATTGGTCTTGATTATTACTGGGATTATGCATTGCCGGAAATTCAGAAAAAGCGCTTTGCTGAACAGGTTGAATTGGCAAAATCCATAGATTTACCAATCATTGTCCATAATCGTGATGCCGATGCTGATGTGATTGAAATTCTAAAATCTGTTGGACATAATAGGGGCGTTGCCCATTGTTTCTCAAGCGATTATCTCACGGCAAAAGCATTTTTAGACTTAGGCTTTTATATTTCATTCGCTGGAAATCTCACATTTAAAAACACCAACCTCAGGGATATTGCTAAAGCAATCCCATTAGAAATGACATTGGTTGAGACCGATTCACCATTTTTGAGCCCAATGCCATTTCGTGGTAAACGAAATGAACCAGCAAGAACAAAATTGATTGCTGAGGAGCTGGCAAAAGTTTATCACACTACGTTTGAGGAAATAGCTCAAAAAACGACTGAGAATGCAAGGAATTTATTTAAACTGTAATATTTCTTAGCTAAAGAAATATTACAGTTTTGAGTATCGGTATTAATATTAATTGAAATAAAAACAACAATATATATTACGCTTCTTGATAATTAATGGAGTACCTTCAGGTCTGGTTTATTCCACTTTTGACATCAATCAAGACTCCTATTTGCTGTATACAAAATAACATCTGTCATGTCAGCAATTGAATACAAATTGAATGGCAGGTAGTCTGGCCGGTATTTATTTGTATCTATGCACTATTAACCAAGGAAATTTTATGAAAAAATTCATGTTAGGTGTTGTTGGAACTTCAAGAAAAGAAGATGAAAAACGTGTACCTATTCATCCTGATCATCTGGAACGAATCCCTGCACACATTCGGGAAAGATTAATATTTGAAAAAGGATATGGCGCACCCTTTGGTATTGACGATGATTATTTTATCCGCCAATCCGGAGGCGTCGCTTCTCGTCATGAATTACTCGCTGAAACTGGTTCGGTTATAATAGCAAAACCCGTGTTAGCTGATTTACAGGAAATACGCGAAGGCGGACTCATCTGGGGGTATCCTCACTGTGCGCAACAAGCCGATATTACCCAAACGGCCATAGACAGAAAATTAACACTTATTGCCTTTGAAGATATGTTTATATGGTCACCGACTGGTCAGATGGGGAGACACACATTTTATAAGAATAATGAAATGGCAGGTTATTGCGGGGTCATCCACGCTTTACAATTAAAAGGAATTGATGGCCATTATGGGAAACAACGCAAAGTCATTATTTTCAGTTTCGGAGCCGTCAGCCGTGGAGCGATTTATGCTCTTAAAGCACATGGATTTAGAGATATTACGATTTGTATTCAGCGACCCGATCATGAAGTTCGCGAAGAAATTCTTGATGTACATTATGTTCGTATCCGTGAAGGAAGTAATAATGAAGCAAGAATGGTTATGGTAGAACATGATAGTACGGTGCAACCCCTGGCCAAATTAATTCGTGAATCTGATATCATTATTAATGGTATATACCAGGATACAGACCATCCACTCAATTTTGTAACGGAAGAAGAAAAAGGTGATTTAAAACCGGATTGCTTAATTATTGACGTGAGTTGTGATGAAGGAATGGGTTTCTATTTTGCAAAACCCACAACGTTTAAAACCCCCATAATCGACATCGATAAAATCAGCTATTACGCAGTGGATCATACCCCAAGTTATCTTTGGAGAAGTGCTTCACGGTCAATCTCTGCCGCATTAATTGTTTATTTGTCAACGATATTAGAGGGTCATAAAAGCTGGATGGAAAATAGTACTATTCAAAAGGCTATTAATATCGATGAGGGCGTGATTAAAAAAGAGTCTGTTCTGACTTTTCAGAATCGTCAGCCAGATTATCCTCACGCTATTGTTACCAGTTAACTTGGGTTCTCATTAATGCGTGTTGCGCTTAGTGATTTTACATTTCATTAATCGATCACAGTTTTTCAGGATGTGCTTCTAGTTTAACTTTGTCAAGACCTTGATGGCATTCCATGTTTTTCACAGCAAAAGCTTTTTTGGATTTGGGTTTTTATATTTCCTTTGCAGGTAACCTCACATTTAAAAACACCAACCTCAGGGATGTTGCTAAAGCAATCCCACTAGAGAAGACCTTAGTTGAAACCGATTCACCGTTTTTGAGCCCAATGCCATTTCGTGGTAAACGCAACGAACCAGCAAGGACTAGATTAGTAGCAGAGCAATTGGCGGAAGTGCATGGAAAGTCATTAGAGGAAGTGGCGGAAGTGACAACGGGGAACGGGGAGAGGTTGTTTAATATTTAACGGTTTGAATAATCTGCGTTTTAATGGTGTTTATTTTTTGTTACCAGATGATATTCTTTATTTCTTTTTTCCAATACAATAGTAATATGCTTTAAAAAAGAACTCCCTTTTTTTCACTTCTTTTAATTCCTTTTTCATCATAGAGTATATTTCTAAGCTATTTTGATGACCTTCCTGTGTCCCACCAAATTTTTTAGAAAGATAAATTGTAATTGGATTAAAACAAGCTAACCACCCAGATGCTAATTGCATATCGCCAATAATAATTTCCCCATGTTTCTTAACATTAGAAAGTAAATTATTGTATGCTATTTTATACTCTGGAATTATTGATAATCCTAAGGTACAAACTGCAATATCAAATTCTTCATCAAGTTTGTCGGTAAACTTGGTAATATCAGATTCTATTAATTCAATATTTTCCCATTTTTCTTTTCTAATCTTTTCCTTTGCTTTTTTTAACATTTCAGAAGAAAAATCAACTCCTGTAATTTTACCCTCTTTGCCAATCTTCTCTAAAATATGAGGAAAATCTAAACCTGTTCCACAGCAAAACACCAATACACTATCTCCATTTTTTAAAGATGATTCGTTAAATGCTTTCCTTTTCCAAAATGCGAAGAAAGGGGGTATAGAAAAATCATATTTTTCAGCTACTTTCCCGGCATAAATGTTCTCTATATTTTTTGATTCAAAACTCATATCATTTCAGTTTCTATTTATTCAATTTTGCAATTGGCCTTCCCTTAAGTCCAGCGTCAACCAACCAAGCAATGAATTCTGCAAAGGGTTTTATATTCTGATCTACACTGGCACTCTCCAGAGCATTCATGTAATTATCTCTCTCTTCAACCGGGATCACTGTCCATGGATATCCACCGGAAGTCAACATTGCATTCATAAGAAATCGACCCATTCGTCCATTACCGTCCATGTATGGATGTGTATAGACAAAAACAAAATGCCCTAAAACTGCTCGCACACCAGGATGTTTTTCAGCTTCCAATAGTTCAAATAGTAATGGCATTACGTCTCGTACACCATCCTTATTGATAGGTATGTGTTTTGATTTTCCAATAAAAACGTGATTGTTTCGATATCCTGCCAAATCAGATGGCGTTAATAATCCCATTATAACACTTGGTCCAAATAATTCTCTATACCAATCACTGTGTTCCGCATCCACGACATTTCCAGCATTCTCTCCATCCAAAATTTTGCGAATGCTCTCTTTTACAGCTTTAAATGCTTGCCAATATCCACGTGCTGCCATTGCGTCCTTTTGCTTTTTATCCTCTTCATTGCCTTCCGTATTCCATTCTCCTGATCGTACACGTTCGATCAATGCCGGTGTAACAGAATATTTTTCAATCGATAGAGAATGATAGGCATCTGTAGCATAGAGCTCGTCTATTTGCTCTAAGAATGCTTCTTTGTCAGTAGGAATACCTGGTGCTTCAGGAAAAACTTCGACAATAACTTTACTCATCTCATGCCACATGAGTTTTATTCGATTGACATATGGCGATTTTTCGCGGAAGTTGAATTTAATCGGTGTTGGTTTTTCGAACGGATCAGTTTCTCTAACATCATACCCGGCAGACTTCATTGTCTTAACGATATCATCTGCAATCTTATCTTGTCCTATGTTTCTGTAGGCTCCTGCTATTCTCCCGGCAATTTTGGAATGTCCTCCATCTAAAAGTATGCTAAGCAATTCAGAGGCATCCTTGATTATCATCATAGCCGTACGTATATCAGTCGATTGCTTGGAAAAGAAGGAAGGCGTACAATGCACTATTGATGAAGGTAGATTTACTATTCGCACACCATTCCAGTCTTCAATTTCAGCTTTATCGGGAAGAGGGGATTTCATAACAAATATTGATGTACCAAAAAGTAAGTCGGTTGGAAGATTGTTCCCTTTTGTGCTTCTTATTATTAGTTGGTTGGGTACAGAATTATTGCGTGCGTGCAGTATCAATGATTGTTCAGCAGATACACAATAGTCATTTCCATACCGTTCTTCAAGGTAACGAGAACAGAATCTCCAAAATGAAACATACCAAGAAGTGCTATCGCCTTGTTGTTCGTCATGGGGAGCAGAGATATACCATCCCTTCAAGACTTCGCGTATGAATCCATTTTTCATAAGTCGCTCTCTATGTACTCTAGATAGGTCACTTGCCTTGATGCCTACAACCTCATTATCCTGAAGATATTTGAGCTTTTCTAAGGATTCTGCCAATTTTCTCCCTGGTGTTGCCATCTACTCCCGTATACTATTTATTATTTAACGTTGTGCGTTTATTATTGATTGAAGATGTATAATTATTATTAATTAACGCAGTGCGATTATTATTAGTTAATGCAAATTAAACTATTTAATATAGAAAAACAAGGGCTTATGACTGGGATGTTGCTAAAACAATCCCACTAGAAATGACATTGGTTGAGACGGATTCACCTTTTTTGAGCCCAATGCCATTTCGTGGTAAACGCAATGAACCTGCCCGAACCAGGTTAGTGGCAGAGCAATTGACGGAAGTGACAACGGGGAACGGGGAGAGGTTGTTTAATATCTAACGGTTAGGCTATGAAAATGTAGGCGATTTCGTAGCACAATTTTTCAACTTACTATAAAGTTCAAACGGGCTACAACCTTTGATGTTACTACTAAACCGCCTATTTTTTATAGCCTTTGTTACAAGCTGGCTGTTTTCTTTTTTAATCATTTCATCTTTCAAATTTGTTGTAATTATCATTTTTTTTCTGTGTGCTGGCAAGACATACTCTTTTGCAATTTTTGGTTAAGCGGTGGCTCGTGCGAATTGCAAATGTGTATGGCTTTATACGGTGGCTTCTTCCACTATTTTTATTTCGCTTTCTGTTAATCCGTATAATTCATAAACTATTTTGTCAATCTCTTTGTCAGTTTTAATTATTTCAGTTTTTAAAGATTTAGCAATTACTTTTTGTTTATTAAAATATTGCATCCATTCAGCTTCTTCTGCAAGTGATAAATTGATTGAATTCTTTTTAAGTTCGACTACTAATTCTTTAAATTCTAATTTGTACCAATTATTAATTTTCCGATTATTTTTTATGTGTTCGAATTTCGATTCTATAAGATTAATTGTTTGATTTGCTATAGTTTGTAATTCAATGTTTTTCAATAGAATTTTATCCACTAATTCCTTAATTTCGTTTAAAGAGGATTGATTTGATGTTAGGAAAATTGGCAATATTTCTAAGAATGTTTTTGAAATATTTACAGTTAAATTTGAACGATTAGAAAATTTTATTGCATAATACCAGTTAATTAATTTTGAGTTAATTAAAGCAATAAAATATTCTAAATACTCTTTAAATTCTGTTTTAGGAACAAGGTTATTTACGGAATTAAAAGTATAATATTTGTTTTTATCAATAGTACCCGTAATTGGCATTAGACCTCCACTTATTCTTTGAATGATAATCTTATCGCTTAAATAAATTTCTTCGCTTCTTGCTCTATTCAGAAGTTTCCTGTCATAAAGAATAAAATTATTAGATTCACGAATTAAATATCGTGTGAAGGATTTTCCATAAAGTAATGGTTTGTACTTTTCATTAATGGGATTATTAGAAACATATTTATTTTTATCACCATCAATACCAGGCGAAATATATTTGAAATAATCTCCTAATTTTCCATTTTGTTTTTCAATCTTATTAATAATTTTAATGTCTGTTTCATCCACTAAAATATTCAAAACATATTGTTCATTTTTCAAGAAAAACACTTGAGGAACAAATGTTTTTTCACAATTTTCAGATACTAAATCAATTATGTTTTTTGTGATTTTGATAGTATTTTTTTCTTTAAACTTTGAATGCGACATAATCACTGTAGAAACAGTTGCATCCGAAAATACATCCTTACCTAAATCAACGATTTCATTTATGGCAGATTTTTCTAATAAATACTTTCTAATTGCTTCGTAAGGTGTTGCTCTTAGGATGTTATTTGGTATTATAAAACTTTGCAATCCTTTTTCATTCAAGATTTCAATGGCTTTTATTATGAAAATTGCAAATAGGTTAATTTTTCCTTTTTGAATATTTAATCCTTTTGATGTCGTTGAAATAGAGTTTTCAAGAACATAGTCTAAAATATAGTTTTTAGATTTTTCCATAAATTCTCCTGTTCTAGTGAAAACGTATGGAGGATTTCCAATTACAACATCAAAACCGCCTTTTTGGAAGATTTTCGGAAATTCGTTTTGCCAATTAAATGCTTTGTCTCCTGCAATTTCGGGGTCATTTATTAAAGAGTTTCCACATTTAATATTATTGTTTAATATGGTTAATTTTCTGCCTTTTTGTGCTGTCCTTAGCCAAAGAGAAAGTTTAGCAATTTCAACACTTTCTTCATTAATATCTACACCATATAAATTATTCTCTAAAATTGAGTTTTCTACTTCGCTTAATATCATTGAAGCACCAAATAGTTTAGCTTGCAATTCGTCAATATATCTATGCTCTGCTATTAGAAATTCTAATGATTGATTTAAAAATGCTCCACTACCACAAG
>JABMOV010000012.1 GCA_013203145.1 Fidelibacterota bacterium
GTGTAGGTGCTTGCGGTATTATGTCACGAAAGGCAAGTATCAGTTGATTCTCATAAACGCTATCAACAGGAATCTCTTTATTAACAATTTTTCAGAATAAACAATCATTCATGAATTTCTTCCTATCATGGTTTCATTAATTACTGACAAGGCAGTACTTACGGCAGTTTCGGAACGAAGCCGTCGATCACCCAAAGTAGCAAAATGTATATTATTGCTTTGTAGGATCTCAATTTCTCCTGATGAAAAATCACCCTCAGGTCCGATTAAACAATAAATACTTGAATCAGAATTCTTCAGAATGGATGAGATTGAAGATTCTCCTATCCAGTGGCAACCAAATACAGTACTAGAAATAAAATTTATAGACTTCGTCAATTCGTTCAAAGTGACAGGTCCAGTGATTTCCATAAATTGACATCGTCCGCACTGTTTTGAACTAGATTTAACAATTTTTTCCAATCGAGTCCGATTGAACTGTTTTTTAACAATTCGCTCAGTGATTAGCAACGTAACTGAACGAGCACCCATTTCGGTCGCCTGTTCTATGGCAGTCTCCAAAGCAGTACGTTTTAGAATTGCCAAAACCAAATGGACATCCCTGGGATTTTCCCCAAACTGTTTGTGCGACTTTATGATTTTCCCGGATACTTTGGGATGTAGCTCTTCAATCAACCCCTCATAAGCCATCCCTTGTCCGTCAATTAACCAAACTGTATCACCCGACTTTTTCCGAAGAACACGGCCAAGATGATGGCTCTCATCATCATTCAGACTGAAGGAATTTCCATGGATATTCTCAGGATAAATGATGCTGAATGTTCTATCAGCCATTAGAATGATTTTGAAAAGGAAAATTCTAAAGCAAGGCCGCCATATCTTGTCTTTCCATCAATGGTTTTCTTCATAGGATAGATATCATTCCCGGCTGAAACTGTCACTTGTGAACCGCCTTGCATCAGGATATCGACGCCTACACCAAAATGACCGCCTATCGTCAAATATGTGCCGGCTTTCTGCCAGCGATCGAAGAACTTATCATTGAATTCATTTGCATCTAATGTGAATAATGGACCGGACTGAATAGTTATAAATGGAGCGATATTATTTTCAATTTTTCCTTCAAAAGGATAATAGTTGATAAACCCAAACGTGGGGATCAATATTAGGTATTTCTCAGAAGTTTTTTCAGGTTGACCAGTGTAACGATTGTATACAACAAATTCATTTTCAGCTTTGATGTCATATAATTTAGTATGGACGCCCAAAGCAATATTGGAATTGATTTTTGTTGATTTTTGATAGCTTATTCCACTTCCGCTATTTCCAGCAACGAGACCGAAACTGTTTTGCCAATTCTTACCATATGCACTGGAAAAAAGAATTAGACTTATAATAATTACGCTATATTTATTTAATATTATCATATTGATCTTTGATTTTGTAATACCATTAAGTTAAAAGAACTACTTTACCAATTTGATTGCCTTGCTCTAAATAATTATGGGCATCCACAATTTGACTCATGGGAAATAATTTTCCAATATGGGGAGTAATTTTTCCTTCGGAAACCAATGCAAACATGGCTTTAAAAGCTGCCACACTTCCCATGGTTGATCCAATTATGGATTGTTGTTTGTAAAAGATGTGTCGTAAATCAATATTTACTTTCGCTCCTGTTGTAGCCCCGCAGGTAACAATTCGTCCACCAAGCCCAAGGATGCGTGTACTGATATCCCAGGTTGTTGTTCCCACATGTTCAAATACAATATCTACACCTTTACCATCTGTGTATTTTTTTACTTCATCTACAATATTTTGCGTTCTATAATTTAATACGAGGTCGGCACCTAGCGATTTGGCAAATTCTGCTTTATTAGCATCACCGACTGACGTAATGACAGTACAACCAAAAACTTTGGCAATTTGGATTGCTATATGTCCAACACCAGATGAAGCTCCCCAAATAAAAATAGTTTCCCCACGATTCATTTTCGCTCTATGAATCAACATAGTGTACGCAGTTTCAGAAACCAATGGAAAAGCAGCAGCAGTTTCGAAGTCCATATTGTCTGGAATTTTATAAACATATTTGGCGTCAATTGCCATTTTTTCGCTGTTTGTTCCCAGCTCTGATTCTCCGATAATACCAAATGACTGGCAAAAGTTTTCTTGGCCATTTTTGCATGCCTCACAATTTCCGCAATAAGTCAGTGGTTGGATTACCACTCGATCCCCAATGTTGAAATCGTTGACCTCATCGCCAATTTGGGATATAACTCCTGCGCCATCACTACCTGGAATCATGGGTAATGGAGCATTTGGAATCCCTCGCCGAACCCAAAGATCTAAATGATTCATGGCTGCGGCTTTTATGTCGATAATTACCTGGGATGGAGTCAGAATAGGATCTGGATAGTCAATCCATTGAAGGACGGATGGATCACCCTGTTCTTCAAAAAGTACCGTCTTCATTTTTTTATAAACCGGTAAATCGTATATTTCCCGGAACCTGATAGAAATAGACCTGCAAATACTATAGCGGATTCAATGGCATGGTATGGACTACCCTTTCCGGAAGCAATGTGAAATCCAGCAGCGAAAAGCATCGTTAAGAACAACATTAGTGAGGATAATCGTACATAGATTCCTAATATGAGAAATAATCCACCTACCGTTTCAGAAACAGCAGCGATAAATCCCCAGAATGGATACCAAAAATGTATACCCAAACTACCAGGTCCAAGTTCTCCAAGGGATATCCATTTCTCAATCCCTCCAAACAATTTTGGGTATCCATGAAGAATAAACATGAATCCTATGCCAATCCGAATAACCAAGATTGCCA
>JABMOV010000102.1 GCA_013203145.1 Fidelibacterota bacterium
ATTAGCCAAACCAGGCAGTATTACACCGCATACAAAGTTTAAAGCTAATGTGTATGTATTGAAAAAAGAGGAAGGTGGACGTCATACTCCATTTTTTAATGGATATCGTCCTCAATTCTATTTCCGTACAACAGACGTAACGGGTGTTGCAACATTACCGGCAGGAACAGAGATGGTCATGCCAGGTGACAACATTGAATTGTCTATTGAATTGATTATACCAATTGCAATGGATACAGAATTACGTTTTGCTATTCGTGAAGGTGGACATACAGTTGGTGCAGGTGTTGTAACCGAGATTTTAGAGTAAGGAACCCTATTGTGGCTGGTAATAGTAAACGTAATATTATACACATTGAAAGTACAGCTGGTACGGGATATCGTTATACGGTAACTAAGAGTCGCCGTTTGCATCCTGAAAGAGTTGAATACAAAAAATACGATCCGGTTATTCGGAAACACGTCATCTTTAAAGAGACGAAGTAGTCTGTTAATAGAATCATGTTTTGCGATATTATAGGAGCGTAGCTCAATTGGTAGAGCTCCGGTCTCCAAAACCGGGGGTTGCGGGTTCGATTCCTGCCGCTCCTGCTGAAAATCTAATATGCATACTCTGGAAATATGAAACAGGAATTTTGAGGAAATGATAAAGAAAATACAAGACTTTTTTGAAAGCGTCCAATTGGAAATGCATAAGGTATCCTGGCCTTCGTGGGATGAGTTAAAAGGTTCGACGTATGTTGTTCTAAACTTATCGCTTCTTTTGGCAGTATTTCTGTTTCTTGTGGACCTAATTCTCAATCGAGTACTTAGTTTCTTGTTATAATTATGGAATGGTATACACTTAGAGTTATCTCTAGTAAAGAGAAAAAAATCCGCGATGCTTTTCTTCTTGAAATAGAGCGTGAAAATATGTTGGAATTGATTCCTGAAGTATTAGTGCCTACAGAAAACATTGTAGAGATGCGCGAAGGCAAAAAGAAAGTTAAAAATAAAGTTTTCTTTCCTGGATATATGCTTGTAAAAATGGAGTTGACTGCCGAAACACGTTATTTAGTAGAATCCATTAATGGCATTCTGAATTTTGTTGGACCAAAAGGTAAGCCGCAGGCTATTAAACCTGAGGAGATAAATCGTATTCTTGGTGTTGTTGAAGCTGGTGAAGATCGTGAAGTTATTGCACATCCATATAAAGTCGGTGATGCAGTAAAAGTGGTTGATGGTCCATTTATGGATTTCCCTGGGTACGTACAGGAAATAAATGCTGAAAAGCAAAAAATAAAGGTTTCGGTTAGCATTTTTGGAAGGCCGACACCAATTGAATTGGATTTCTTACAGGTTGAACTGGAAAAGTAAAGAATTGTCATGGCAAAAAAAGTAATAGGTTTTATAAAATTACAAATTCCCGCAGGTTTAGCAAATCCTGCACCACCGGTTGGCCCGGCTCTTGGGCAACATAGTGTTAATATTATGGAATTTTGTAAATCGTTTAATGCGGCAACACAGGAAAAAGCTGGGATGATAACGCCAGTTGAAATCACTGTTTATGCTGATCGGAGTTTTACCTTTATTACAAAGACTCCCCCGGCAGCTGTTTTATTGCTTAAGGCAGCTAAGATTAAAAAAGGTTCTGGGGAGCCCAATCGTGAAAAGGTTGGTAAAGTGACGGTGGATGATTTGAAAGATATTGCAGAGATCAAAATGAAAGATCTTAATGCAAATACTATTGATCAAGCCGTACGAATGATTAGAGGAACTGCCCGAAGTATGGGCATTGAAGTGGTTGAGTAATTGTAATGAGTACTACAAAAAATCAAAAAGTATTGGTCGAAAAGTTTGATAAATATCAAACATATGAAATTGATGAAGCTATTCGCCTATTACATGAATTAAAATACACCAAATTTGATGAATCAGTTGATATTGCAGTGAAACTAAATGTTGATCCGCGTCATGCAGATCAAAACATTAGAGTCACGACTGGCTTACCAAATGGATCAGGAAAAGAAGTTTCAGTATTGGTCATAACGCAAGGACCCAAAGAAAAAGAAGCTTTAGAAGCTGGTGCAGATTTCGTTGGTAACAAAGAATATCTTGAGAAAATTAAAGGTGGTTGGACTGAAGTTGACAAAATTGTTGCCACTCCAGACATGATGGGTCAGTTGGGTAAACTTGGTCGTATTCTTGGTCCACGTGGGCTTATGCCGAATCCAAAGAGTGGTACAGTCACCATGGATGTGGCAAATGCTGTAAAAGAGTTGAAAGCTGGTAAAATTGAATTGCGCGTTGATAAAAACGGCGTTGTTCATGCTGGATGTGGAAAGCTTTCTTTTGATGCAGATAAATTAGTTGAAAATATTAAAACAGTTTATAGCACACTGTTGAAAGCGAAACCAGGTTCAGTAAAAGGAATATATTTGAAGAAATTCACAGTGTCTTCTACAATGGGTCCTGGTATTAATATTGATTTAGCAAGCTTAAGGTAATCATTATGCCAAATACAAAAAATATAAATTCCGTCGAGGAACTTAGAGGTAAAATTGAAAAAGCTAGCGCAATATATTTTACTGATTTTCTTGGGTTAGATGTCGCTAGAATTACTGAATTGAGAAAGCAATTTTATGATACTTCGATAGAATATAAAGTTGTAAAAAATACTTTGCTGAAAATTGCAGCAGCAGAAAACAATATCTCAGGATTGGAAGAGATCCTTAAAGGATCAACTGCTATTGCAATTTCATATGATGAGCCTACTACACCGGCTCAAGTATTAAAAAAGTTTACGAAAGATCACGATTTGCCTAAAGTAAAAGGCATTCTCTTCGATGGTGAAGTCCTAGGTGGAGAAGAATTCCTTAGAATCGCCGATCTTCCGTCACGTGACGAATTGTTATCTATGTTAGTAGCAATGCTACAAAGCCCGATGACGAAATTTGTTCGTACCCTAAGTGCGCCAATGTCGAACATGGTTGGTGTGTTAAACAGTTTAAAAGATCAAAAATCATAATAACGAATTAAGTTAAAGGAGTGAGACAATGGCTGTTTCAAGAACAGATGTACTTACTTATCTAGAAGGTGCCAACATGATTGAAATTTCTGAATTGATTTCAGAGATTGAAGAAAAGTTTGGCGTTACAGCTGCTGCCCCAGTAGCCCTAGCCGCTGCACCAGTTGCAGGCGCTGAGGCCGAAGCAGAAGAACAAACTGAATTTGATGTAGTATTAACTGCAGCAGGTCAGCAAAAAATCAATGTAATTAAAGTTGTTAGGGGAATCACTAATCTTGGATTAAAAGAAGCCAAGGGATTAGTCGATGAAGCACCAAGAGCAATAAAAGAAGGTGTATCACTAGCTGAAGCTGAAGAACTCAAAGCTAAGTTAGAAGAAGCTGGCGCGACTGTCGAATTGAAATAGGGGAATTAGTTTACTCATACCCTTATTTGAGCATAACCCGTAACAAAGGAGGCTTTTTTGAAAGCCGTTAATAGTAAATCAACCAAGAGAATATCTTTTCAAAAGATAGACTCGATCGTTGATATACCTGATCTTCTGTCTATACAGACCGAGTCTTATAAGCTCTTCCTCCAAGAACATGCTTTGGAGGATCAGCGTATTCCTATTGGTTTAGAAGAAGTATTTCAAAATGTTTTCCCGATTGAAGATTCACATCGGAATTACGTTCTGGAATATAAAAACTACTATTTAGGAACACCGAAATATTCTGCGGAAGAATGTATTGATCGTGGTGTGACATTTTTTGCACCACTAAAAGTCAAGATGGTACTTCATATTACAAATGAAGAAAAACGCACCGAATATGATCAATCTATCGAGCAGGATGTCTATTTTGGAAATATTCCATACATGACAGAAAAAGGCACCTTTATTATTAATGGTGCTGAACGGGTAATTGTTAGTCAGTTACAACGTTCTCCAGGCGTGTTCTTTGATCAAACTACGCACCCGAATGGTACAAAATTGTATCAAGCAAGAATTATTCCAATTCGTGGTTCATGGGTTGATTTTACGACTGACATAAATGACTGTTTGTTTGTAATTATCGATCGTCGTAGAAAATTCCCTGTCACTATGTTATTACGTGCTCTAGGATTTTCAACAAATGAAGATATCTTCCGTGCCTTTAAATCAATTATAAGTGTTACTTTGAGGGGCAAAACGGCCCTTAAAGCATTAGGCAAAAGTGTTGTCAGCGACATTGTTGATGAGAAAACTGGAGAAATCTTTTGCGAAAGTGGTGCAGTTGTTGATCAAGAATTATTGGATGTATTAAAAACTGCAAAGATAAAATCTATTGATGTAGTTGACGCGGACAATGATTTTGCCTCCATGCTGTTATTAAATACCATGCAGAAAGATCCTACGCACAATACTGAAGAAGCTTTAGAAGTCGTTTACCAGTTACTTCGTTCTGGCGAACCGCCCAACTTAGAAACTGCACAGAAGTTTATTGAACGGATATTCTTTAGTCCAAAGAAATATGATTTAGGTCAAGTAGGTCGTTATCGGTTAAATCAACAATTTGATTTAGACGTCCCTGTTGAGAGCACTGTTCTTACCATGGATGACATAATTAAGGTGTTGAGTACTTTGATTCTAATGCGTCGTGGTGAGCGTGGCACTGATGATATAGACCATCTTGGAAATCGTCGTGTACGGACGATTGGAGAACAATTAAAGGATCAATTTAGTACTGCATTAAGTCGAATGATCCGTACAATTCATGAGCGTATGAACCTCCGTGAGCAAGAATCAATTACTCCACAAGATTTGATCAATTCACGTGTTGTGACGACGGTAATTAATACATTTTTCGGCACGAGTCAGTTATCACAGTTTGGTGACCAGACAAATCCGTTAGCTGAGATTACGCATAAAAGGCGTATTTCGGCATTAGGGCCAGGTGGTTTAACTCGTGAGCGTGCTGGTTTTGAGGTGCGTGATGTTCACTATACTCATTATGGTCGTTTATGTCCTATTGAGACTCCTGAGGGTCCAAACATTGGTCTTATTTCTTCATTAGCGTTGCTTGCAAGAGTTAATCGTCATGGATTTATTGAAGCACCTTATCGTGAAGTTGAGAAGAAAAATAATAAAGCCTATGTTACAGACATTATTGAATATTTATCTGCTGATGATGAAGATCGGGTATTAATCGCACAGGCAAATACATCAATGAAAAAATCTGGTGAAATTGGAGAAGAAAAACTTCGTGTTCGAATTCGTGGAGATTTCCCAATTATAGCATCTGAAGAAGTTGAGTATATGGATGTTGCTCCAAACCAAATATTAAGTGTTGCTGCTGCTTTGATTCCATTCCTAGAACATGATGATGCTAACCGGGCATTAATGGGATCTAATATGCAACGACAATCCGTACCATTAATGAGACCAAAATCTCCTATTGTTGGGACAGGGATTGAGTCCAAAGTAGCAATCGATTCTAGAGCAACAGTTGTTGCTCCATTCGCGGGTGAAGTTGTTTATGTCGACTCAACTAAGGTCACAGTACGCATTGAGGAAATTCCTGATGAATTAAACTTGATCGAAGGTCAAAATCTTATTGAATTAAAACTTCGCAAGTACCATCGCTCAAACCAAAATACGTGTCACAACCAAAAACCAATTGTGAAAGTTGGTGATAAGGTTGTTGAAGGACAGGTACTCGCAGACGGGGCTTCTACTGATAATGGTCGCTTGGCGTTGGGATGCAATGTGCGCGTTGCTTTCATGCCGTGGCGTGGTTATAATTTTGAAGATGCTATCGTTCTAAGTGAACGCCTCGTAAAAGACGATGTATTTACATCTCTTCATGTTAATGAGATTGATTTAGAGGTACGTGATACAAAACGTGGCGAAGAAGAATTAACTCCTGAAATACCAAATGTAAGTGAGGAAGCGACTAAAGATCTGGATGAATCAGGTATTATTCGCATTGGGGCTGCTGTAAAAGAGGGAGATATTCTAATTGGAAAAGTGACGCCGAAAGGTGAAACAGACCCAACACCTGAAGAAAAATTACTCCGTGCTATTTTTGGCGAAAAAGCTGGCGATGTTAAAGATGCATCTAAGCGTGCAGAACCTGGAATAAAAGGAATCGTATTAAAAACAAAACTATTTGAAAAACGTGGTACAAGAACCAAAGCTGAAGATCGGAAGAAATTGGAAGAACTCCAATTGTCTACACGTGATCGTAAAAAGACGCTAAAAGTAAATCGCGACAACAAATTGATGGAACTATTAAAGGATGAAATTTCCTTTGGTATTCGTGATCGTTCCTCAGGAAAAACCTTAATTAAAAAAGGTACAAAACTTACTGATAAACGTCTAAAATCATATGATTTGGAGCGATTCGCACAGGACACTCCATGGGTTGAATCTGAATCTGCTTGGAAAAATATCAGAACAGTATGGCGCATATTCAAATTGGAATGGAAACGTATCGAAGATAATCTTGAGCGTTCTATCTTTAAACTTCGGGTGGGTGATGAACTTCAACCTGGGATTTTAAAATTAGCCAAAGTTTTCGTGGCGAATAAACGTAAGATTCAAATTGGCGATAAAATGGCTGGTCGGCACGGAAATAAAGGTGTTGTAGCTGCTATCGTACCTGAAGAAGATATGCCGTTCATGGAAGATGGAAGACCCGTTGATATCGTGTTGAACCCACTTGGTGTTCCATCGCGTATGAATTTGGGTCAGCTATATGAAACTATGCTTGGTTGGGCTGGAGAGATTTTAGGTGTTAGTTATGAAACACCCGTATTTAATGGTGCTGGACCTGAAGAAGTTGAAGAAGAGCTTAAGAAAGCAAATCTTCCTTTAACAGGAAAGGCTCAATTAATTGATGGACGTACAGGCGAATATTTCCATAATCCAGTAACGGTTGGAAATATCTATATGATGAAATTGAGTCATATGGTTGAAGATAAAATGCATGCCAGATCCACTGGGCCTTACTCACTTATTACCCAACAACCTTTGGGTGGTAAAGCACAGTTTGGTGGTCAACGATTTGGTGAAATGGAAGTATGGGCACTTGAAGCATACGGTGCTGCTCACACACTTCAAGAAGTCCTCACCGTTAAATCGGATGATGTCGAAGGCCGCTCGAAGGTATACAACGCGATTGTTCGCGGAGAAGATATGCCTCCATTTGGTTCTCCTGAATCATTCAATGTACTTATTAAAGAGCTCCAGGGCTTGGGAATCGATATAGAACTAGACTAAGGGAGTGGAAATTTGACTTACATCCAATCAACAAAAATTGATACCACCAAAAGTTATAAAACCATAACTATTGGATTAGCTTCACCAGAATCAGTGTTAGCTAGATCTTATGGTGAAGTTATTAAACCGGAAACCATTAATTATCGTTCCTATAAACCGGAAAAAGATGGTCTATTCTGTGAGAAAATCTTTGGTCCTGTAAAAGATTATGAATGTCATTGTTGTAAATACAAAGGGATTCGTTATCGCGGGATTATCTGTGATCGATGCGGAGTAGAGGTCACTCGTAAAAAAGTCCGTCGTGAACGCATGGGACATATTACTTTGGCGGTTCCAGTTGTACATATTTGGTACCTGAAATCAATTCCATCCAAATTAAGTTATTTGGTAGGACTTAGTACTAAGGATTTAGAAAGAATCATTTATTATGAATCTTTTATTATTATTAATCCTGGTAAAAGTGGACACGAACCAAATGAAATGCTTTCAGAAGAAGAATTTCTCGAGCTAGAACGTGAATTTGGATATTTTGCTGTTACTGAAGAAGAAAGAGATGATGAAAATCATTTCTATGCAGCTATGGGCGGTGAAGCACTTAGGGAAGTACTTTCCAGACTTAATTTGCATGAGTTGCAAAAATCGCTACAAGAAATAATTAAGACATCGAAATCAAAACAGAAAAAAGAAGATGCCTTGAAACGTCTCAAAGTTGTAAAAGAATTTTTACCTGATGGTATGAAAAAGCGTGTAAACCGTCCTGAATGGATGGTCATTTCTGTGTTACCTGTAATACCACCAGAATTGCGACCATTGGTGCCTTTAGAAGGTGGTCGTTTTGCTGCAAGTGATTTAAACGATTTATATCGTCGTATAATTATTAGAAATAACCGGTTAAAGCAATTGATGGAGATTAAAGCTCCTGATGTAATATTACGAAACGAAAAACGTATGTTGCAGGAAGCTGTTGATGCTTTATTCGATAATAGCCGTCGTCGTACAGCTATCCGTAGTGGTACCCGACGTCCATTGAAATCTCTTTCAGATATGCTTCGCGGTAAACAGGGTCGTTTCAGACAAAATCTTTTAGGTAAACGTGTTGATTATTCAGGACGGTCTGTTATTGTTGTTGGACCTGAACTTCAATTGCACGAATGTGGTTTACCGAAGAATATGGCGCTTGAGTTATTCAAACCCCATATGGTAAATGAATTAATAAAACGTGGATATGCTCAGACACCTCGTAGCGCGAAAATGATGGTTGAGAATCGCGAATCCATCGTCTATGAAGTATTAGAGTATGTTGTTGAAGATCATCCGGTACTACTAAACCGAGCTCCTACTTTGCATAGATTGGGGATACAGGCTTTTCAACCTATCTTGGTTGATGGTAAAGCTATTAAAATCCATCCATTAGTTTGTGCGGCGTTTAATGCTGACTTTGATGGTGACCAAATGGCTGTTCACGTACCATTATCATTACAAGCGCAAATGGAATGCCGCGTGTTAATGTTGTCTAGTCATAACATTTTACATCCAGCAAATGGTAAACCAATTGCAATTCCCTCGCAGGACATGGTTTTGGGTTGTTACTATCTTACAAGACCTAAAAAAGGCGATGTTGGAGAAGGAAAATCATTTGGATCCTTTGGTGAAGTAATTCTTGCTCTCGATAATAAAGTTGTTGGTCTCCATGCAATCATTAATGTTCGTCATAATGGTAATTGGATTAAAAAAACAACCGTTGGTCGAGTTTTATTTAATTCTATTCTACCTGAAGAAATGGAATATGTTGATGATATCATTGCCAAGAAACGACTTGGTGTTGTTGTTAACCAAACATATTTGATAGCCGGAAACCATAAAACTGTCAAATTCCTAGATAATTTAAAAGAATTAGGATTTAGAATTGCCACGGAAAGTGGAAGTTCTATTTCAATCAGCGATATTATTATTCCTAAGAAGAAGAATGATATTATCGATGAAGCATCGTTAGAAGTTGACGAAATACAAAAGAAGTATGAACGACACGTTTTAACTGATGGTGAGCGTTACAATAAAGTTATTGATGTTTGGACACATGCAACTAATAAAGTTGCGGCTGCGATGATGGATGAATTGCGTGCTGACAGAGATGGATTTAATCCAGTGTTTGTAATGGCCGATTCAGGTGCTCGTGGTAGTCAAGATCAGATCAAACAGCTCGCTGGTATGCGTGGATTGATGGCGAAACCGCAAAAATCTATGACCGGTGGTAAGGGTGAAATTATTGAATCACCTATTACATCAAACTTTAAAGAAGGCCTATCTGTGATGGAATATTTTATTTCCACTCATGGTGCTCGTAAAGGTTTGGCTGACACTGCTTTAAAAACAGCTGATGCAGGTTATTTGACCCGCCGTTTAGTTGATGTTGCTCAGGACATAGTTATTAATTCAAGGGATTGTGGTACAATCAATGGTATTATGGTTTCTGACCTTAAAGAAGGTGAAGAGATTATTGAACCATTAGGTGACCGTGTATTAGGAAGAACCATCCAAGATGACTTTATCATTGACGGTGAAATAAAGATTAAAGCTGGTTCTATCATCAATGAAGGAGAAGCAGATATTATTGCGGATAGTGATGCAAAAATTATTCGAATAAGATCTGTTTTAACCTGTGAATCACGTCAAGGTGTGTGTGCAAAATGTTATGGTTGGAATTTAGCTTTACACCGAGAAGTAAATATTGGAACTGCTGTTGGAATTATTGCAGCACAAAGTATTGGTGAACCAGGTACTCAGCTTACATTACGGACGTTCCATATTGGTGGTACAGCTACTCGTATTATTGAACAATCAGACATGAAATCCAAATATGCAGGTATTATTAAATTCTCTGAAAATTATGAATTTGCAGATTCCATGGATGAATCTGGTAACAACGTACGCCGTTGTTTAGCACGACATTCAAAATTAAATATCATGGATACTAAAAAGCCTGATGAAGTTTTGACAGAATTCAATGTCCCATATGGAGCTAATATATTCATTTCTGATGGAGATAGCATTAAAGCAAAGACTAGACTATTCCAGTGGGATCCTTACACCGATATTATTCTTGCACGTCAGACGGGAACGGTTAATCTGAAAGATTTTGATGAAGGTGAAACATTTCAGGTTGAGGCTGTTGAGGGTGGTAAAAAACAGATGGTTGTTATTGAATCCAAGGATCGTCGTTTAAGTCCACATATTGAGCTAACAGATAAAGACGGAAATGTCCTTGCTGGTGGTACTATATTACCTGTTGGAGCTACACTTGTGGTTTCTGATAAGCAAAACGTTGTACGTGGACAAACGCTTGTCAAAATTCAAAAAGACATTGGAAAAACTCGTGACATTACCGGTGGTTTGCCACGTGTTGCAGAATTGTTTGAAGCTAGAACGCCATCAAATCCGGCGGTTGTTAGTGAAATCAATGGTACAGTTCATTTTGGTGAAACCAAACGTGGTGTGAGAAAGATGACTGTTCAAAATACAGAAGGTGATTCACGCAATTATAATATTCCATACGGTAAACATGTAATTGTACATGATGGTGATTTTATTACTGCGGGAATTCCACTATGTGAAGGTGCAATCTCCCCAGTTGACATTCTTAAGATTTTAGGACCAGGTGCTGTTCGTGAATACCTGGTAAATGAGATTCAAGAAGTTTATCGTTTGCAAGGTGTTGCGATTAACGATAAGCATATTGAAACTATTGTTAAACAAATGATGCGTAAGATTAAAGTTGTTGAACCTGGCGATTCAAAGTTCTTGGAAACGGCACGCGTTGATCGTCCTGATTTCTTTGCTGAAAATGAACGTATTGCTAATCTGGTTGTAGTTACAGATCCTGGTGATTCAGACCTTGAAGAAGACATGCTTGTTGAAAAATCTGAAGTAACAGAGATGAATAAGTCATTAAAAGAAGACAAACAGAAGCCAGTAAAAACGCGCAAAACGAATCCCGCTACATTCGAACCGCTTTTGATGGGTATTACTCAAGCTTCACTAAACACCGAAAGTTTCTTATCGGCTGCATCATTCCAAGAAACAACCCGTGTTTTGACAGATGCTGCAACTGCAGGCAAAACAGATACTTTACGTGGTTTAAAAGAAAATGTAACCATCGGACGACTCATCCCTGCTGGTACAGGCTTTCCTGATTTGCGATCAATATTAGTGGAAGGCAAAGACGAGCAAGAACCTGAAATGGAATCTTTAATAGAGGGTGTTTAGCCTTTTATTAAAATACATTGAAAAATGGTAAAAAGGGTTTGACTGTACTTCTAAAAACTCAATAAATTAATAGGCTAAATAATAATATACTATGCCAACAATAAACCAACTCATAAGAAAAGGAAGAAAGCGGGTAGTCAAAAAGACTGCGACTCCTGCTTTAAAAGGTAATCCTCAAAAACGGGGTGTATGCACACGTGTTTACACTACTACGCCTAAAAAACCGAATTCGGCATTACGTAAAGTTGCTCGTGTCCGGTTAACAAATGGAATGGAAGTCACGGCTTATATTCCAGGGGAAGGACATAACTTACAAGAGCACTCAATTGTTCTGATTGAAGGTGGACGTGTAAAGGATTTGCCTGGAGTTCGATATCATATTGTTCGCGGTACATTGGATACTGCCGGTGTAGCTGATCGTAAAACAAGCCGGTCCCGATACGGCGCAAAACGGCCAAAGGCTTAGTTGTAGATCATGAGAAGAAGAAGACCAGAACGTAGACAAATTTTACCTGATCCAGTATATAATGATTTGGCAGTAGCCAAATTTGTTAATTATTTGATGAGTGGTGGAAAAAAAGGTGCCGCTGAGCAAATATTTTATGGCTCCATGGAAATGGTAAGTCAAAAAACCAAAACCGAAGGTGTAAAAATCTTTAAAAAAGCAGTTGAAAATGTTTCACCTTCTTTAGAGGTTAAATCAAAACGTATTGGTGGCGCAACATACCAGGTTCCTATTGAAGTCCCCAGACATCGTCAATTTTATTTGGCGTCTTTATGGTTAATTAATGCAGCGCGTAGCCGCAAGGGGCGCCCAATGGCAGAGTGTCTAGCGCTTGAATTGATATCTGCTGCAAGCAATGAAGGCGGAGCCATTAAAAAGAAAGACGATACTCATCGAATGGCCGAAGCAAATAAAGCGTTTGCGCATTTCCGTTAGTCTATAAAAATCGATGAAGCATATTCCACTAGATAAAGTACGAAATATTGGTATTATGGCTCATATTGATGCCGGCAAAACGACATTAACTGAGCGTATTTTATATTATACCGGTCGCACTCACAAGCTTGGTGAAGTTCATGAGGGTGGTGCAACCATGGATTGGATGGAGCAGGAAAAAGAGCGTGGAATTACAATTACCTCTGCTGCAACAACCTGTCATTGGAGCGATCATCGTGTAAATATTATTGATACACCTGGACATGTAGATTTCACTGTTGAAGTCGAACGTTCTCTTCGTGTTCTTGATGGTGCAGTAGCTGTATTTTGTGCAGTTGGCGGCGTGGAACCGCAAAGCGAAACTGTATGGCGTCAAGCAGATAAATACAATGTACCTCGAATCGCTTTTGTAAATAAAATGGATCGTGTTGGTGCAGATTTTAATCATGTGATTGATATGATGAAATCAAGATTACATGCCAATCCATTACCTTTGGTTATTCCAATTGGGTCCGGGGATATGTTTACCGGTATTATTGATTTATTATCTATGAAGGCAATTTTGTACAATGAATCTTCATTAGGCGCAAGATTTGAATTAAGCGACATTCCTCAGGATTTGTTGGAAGACGCTGAGAAGTATCGTCACCATCTCATCGAAGAGACAGCCGCTTATGATGAACATTTATTAGAAAAATATTTAGGCGAAGAAGAAATAACCGTCGACGAGATAAAAGCGGCTATCCGAAAGGGTTGTTTGGATAATACATTTGTCCCAGCATTATGCGGATCTGCTTTTAAAAATAAAGGTGTTCAGCGGTTGTTGGATGCCATTGTTGACTTTTTACCATCACCGATGGATGTTGGTGCTATAAAAGGCACAAAACCTGGTGATTCAGATATTGTATTAAGTCGCGAGCCGAGTATTGATGAGCCTTTTAGTGCGTTAGCATTTAAAATTATGACTGATCCGTTTGTTGGGCGTCTAACCTATATACGTGTTTATTCAGGACAGTTAAAAAAAGGTTCATATATTTTTAATCCGAATACAGGTAAGCGTGAACGTATCAGCCGAATTGTATTAATGCATGCAAACAAACGTGAAGATTTAGAAGAAGTGTTAGCTGGTGAGATTGTTGCTGCAGTCGGGATGAAATCAACAAATACTGGGCATACATTAACAGATGAGAAAAAACAGATTCTGTTAGAGTCTATGGATTTCCCTGAGCCTGTTGTAGAGGTTGCGGTTGAGCCTGTAAGCAAAGCTGATCAGGATAATCTATCCAAGGCTCTTGTAAAATTATCTGAAGAAGACCCTACATTTAGAGTATCAACAAATCAAGATACAGGGCAAACAATTATTGCAGGGATGGGTGAATTACACCTTGAAATCCTGATTGATCGTGTGTTAAGAGAATTTAAAGTGCAAGCTAGCGTGGGAACTCCACAGGTAGCATATACTGAGGCAATAACAAAGGCTGTAGAAAAAATTGAAACAAAATTTGTTCGACAGTCTGGTGGACGTGGTCAATATGGACATGTTGTTATAAATGTAGCGCCAAATGAGCCTGGTAAAGGTTATCATTTTGAGAATAAAATTGTTGGGGGCGTTATTCCCCGCGAGTATATAAATCCTGTTAATCAAGGGATTCAGGGAGCATTGAAAAACGGCATAAAAGCTGGATATCCAATTGAGGATGTACGCGTTGAACTTGTTTTTGGTTCATACCACGATGTTGATAGTTCAGAAATGGCATTCAAAATTGCAGGTTCGATGGCTATTCAAGAAGCTTGTCGTAAAGCGTCACCTGTATTGATGGAGCCTGTCATGACTGTTGAAGTAGTGACTCCAGATGAATATTTAGGTGATGTAATGGGCGATATTAGTTCCCGCCGTGGCAAAATTGATGGAATGACTCAAAGAAAAGATGCTCAAGTAATAAATGCGTCAGTGCCTTTGAGTAAAATGTTTGGATATGCTACAGATTTAAGATCAATCACTCAAGGCCGTGCTGTTTTTCACATGGAATTTTCTCATTATCAGAAAGTGCCAAGCAGCATTGAAACAGAAATTATTGAACGTGTTCACGGGAAAGCGTCGTAAGGAGGACCTATGGCAAAGGCAAAATTTGAGCGCAATAAGCCTCATGTAAATATTGGAACAATTGGTCATGTGGACCATGGTAAGACGACCTTAACAGCGGCAATCACGTTAGGCCAGAGTAAGCGTGGTTTTGCGGAGATTCGTTCATTTGACTCAATTGATAACGCTCCAGAAGAGCGTGAACGTGGTATTACGATTCAGACAGCTCATGTTGAGTATGAGACAGAGAATCGTCATTATGCGCATGTAGATTGTCCTGGACATGCTGACTACATTAAAAATATGATTACAGGTGCTGCCCAAATGGATGGAGCCATCCTGGTGGTAAGTGCTGCAGATGGTCCAATGCCACAGACTCGTGAGCATGTATTGCTTGCCCGTCAGGTAAATGTACCAAGTATGGTAGTCTACATGAACAAGACAGATCAGGTGGATGATCCTGAACTGTTAGAGCTTGTAGAAATGGAATTAAGAGATTTATTAAATGAATATGATTTTCCTGGTGATGACACACCAATTATCATGGGTAGTGCGTTAACCGCATTAAATAACCCTGATGATCCAGAAGCGCAAAAATCGATTCAGGCTTTATTGGAAGCTTGTGATACATTTATTCCAGAACCGGAACGTGATATTGAGAAACCATTCTTGATGCCCGTTGAAGACGTATTCAGTATTACAGGACGTGGAACTGTTGGTACTGGTCGTATTGAACGTGGTATTGTAAAAGTGGGCGATGAGCTAGAGATACTTGGAATGGGAGTAAATCGCAAGACAGTATGTACTGGTGTAGAGATGTTCCGCAAAATATTAGATCGAGGACAAGCTGGAGATAATGCTGGTTTGTTGCTACGTGGTGTAGATAAAGAAGAATTAGGCCGTGGTATGGTATTAGCCAAACCAGGCAGTATTACACCGCATACAAAGTTTAAAGCTAATGTGTATGTATTGAAAAAAGAGGAAGGTGGACGTCATACTCCATTTTTTAATGGATATCGTCCTCAATTCTATTTCCGTACAACAGACGTAAC